>JAYRUL010000223.1:0-3429 GCA_041919095.1 Rhodoferax sp. | reverse complement strand
GCGGTGAATAGGTAACAACCGGCGGCTGCACCACAACTGGTGGCGGTTGCACGTAGGTGACCGGCGGCGGGCTGGGTGTCGCGGCTGCGCCAATGGCGGCCCCGGCCAGCCCCAGAAACAGCAAAGGGGCCACCCAGTCCGCGCCGCCGCCATGGGGGCGATGGTGGTGGTGGTTGTGATGCCGAGGCGGGTTGTAGTGGTGCGAAGGCCCGGGTCCATGATGCCGACGACCCCAATCGGCCAACGCCGGTGTGGCAAAAACCGCCAATGCCAAGGTGGCAATACCCAACTTCTGAATTACGCGTTTCATGGTGCACCCCAAAGGCAACTGACTGTTGCCACCGCGCATGCAACGCGTGGGCACGCTTGCACGTTGACAGTTGTACGAGTCGTTACATAAAACGATCAAGGATGCGTTTGCTGGTGGCGTCCAAGGCGTACTGGTCACGGACCAGGAAATGAATGCCGTGGATGTCACTGATCAGCAAGGCAGCGCTGACTCCCAAGCGGCGGATGTCTTCGTCGCCGCGCAGTACAAACTGGGTAGGGCCACGATCGGTTTCCACCGTCCAGGTGCACGGCGTGGAGAAGCTGGTCACGCCCACAATCCGACCGATCACGGGCATGAACTCGCGGCTCGCCAGCTCATCGTTGATCAGGGTACGCAGTGCCGTTGGCAACGTGGCCAGGTATTCGATCCAGACGACCTCCTTGCCGTCGGTATTGACCAGCGCAACACCTACTTCGGGGGACTGCACGGGGAATGCCCGCACCGGCACCACACCCTCGTGGCGGGTGCCGTCGGCCAGGGTCAGGACCAGTTGCCCAAAAGGGTTGCGCTCCAGGCGCCACGCAGGTGCCAGGGTCTGTGTGGGTTCCATCACGCACCCTCTCCTTCCGTCAGCAGCGCAGCCGCGTTGCGGGCTTGAGCCTGATACAGGTTGTAGTAGGCGCCTTCGCGCGCCATCAGGTCGTCGTGCGAGCCTTCTTCCACCACCTTGCCGCGGTCCAGCACCACCAGCCGGTCGGCACGGTGCAGGGTGGACAAGCGGTGAGCAATGGCGATGGTGGTGCGCCCTTGCACCAGGTTTTCCAGTGCCTTCTGGATCTCCTTCTCGGTCTCGGAGTCCACCGACGAGGTGGCTTCGTCCAGGATCAGGATGCGCGGGTCAATCAGCAAGGCGCGTGCGATGGAAATGCGCTGGCGCTCACCGCCCGACAGGCCCTGGCCGCGCTCGCCCACCATGGAATCGTAACCCTGCGGCAGGCGCAAGATGAACTCGTGCGCATGGGCCGCGCGCGCCGCAGCAATGATCTGATCACGTGTGGCATCGGGTTTGCCATAGGCGATGTTGTCGGCAATGGTGCCAAAGAACAGGAAGGGTTCCTGCAGCACCAGACCGATATTGCGCCGGTAGTCGGCCACGGCGTAGGAGCGGATGTCCACGCCATCCACCAAGATGGCCCCTTCGCTCACATCGTAGAAGCGGCAGATCAGATTGACCAGCGTACTCTTGCCCGAACCGCTGTGACCCACCAGACCAATCATTTCGCCCGGCGCAATGTCCAGCTGGATGCCCTTGTTCACCTCGCGATTGCCGTACCGGAAACCCACCTCGCGCACCTGGATGCGGCCCTGCACCTTGTCGACATGCACCGGTTGGGCCGGCTCGGGTACGCTGGACACATGATCCAGGATGTCAAAAATGCGCTTGGCCGCCGAAGCGGATTTGTGCGTCACGTTGACGATGCGGCTCATGGAGTCCAGGCGGCCATAGAAGCGGCTGATGTAGGCAATGGCCGCCAACAACATACCCACCGTGATTTGCCCGCGCGAAATCTGCCAGATGCCAAATCCCCATACCACCAGCAACCCCACTTCAGTCAAGAAGGAAACGGTCGGCGAGAACAAGGACCAGATCTTGTTGATGCGGTCGTTCACCAGCAGGTTGTGCTGGTTGGCCACGCGAAAGCGCTCGGCCTCGCGCCGCTCCTGGGCAAAGGCCTTGACCACGCGGATGCCAGGGATGGTGTCGGACAGCACGTTGGTCACTTCGGCCCAGACCCGGTCAATCTTTTCGAAGCCCGTGCTCAGGCGGTGGCGCACCACGTGGATCATCCAGCCAATGAAGGGCAGAGGCACCAGGGTGATCAGGGCCAGCAATGGGTCCATGGTGAACAGGACCACCGCCGTCATCAAAATCATGATCACGTCGCTGGCAAAGTCGGTCAGGTGCAAGGAAAGGTATACCGCAATACGGTCGCTTTCCGACCCGATGCGCGACAGCAGATCGCCCGTACGCTTGCCTCCGAAATACTCCAGCGAGAGTTTCAGCAAATGGTCGTAGGTGGTGGTGCGCAAATCGGCCGCAATGCGCTCCGACACCAGGGCCAGCACGTAGGTTTTCCCCCAGCTCAAGACCCAGGCCAGGACGGCCGCCCCCAACAGTCCGGCCAGGTACATCCCCACGGTTTCGGGCGCAATCTGCTGCCCGTTCTGGAACGGAATCAAGACCTCGTCGACCAGCGGAACGGTCAGGTACGGGGGCACCTGGTTGGCGGCCGTACCCAGCAACATGAGGAAGAAACCCAAGGCCAATTGGCCCTTGTAGGGTTTGGCAAAGCGCCACAGCCGAAACAGCGTCCAGGTGGAGGGCGGCGTATGGACCACCTTGGTGCAGACCGGGCATTCTTCCTGGTCCGGCTCCAGCGGGGCCTTGCAGCTGGGGCAGACCGACTGCACGAGCTGGGCCAGCGGTGTACCGGTGACATGGTGGTGCAACTGGGAGTGGAATTGGTCGACCAGGCGAATCGCCTGCAGGTTCTGCCCCAAGGTAAAACGCCAGGTGGCCAAACGGCCCTGTGCATCCACCAGATCGAGGTGGCCCACCCCGGCATGGTCATGGTGGCGCAGGTCCATGCCTTCTTGCAGCGGCCATTGCTGCCAACCGGCTGCTTCGGCGCTGCGCGCCATCACCCGGGTGGTCGTGATCAGAACCAATCCGTTCACAAAATGCAAACGGGTATCCAGGTCAACCTCCAGCACCGCCAGCACGTTTTCCTGGGGAGCCAGTTGTTGGCGCAATTCGCTACGCCACGCGGAAGGAACCTCGGGCGGCAACGTTTCCAGGGCTAAAACATCAGAGGTCATGGGTGAAAAAACCATTTCTGGCAGGAAAGACGAGGCGTTTGGCAGGAGTTTGCGGCGGGGCGCATACTTTACGATACTAAGCGCGACCCGGATTGGACGCGACAGTGTGGTCCAAAGCTCAGCGAAAATACACAACGCAGCCAGCCCCATTTTGGTGGACTGCCTCTTATTGAAGCAAACATGACGGACGAGAAAAAGATCAGCATCCTGCGCACCACCCATTTGCGCGGCCCCAATATCTGGACCTACCGACCCGTCATCGAAGCCCTGGTGGACAT
>JAYRUL010000222.1:0-3478 GCA_041919095.1 Rhodoferax sp. | reverse complement strand
CGAGGTGCTGCAGGTGCTGCCCGCCATCCAGCCGCCGCCGCTGCCCATGTGGCTCACGGTGCACCGCGAGATTCGCACCAGTGCGCGCATCCGGGCGGTGTATGACTTTCTGGCGGAGGCGGTGCCGCAAGCGCTGTAGGAGTACAGCCTGACAGTCCACGCAACCGCAGCCACACCGCAGTGCCCAATGGATTGCTACTAAAAACATAGCAATTAGCGCAATATCTGCAGGGGCTATAGGCCATTGATGGCTTATTCACTAGAATGCTCCGCAGGGAGGCCCCATGACGCCAGAGCAGAAAGCCAGAGTCAGCATCGACGCGCTGCTTGTTGCAGCCGGTTGGCACGTCTGCAATGTCTCTGACGCCAACATTCACGCTGCCACCGGCGTCGCCATCCGCGAATTCCCCCTCAACACCGGCTTTGGTTTTGCCGACTACCTGCTCTATGTGAACGGCAAGGCCTGCGGCGTGATCGAGGCCAAGAACGAGGGCGCCACGCTCACCGGGGTAGAGCTGCAAAGCAGCCGCTACGCCAAAGGCCTGCCTACCACCTTGCCCGCCTGGCGCCGCCTAATGCTCTTTGTGTGGGAAAGCACCGGGGTGGAAACCCACTTCACCAACGGCCTGAACCCCGAGCCGCGCGCACGCGGCGTGTTTGCCTTCTTCCCACCTGAGCTGCTGGCGCAGTGGCTGGCGCTACTGCCTCCAGCAGCAGGCAGCCAGGGCGTGAGCGAAGCGCACAGCACCTTCATGGACCGCAAGCGCAACAAGCCCACAGTTGTTACCGAATGAGGCAGCGGCTGCGCCAGCTACAAGCCATGCCCCTCCAGACCAAGAATGAGTTCTACGCCTACTCCAGCCCCTGCAACAACTACATATTTGGCAAGGAAACATCGTCCAGCACCTGCGAAGCAATCTCCAGTGCGCGCAGAAGCTACACCAGGGTACATTCGCGAGGGCGTTTTCGTCCGCACCATCCAATCAAGTAAAAAATCAGAGGGCCAACCATGAAAAAGCTGACGTTGCGAAACATCGGTCAAATCAAGGAAGCCAATCTCACATTTGGCGATTTGACCGTATTAGTGGGACCACAGGCCAGCGGGAAGAGTGTTTCGCTGCAATGGGTCAAGCTGTTACAAGACAGTGGCCTAGTGCAGCAGCAATTGCATACCTATGGTTTGGACTATGACGGTCAACTGTCGGCGTTTCTTGATGTGTACTTTGGCGAGGGCATGCACTCCATTTGGCGCATCGACAGCGAGGTCGCGGTAGACGGCAAAACCGTTGATGTCAAAAGACGAGTTGCCCGACAGCAACCTGGCAAGAGCGAGTCAGTTTTCTTGATTCCAGCGCAACGGGTCATGGCGCTTGCCAACGGGTGGCCCAGACCTTTTACGGATTACAAATCTGGCGACCCTTATGCTGTGCGCGCTTTTAGCGAGAACCTACGTTTGCTGATGGAGCGCGAATTCAACGGTAGCGGCCCTTTGTTTCCGCAGCCCAACCGGCTGAAATCTGACTACCGTAAGCTGTTGCAGGCCAGTGTGTTTGCCGATTTCAAGCTGTCCGTGGACAAGGTGCAGTCACAAAAGCGCCTGGTGCTTGGGGTCGGCAGTGAGTCGCTGCCGTTCATGGTGTGGTCCGCAGGGCAGCGTGAATTTGTTCCACTGCTGCTGGGCCTGTATTGGCTGATGCCTCCAGGCAAGGTGTCTCGTCGCAACAATATTGAGTGGGTGGTGATTGAAGAGCTTGAAATGGGCTTGCACCCGCGTGCCATATCGGTGGTTTTGTTGATCGTTCTGGAGTTGCTGACGCGCGGCTACAAGGTAATTCTGTCAACGCATTCGCCGCAGGTTCTTGAATTGGTATGGGCGCTGGAGACGTTGCGCAAGACAGGGGGTACCCCCCCGGATCTTCTGGATTTGTTTGGTGCGCCCAAGAGTGCATCGTTGAGAGCCATGGCGGGCAATGCCCTGAAAAAATCCTCCAAGGTTTACTACTTCGATCCCGCCAGCAAGGTGATGGACGTTACGAATCTGGATCCGATGTCGCCGGTAGCGCAAGAAGCGAGTTGGGGCGGGCTGTTGGAGTTCAGCGCGCGCGCCAACGAAACGGTCGCAAAGGCAGTGGCCAACTCTGCCGCCTTTGCCTCTGGCGATTTGTTCAAGGAGCCTGCATGAGCTTCAAGGCCGATATGGTTGGCGCATTGGGCAATGGTGCTTTCCGTAAAGGGTTGGGGGCTTTGAAGCCAGTCGATGCAGGCCACGTATCCTGCGCGCATCCACGTGAACTGGCCGGTAGCGCAGATGTGGATGCTGCGCTGGCCGCGACTTTGCCAAACGTCCATCGCTGGGACTATGTGGTGGGAAAGACTGCTGGGAAAGTGATTACTGCACATTGGATCGAGGTTCACCCAGCCAGCTCCACCAAGAATATTACAGAGGTTGAGCGAAAGCTGGCCTGGCTTTCTGGGTGGTTGAATGGAAATCCATTGGGGCAGTATCGGAGAGATGTGGTTTGGGTTGCATCCGGCAAAAGCACCTACAACACCCGTTCACCAGCAATCAAAGCCTTGGCGGCCCAGGGATGTCGGTTTGTTGGTGGGCATCTGACGCTATAGCAAATGGCACCGCAAACCCCCTTCTCCCTCCGCATCTTCGTCGCCGACGGCGACCCCGACGGCCTGCGCATCGTCGACAAGTCCAACTGGATCGGCAAGGCGCTGCTGTTCCCGCGCGCGCTGCTGCCGCAGGTCAAGGCGCGTCCCGAGCTGGCGCAAACCGGGGTGTATTTGCTGCTGGGGCCGCGCCCGGACGGCGAGGGCGACATGGTCTATGTGGGCGAGGGGGACCCCATCCTTCCACGCTTGCAAGACCACCAGGCCAAGAAGGACTTCTGGACCCGTGCCATCGGCTTCACCACCGCCACGGCCGGGCAGCTCAACAAGGCGCATGTGCAGTTTCTGGAGTCGCGCCTGATCGCACTGGCCCGCGCGGCCAAGCGCATGCCGCTGGACAACGCCAACCAGCCTGCCGAACCCAGCTTGAGCGAGGCCGACCGGGCCGACATGGAAGTCTTTTTAGGCCACATGCTGGGCATGCTGCCGGTGCTGGGGGTGCATGCGTTCGAGCAGGCGCCCAAGGCCCCCGCCGCCAAGTCCGGCCCGGTGCTCATCTGCAAGGGCAAGGGCGTGCAGGCCACGGGCTACGAGTCCAGCCAGGGCTTTGTGGTGCGGGCGGGATCGCAAGCAGCGGCCACCGTAACGCCCAGCTTTGCCAAGCTGGCCGGCCCCAGCGAACTGCGGGCGGATTTGATCAAGAACGGCGTCCTCACTGCGAAGGGCGATGTGCTGAAGTTCACTCAGGACTATGTTTTTTCTGCCCCTTCCGCAGCGTCCGACATCGTGCTCGGCGGTTGCACCAACGGGCGGCTGAGCTGGAAGGATGCCAGCGGGCGCACGCTGAAAGAGATTCAGC
>JAYRUL010000221.1:0-3484 GCA_041919095.1 Rhodoferax sp. | reverse complement strand
CCACGTTGGCCGAAGTCGTGCGCGACATCAACAAGTTCAGCAACAACGTGATGGCCCAACAGTTGTTTCTCACGCTGGCGCGAGAGAGCGGCAGCGTGAGTGCCGATTTGCCCCGCGCGCGCGCGCAGGTCAGTTCCTGGTGGCAACAGCGGTTGGGCGGCAACGATGGGCCGGTGCTCGACAACGGTTCCGGCCTCTCCCGTTCGCAGCGGATCAGCGCCAGTGCGCTGGCTCGGCTGTTGCTGTGGTCCTACGCATCGCCTCTGATGCCCGACTTGTTGGCATCCCTGCCCATGGGCGGAGTCGATGGAACCTTGCGCCGCGCGCCCGCGCTGAGCCAGGGTGGAGCCCATCTCAAAACCGGCAGTCTCACCGACGTGACCGCCTTGGCAGGCTACATTCACGCCCACAGCGGCAAGCGGTTTGTCTTTGTCACAATCGTCAACCACCCCCAGGCCCGGCAGTTGCGCCCGGCCCTGGACGCCTTGGTGGAATCCGTGACACGCCTCTAACTCCTGCACTCCATGTCAATTTCCGATCTGCTGGGCTACTGCGCCGCCTTTCTCACCACCATCAGCTTTGTACCGCAGGCGTGGCAAACGTTTCGGACGCGTGACGTCAGCGGCATCTCGCTAGGGATGTACAGCGTGTTCACCCTGGGCATCAGCCTGTGGCTGGTATACGGACTGCTGTTGCAGGCCTGGCCCATCGTCTGCGCCAACGCGGTCACCTTGGCGCTGGCCAGCGCCATTCTGGGAATGAAACTGCGTTACCGATCGGCGCACCACCCGTGACCGGCGCAGATTCCCACGCAAGTGCGTAGAGGCGGGGGTTTAAAGCGCCTCAGTGTTTCCCCCATGGTTGTTTGTATACAGCACTTCTATCATGTTGGACGGAAAAGTGAACGGTCGTACTATTTTTAAGGGGTGCACGATGAAGCAATGGAAATGGGCAGTTGTAGCCGCTGGTTGCGCGGCATTTTTGGCAGGATGCGGTGGTGCCAGCGATGGTGCCGACACGACTCCGAAGTCGGTCGCACCCTCCGCCAAGGTTTTTGGCGACAGCATCATGGACAGCGGAACGTTTGGGTACAAGTTCACCATCCAAAGCGCTGACGCAGCCAACCCGTTCCTGGTCTTCCCGGAGATCGTTGCAGCCAATTTCGGCGCCGGCAGCCTGTGCGCGTTCTTCCGTTTCAACGGAACCACCTTCGTGCCCAACACCAGCTGCACCAGCTATGCCGTGGGCGGCGGGCGTATCAACAACCTGACCAACGCCTCGGCACCGAGCGCCACGGTACCCTTCTCCATTACCTACCAGATGCAGGTGGGCTCAGCCTCGCTCAAGAGCACCGACATCGTGATCGTGGATGGTGGTGGCAATGACCTGGCTGACTTGGTTGGCGGCTACCTGGGCGCAACCACCCCCGCCGGTGTAGCGACCTTCATGGGCATGCTGGGCACGCTGATGCCAGCCGCTACGGTGGCCAGCATCGTGGGTGCCACCCCGACAGCGACCAGCCTGGGAACCGCTGCCGGCGCCTATGCACAGATGCTGGGACAAACCCAAGCGGCAGCCATCAAAACCCATATCGTGGCCAAGGGTGTGAGCCGCGTCGTAGCGGTCAACGTACCCGATATCACCGTGACGCCGCGTTTTGCTGCCGTACTCGGTGCCGTCGCCGCCGCCAGTGGCACCGCACAACGCGATGCGGTCCAGGCTGCGGTTCGCGGGTGGACGCTGGCGTTCAATGGCGCTCTGGCACAAGGCCTGGCCGGCACCGGCGTGCAGGTCTATGACCTGTACACCGAGGGTGGCAAGATTACGGCTGCGCCCGCGCAGTTCGCCCTGACCAACATCACCACGCCCGCCTGCCCCAAGGTTGCGGGTGGTTTGGATAGCACCACCGGCCAAGCCAGCCTGAGCCAGGCCGCTACCGTGGTGGCGTGTAACTCGGCCAGCATGTCCGCCAACATCCCCACGGGTGAGACTGCAGCGAACTGGTGGAACTACTATGCCTATTCGGACAACTTCCACCCCACTCCCGCGCTGCACAAGCTGATTGGGCAGTCCATCAACCTGCAACTGGCCAAGGCCGGCTGGCTGTAAACCCAGGAGGCCATGCACATGAAAAACACATTCAAACTCCTCGTTCTGCCCGCACTGTTGGCGACGGCTCTGGCCGCACAGGCACAAACTGCAGGCTCGCTGTTGGTGCGCGCCGGTGCGACCACCATCACACCGAACGTCTCCAGCGGCGACCTGACGCCACCCAGCCTGGCCGGAACCAAGTCCAGCGTTGGCAGCTCGACTCGGCTCTCGGGCGGCATCACCTACATGGTGGACGACAACCTGGCCGTCGACTTGCCCTTGGCCGTACCGTTCCAGCATGATATTTCCGGCGACGGCGCGATTGCCGGTGCGGGCAAGATTGCCGACGTCAAGGCCTTGCCCGCAACGCTGATGGCCCAGTACCGCTTCATGGAAGCCAACTCCAGCGTGCGTCCCTACGTCGGTCTGGGGTTGACCTATGCAGCTTTCTATGGTGCCCGGGCGACCTCGACACTGACCGCCATTTCCGGTGGAACGCCGTCGAACCCCACCACCTTGACGGTTGATTCCAAGTGGGCTGCCACCGCCCAGTTGGGCGTTGCCTTCCAGATGAGCGGGGGCTGGTTCATTGATGCCAGCTACACCTATACCCCTTTGAGCACGCAGACCAAATTGTCGACGGGCCAGACGCTGGATATCAAGCTCGACCCCAGTTCGTTTAGCTTGGCAGTGGGCATGCGTTTTTGATTGCGACTGCGGGACCGCTATCGGCGGTCCCCCTTCGTCGAGCAGCCTTTGAAAGGCTGCTTTTTTTTGCCCGCATGTTTCTAGTAGGCGGCACTCAGGCCGCAGCGCGATGCAATCGGTCGCGCACGCCTTCCCACTGGGGCATATCGGGCGGCGTTTCCACCCAGATCAGTTTGACACCGGTCGCATCCAAGGCACGCAATACGGCAAAGAGCTGGTGCGCCGTAGCCTGGGCGTCGTCGGGCATGCGGCGCAGCGCCACCGCCAGCGGCACCCGCTTGAGCGGCGTGCGGGCATAGATAGCGATGGAGGCCGGGGCATCGGCCCCACCGGGCAGCATGACGGTGCCGAGCATGTCCACCGCCGCTTGCAGGGCTGGTGCATCCATCAGCCGCACCTGCGCATTGGGCGCGTAGTGGGAATCCAGCGTTCCTGATGCCTTTGGAACCTCTAGCCCGCCTGCAATTTGCGTAAGCAGCTCCTCTTTTGATAGCAACTTGCACCCGCACACTGCCTCAATTTGCGCCCGGCTGATAGCGCCGGGACGCAGCAGGGCGGGACTTGCCCGCGTGCAATCCACGATGGTGGACTCGATCCCCACATCACAGGGCCCACCATCCAGTACCAGCAGCGCGTCGCCCAATTCGTCCTGCACATGTGCAGCCGTTGTGGGGCTGACGCGGCC
>JAYRUL010000220.1:0-3541 GCA_041919095.1 Rhodoferax sp. | reverse complement strand
AATCCGCCGTTTGGTCGTACCGACCTGGGTCATTTTTCTGAAAGCAAGGACGCAACATGAAGTCTGCCTACGTCGTCTTGGGTTTGCCGGGCGACGCCGATGCGCAAGAGATACGCGATGCCTATGACGCGCTGGTCCAGCAACTCACCCACGGGGCGCTGAGCAACAAGCCCGACCGCGAAGGTCGCTTGCTCGAAGCCAAACGGGCGTACCAGATTCTCTCCAACCCCCAATCGCGGGAGTCCCACGATCGCCGACTCCACGGCGGCACTGCGGCAGCGCGCGAGATGGTGGTTGTAGAACGCGAGGCCACGGCTCGCTGGTACTTGCAGCCCCTGCCGCTGATTGCCATGGCCACTGCGGCCTTGTTTGCCATCGGTGGCTACATGCAACACCAACGCACAGCGCGCGCCGCCGAGCAGGCCGCACTGGCCCTGAAGAAACAACAACTCGAAGAACAAGAGGCTGCGCGCCAAGCCCAAGCCGCCGCCGCTGAGCAAGCCGAACGCGCCCAGCGTGCAAGATTGGCTGAGCAAAACGAACAGCGCCTGCGCAACGAAGCCGCGTCGGCCATGCGCGCGCAAATGGTTGCCGATGCCAACAACCAGCGGGTACTGAGCCAGCAGCAACGCGACGAACGCAACGAGGCCGCCCGCAAGGAACGCGAAGAAAAGTACGACGCAGCCCGCAAGGAATCCGAACGCCAATCTGCCCAACGCCAGGCGCAATACGATGCGCAGCAGCGCGCCGCAGAAAACCAGCGCCGCATTCGGGCGCTGTGCATGCAGAACTACGGCAAGCCCGACTGTTGATCGCCAGGCATGAAAAAAGCCGCTGTCGGCATGCGACAGCGGCCTGCAGGAGCAGCGTTACTTTTGCGCGCGCCTTACATCATCCCCAGCATGCGCGGGAACCACAGGGACAGGCCCGGCCAGTAGGTGACCACCGCCAGGAAGCCCAGCATGGACAAGAGCCACGGCCACACCGCCACGGTGAGCTCGGTGATACCCATCTTGGTGATGCCCGAGGCCACATACAGGTTCAGGCCCACGGGCGGGTGGCACATGCCCACTTCCATGTTCACCACCATGATGATGCCGAAGTGCACCGGGTCGATGCCCAGCTTCATGGCCACCGGGAACAGAATGGGAGCAAAGATCAGCACGATGGAGGAGGGCTCCATGAAGTTGCCCGCCAGCAGCAGGATGACGTTCACGGCCAGCAAGAAGGTGATCATGCCCAGGCCGTTGCCCAGCATCCAGTCGGCCAGGGCCTGGGGGATGTTCTCGTTGGTCATGATGAAGCTGAACAACACCGCGTTGGTGATGATGTACAGCAGCATGGCACTCATGTTGGCCGAGTTCAGCAGCACCTTGGGCACGTCTTTCAGGCCCATGTCCTTGTAGACAAACACCGCCACGATGAAGGCGTACACCGCACTCATAGCCGCCGCTTCGGTGGGCGTGAACATGCCGCTGTAGATGCCGCCCATCACCACCACAATCAAGAACAAGCCCCAGGCTGACTCACGAAAAGCCTTGAGACGCTGGCCCCAGGTCGCAGCGGGCAGGCGCGGGTAGTTGTGCTTGCGTGCACGCCAGTAGGTCACCCCACCCAGGGTGGCGGCCAGGGCTAGGCCCGGCACCACTCCGGCCATGAACAAGGCGCCCACCGAGGTGTTGGTGGCCACCGAGTACATCACCATCACGATGGAGGGCGGAATCAGGATGCCCAAAGCGCCCGAGGTGGTGATGACCCCTGCACCGAACTTGTTCGGAAACCCGGCCTTCACCATGGCCGGCAGCAGGATGGAGCCAATGGCCACCACCGTGGCCGGGCTGGAGCCCGACACCGCAGCAAACAAGGCGCAGGCCAGCACACCGCCCAGGCCCAGGCCGCCGTACCAGTGACCCACCATCGCGGTGGCAAAGTTGATCATGCGCCGGGCCACGCCGCCGTGGGTGAGGAAGTTGCCGGCCAGGATGAAGAACGGGATGGCCATGATCTCGAACTTCTCGATACCGGTAAACAGCTTCAAGGCCACCGATTCCAGCGGCACATTGGTAAAGCCAAACAGAAAGGTCAGTACGGTGAGGCCCAGCGAGATCGAGATCGGCATGCCAGTGAGCATGAGCACCAGCAAGATGATGAAGATGATGGTGGCGTTCATTTCTGGCCCCCTTCTTTGTGGGCGGTGTCCGAGGGGTGCAGGTTGTCTTTCATGGCGTAGGGGTTGATGTCCTGCGCGGCGGGTTCTTCGTCCAGTCCGTCCACATGGCCGTGGTCGTGGTGCGGCAGTTCACCGGTGCGGACAAAGCCCACCAGCACTTGCAGAAAGCGGAAGCACATCAGGCTGGTGCCCAGCGGAATGGCGCTGTAGACGATCCAGGTGGGCCACTCCAGGTCGGGCGTGGTGGGGCCTTCGATCAGGTCATCGATGGGCAGACCAAAGAACTTGTAGAAACCGTAGTGCGCACCGTTCTCCCACACAAAGTGCGAACCCAGGTAGGCCACGATGCCGGTGAATACGGCGCCGGCCAACAAGCCAAAAATGATGAACTTGCTGCGGTTGGCGTCGCTCAACCGGTTGATGAGCACGTCGACCCCCACGTGGATGCCGGTGCGCACGCCGTAGGCGGCGCCGAACTTGGCCATCCACACGAACATGATGATGGTGAGCTCCTGGGCCCAGGTCATGTTGAGGGTGAGTAGCCAGTCCTGCACGCCGGGGATGGCAAAGCCCGCGGCGTAGCGGTGCAGCACGGCGGCGAAAACGATGAGCGTGGCACCGCCCATCAGGAAGGTGATGAACCACTCTTCCAGATGATCAAGGAACTTCATGGGAATACTCCGGTGGTATCAAAAACGCCACGCGGCACCAACAAGGGCGGGCGTGGCGCTTCGGCGATACAAAACACTGGCAATCAGAGCTTGGCCGGGTCGAAACCAGTGGCCTTGTAGACTTCCTGGATGGTCTCTTTGCCTACGCGGTCGGCCATCTTGGTGTGCACCGGCAGCAGGGCCTTCTTCAGCGCGGTGCGCTCTTCGGCGGTGGGTGTGTAGATGGTGGTCTTGCCGCTCTTCTTCACACCGTCCAGGGCCTTGTCGTTTTCGTCCTGGGCAATCTGGTTGGCGTAGAAGGTGGACTGCTTCATGGCCTGGTTCAGTTGCTCACGCACGTCGGCGGGCAGACCGTCCCAGAACTTCTTGTTCACGATCACGGCGTACCCCAGGTAACCGTGGTTGGTCATGCTGACGTGCTTTTGCACCTCGTGCATCTTCTGGGTAAACAGGTTGGAGGGCGGATTTTCGGTGCCATCGACCACGCCGGTCTGCAGCGCCTGGTAGGTCTCACCAAAGGCGATCACCTGAGGAATACCGCCCAGGGCGCGGATCTGCTCCTCAATCACTTTGGAAGACTGGATACGGTACTTCAGGCCCTTGTAGTCGGCCACGCTCTTAAGCGGCTTGTTGGCGGAGAAGATCTTGAAGCCGTTGTCCCAGTACGCCAAACCGGTAATGCCACGGCTTTCGAGTTTCT
>JAYRUL010000219.1:0-3542 GCA_041919095.1 Rhodoferax sp. | reverse complement strand
GGGCCTGCCACGCGCTTGCAGTGGGGCAGCGGCTATGTGAACAAGCTCATCGACCTGGCCCCCCAGGAACACGCACGCATCGAGAAGGCCGCGGCCCAGGTGATCAGCGAACTCGATCCCGCCCCAGAGACTTTCTACGAACGCAACCGGCGCAGCCTGGAGCGCATGGGCGCGCAGTTGCAGGCCTGGGGTAAGGCCAACAAGCAAGGCGCTGTGGTGTCCCGACTGGCCCAGCAGCTCGATGCCGTGTGCGCCAAGCTGCCCGCAGGCGACGAAGCGCGCTCGGCCTGCCAGGGCGCTTTGGCGCCCAAGCCCTCCAAGACCTGAAGCAGCGGGCCGCCTCTGGGCGGCCCGGCCTGGTTCAGGGGCGCACCAGGGTCAAGGGTGCGCCCTGGCGCTGGAGCTCGATGTCCCTGCGGTGAAACGGCAGGTTGTGCCATTGCTGCGTCGAGAACGCCCGCATTTGGTCGTTGGCATGGGGTGAGGCCGGGTTGGTGGACTGGCCGTAGGTCAGGATGGCCTGGGCCACCGGGCCTTGCGCGTCGAAGGTGACGGTTTGCACATAGCTGGTGCCGTAGTCGATGCGCAGGCCCTGGGCATTGATGGGTGCGGGCTCCTGCCGCCCCAGGTTGTTGAGCACTCCTTCAAATTCGTCGCCCCCGTGCAGGGCGATGGGTTCTTCGGTGATGGCCGGGCGCTGCACGCTGCCCAGAGTCGCATCCAACGCAAATCCGGCGCTGCGTATCGTTTTGACGGCGTTATCCAGCGCCGCCCAGACCTTGGTGGCCACAGCCGGGTCACTCATCTTCAACCCCGCCGGTGTCGCCACCGGCTGTTGCAGGTCGAACGCGACGCGGTACACCCCCGGGATGGTGCGGGCGGTGCGCCAGAATTCCCGAAACACATGGGCACCGCGGGAATCGACGCCGTTGCGTTGGTTCCAGCCCTCTAGCGCGGCGCATCCGTCACGTGCCTCGGCGCTGGGGGCTTGGGTACACGCCTGCAACAAGTCCGGAAGGATCACCGAGGCCATGAAGTTGCGGTTCTGGAACAGCTGCGCCTGCATGCCCGCCAGGGTGACCTTGCCGTGCGCCAGCATTTGCGGTATTTCGGTCAGGCCCGCGCGGGTGCGGGGGCGCGACACGCTGGCGTCGCCCACCAGGGGGGAGATGGCACCAAAGCGCTGCGCGGGATGGGTGTAGAAAAAGCTGTCGTTGGAGTTGTGGACCCAGTCACTGCGCACGGCTACGGGCATGCGCGTCATTGGTGTCAGGCCGGGTACCGGCGAAGCCGGGTCTTCGTGCCAGGCACAGTCGCCGCGGCTGCCATTGAGCACCACCAGTCCGGCGGCCTGGCGCAACGCAGCGGCAGGTTTGCTCGGTGCACAGCGGGCGAGTTGATCGGCATTGACATCGGGCACCACGCTGACATCGGTGTACAGCGCCTGGCCCTGGCGGTCTGCCGCCAAGGTGTTGACCCAGGGCAGGCCCAGGCTGGCATGGGCCTGGTGGATGTCTTGCACCGAGCGTGCGCGGCCAAAGGCCATGACGGCGTCGAGTGTGCGGGTGTTGCCGGTGTTGGCATCACGCAGGGCATAGGCGGTCTTGGGGGTCCAGTTCAGACCGGCGCGCGGAATTACCACCACCGGGCCCCAGTGAGTGGACCACACGGTGTGTTCGCGGGTCTTGGGCGAGCCGTCGGCACCGCGCACGGCGATGCGGATGGCGCGCGCCGTCATGGCCTGGGGTTGGCCATCCACCAGGTAGCGCGTAGGGTCGCCCTCGACCAGATTCAGTTCATATAGCGTAAAGCGCTTGCCGGTGGAAACGGTATGCGACCAGGCCACGTCTTGGTTGAAACCGATCGAAACCACGGGAAAGGCCCCGATGCCGACGCCCATCACATCCAGCGAGCCCGGCATGGTGAGGTGCATTTCGTAGAAGCGATTGGTGCCGCTCCACGGAAAATGCGGGTTGCCCAGCAGCATGCCGCTCCCGTTGGCGGTAACGTCCTTGCCAAAGGCCCAGGCGTTGGAACCCAGCGGTGAATCCAGCAAGCCCACTTCGCGCAGAGCCTGGGCCGCATCGGCCACGGTCCAGGGCGCGGCCACGGCACCGGTCTGGGCTGCAGCGGGGGGGCGGGCCGCCAGCATGGCGTCGGCCAGGGCGGCTGCGCCAGCTTGGACGGCAGATATTTCAGCCATGCGCCGGTAGTCCGCCAGCGTCATGGGCGTGACCCAGCTTTGAGCGGCGCATTCCTGGGGCAATTGTTGCGCGGCATCGGCCAGGAAACGGTTGTAACCCGCCACGTAACCGCGCGCCAGAGCCTGCGCTTCGGCACTGGTTTTGGACCACTGCCGCTCCAGGGCCGCATCGTCCATGTGCGCGGCAATGAACAGGTCGATCTGTTCGTTGGGCAGGGTGCGCCGACCCAGCAAACCAGTGGCCTTGCCCCCGCCAAACGTGGCAGCGCGCTGCCCGCGCGCCGTGACCAGTTGGTTGGCGGTCATGCACACGTTGTCCTGGTTGTAGGCATAGGCAACGCCGTACGCCAGCGATTCGGGGTCGGCGGCCGTGATGTGGGGGATGCCGTAGGTAGTGCGTTCAATGGTGACGGAGCGGCTGGACAAGTTGCTGGGTGCATGGACGCAGCCAGCCAGTGCGGCGGCAGCGACACTGCAAGTCACGGAAAACGGCAAGCGCATGGGGTTGTCTCCTGGGTTGTGAGCGGGGTTATGGGGAAAGAAACAGGGTCTTGCGCATCGTACGGGGCGATGGAAGCGTTCATGGATTCCAAAACCGCCACGATTAGTGGCAATATCGCCACCATGCAGCCCCACCCCTTATCCGTAGAAATTTTGTGGGATCCGCGCTCCATCGGCAGTACGGCTGCTGCGGTCGTCGATGTCTTGCAGGCTATGAACACCTTGGCGGCTATGCGCCAACCAGCGTTGCCGCCCGTGCGTTGGCGTTGGACCGGGTTACCTGCTGCAGCGGTGCAGGCTACCCCGGCACCGGGTGCACCAACCGGCTGGAGCGACCCGGCCGATGTGCTGGTGCTGCCGGGGTGGGCTGCCCACAGCGGCCCCGATCTGCGCAACCTCTGCGAGCAGCGCCAGACGCATTGGGGGCCGTTGCTGCAGGCGCATGTACAGCGGGGTGGCTGGGTGATGGCCTTTTTCAACGGTAGTGCGCTCCTGGCACAACAAGGGCTGCTGCAAGGACGCGGCGTGGCCTTGCCCTGGGCCTTTGCGCCGTCGATTTCGCGCTTGGCGCAAAAACCGCCGCAATGGCTGCGAGATCGGCGCTGGCACGGGGAGGGCGGGGTCTGGAGCACTGCTTCCCTGGAGGACTCCGTGCCGGCCTGGTTCGACCTGCTGGGCCAAACGGCGTATGCCGAGTTGGCCGGATCGGCCGCCCATGTGCTGTGCTTTGATGCGCAGCGCCAGGGGGCCGCAACGCAGGCGATCCAGTCGCCCACCGGTGCGCCGACGTCGGCCGGTGCCCTGGAGCGAGCGCGACGCTGGCTACAAACGCACTTGG
>JAYRUL010000218.1:0-3653 GCA_041919095.1 Rhodoferax sp. | reverse complement strand
GCGTTGCGGCTTTCCAGTTGGGCGATCAGGTGCAGCAGCGATCGCCGCGTCGTCTCCAGGCTGGCTGCCAGTGCGCCGACCTCATCCTTGAACTCGGCTTGGATAGGCACATCCAGCTGTCCTTTTGCGATACGGCCGGATGCCTGCAACAGCCGATCCAAGGGTCGCACCAGCCGCCAGTGCATCAAAAACAGAATGACCACCAGGGCGCCGACCGAAATCTGGGCGGCACTGCGCAAGTACTGGATACGCACGGCATCCACCTTGCGTAGGTAGCCTGCGGTGGACATCTCGATTTGCAACCGCCCCACCTTGACACCGTTGCGTTCGATCAGGCGTTCGGCCTGCATGACCAGCTGGGGGTCTTCTGCGGCGCGCTGACGCCTGGCAAAGCTGGCCCCTTTGTCGTCCCAAACGTCGATGGCGACCACATCGGGATTGGTGAAGGCCGCCTCCATGATGGAGTTGGCTTGTTCCGACTCAAACTGCCACAACGGCTCGCGCAATGCCAACGCCGCCAACACGCCCAGGCTGTCCATTTCGGTGCGTATCTGGGCCAGATGGGCCTGGCGCAAATCGGACGTTTGCTCCAGGTAGGAAGCAAACGCCGAAAGCAAGACACCCAACACCACCGATGCAGCGATGGCGACCCGCAGAGAATGCAGGCGCAGCCACAAAGTGTGCGTCCAGCCAGCTACCAAGTACGCCCTCCACGAAGTTGTTGGGACTCAACCGCCCTTGCCCGACCTTTCGACCAGCGTCTGACTGTACTCCAACGCAGTCATTTAGGTCATGACAGCAACGACGCCAGAAAATGTGAAGAATGCCGAGGCCGTGGACACCAGGATGATGCGGGCAATGCGACCATTGTCTGCCCCGAATCGTTCGGCCAACAAGGAAACGTTGCTGGCACTGGGCAGTGCTGCCAGCAGTACTAGAACTGTCAGCGAAAAACGCGACAGTGGCACGCCTATCTGGATCGCCCCGACACCTACCAGCAGCACCAGCAGCGGATGCAGGAAGAGTTTGACCGCAGCGACCGGCACAACCTCCAGCCATGCCACAGGCTGTGCTTGCCCCGTTTGCGCCATCATTTGCGAGCGGGCCAGCACGGCACCGATGGTAAACAGGGCGACCGGCGAGGCGGCGTCGGCCAGCAGCCCCACTGTCTGGACCAAGGGATGCGGCAGCGCCAGCTGCAGGGCCGATACCAGCGCCCCGAGCAAAATGGCCCATGGCATGGGATTGGTGGCCACGCCTTTGAGCGCGTTTTGTACGGCGCGTCCGGCTGACGCCATGTCATGGCCGTCCAGGCGCGACAGGGCAATGCAGACCGACGTCGTGATCACCATATCAACCAAGATGGTGACAATGGCCGGCCCTGCTGCAGCCGGTCCAATCAGTGCAACCAGCAGCGGCACGCCCATAAACCCCGTGTTGGGAAACGCGCCAACCAGCGCACCAAAGGCGGCATCATTCCAACCGATACGACCGTGCAGCGTGACTGCAATGACAAAGGCGACCACGATCAGTCCACAGCTCAGGTAGGTCAACGCGACTCCGAGGTCCAGCAGCTGCGCAATGGGGGTGCTTGCGCCGAATCGGTATAGCATGCACGGCAGGGCAAAGTACAGAACAAAGCTATTCAGTCCGGGGATGGCCGCCAAAGGCAGCAGTGCACGGCGCGCGGCAATGTAGCCACACAACACCAGGGCGAAAAATGGGAAAGTAACGGTGAGGACGTTCAGCACGGACCCATTTTCAGGGAAATTGCCACGATGGCGCTGGGCAATACTGACAATTCGCCAACTGCGGCAACGCACGGATCACTTGTAACCGCTATCATGGCGCGCTTTTCCTGTGGCCCCCATGCAATCCCGTCTCGCACCGCCTTCCACCGTCACGCACGGCTTGAATCTGGCCCAACAAGAGGCGGTGAACTACTTGCATGGTCCGTGCCTGGTCTTGGCCGGGGCCGGTTCGGGCAAGACGCGGGTCATCACCCACAAAGTTGCGCGCCTGATTCAGTCTGGGTTGGAGCCCCGTCGCATTGCCGCCATCACCTTCACCAACAAGGCTGCCGCCGAAATGCGTGAGCGTGCTGCGGGCTTGATCGGCAAGGCCGCCAAAGAGGTGGTGGTGTGCACGTTTCACGCGCTGGGCGTGCGCATGCTGCGCCTAGACGGTCAGGAACTGGGGCTCAAACCGCAGTTCAGCATCCTCGACAGTGATGACGTCACCAGCATCCTGAAGGACGCAGGCGGCACCACCGACGCCAGTACGGCCCGACAGTGGCAATGGGCGATCAGCGCCTGGAAAAACCAAGGACTCAACGCTGCACAGGCCTTGGCCCAGGCCAGTACCGAAGACGAGCGCGTGACCGCCACGGTGATGGCCCGCTACGAAGAGCGTCTGACAGCCTACCAAAGCGTGGACTTTGATGACCTGATCGGCCTGCCGCTGCAGTTGCTACAAAGACATGCGCACGTTACGCAAAAGTGGCGTGAACTGATGGGCCACATCCTTGTCGACGAATACCAGGACACCAACGCCACCCAGTACGAACTGCTCAAGTTGCTGGTGGGTGACAAGGCGCGATTTACCGCGGTGGGGGATGACGACCAGTCCATTTACGGCTGGCGCGGCGCCACGTTGGACAACCTTAAGAAGCTGCCAGTGGACTTCCCCACGCTCAAGGTGATCAAGCTAGAGCAGAACTACCGCTCCACGTCGGCCATCCTGCGTGCCGCCAACAATGTCATCGGCCCCAATCCCAAGCTCTATCCCAAAACACTGTTCTCTGAATTGGGCGAAGGCGAGCCCGTACGTGTAGTCGATGCCGACAACGAAGAACACGAGGCCGAGCGCGCCGTGGCCCGCATCCAGAGCCTGCGTGCCCAAGGGGCCTTGGCGCAAACCGGGGCACAGTACAAGGAGTTCAAAGATTTCGCCGTGCTATACCGCGCCAACCACCAAGCTAAGCCGTTCGAGAAAGCCTTGCGCAAGGCCAATATCCCCTACAAGGTCTCGGGCGGCCAGAGCTTTTTCGAGCGCGCCGAGATTCGTGACCTGTGCGCTTGGTTTCGGCTTTGGGCCAACGAAGACGATGACCCGGCATTTCTGCGCGCCGTAACCACACCCAAACGTGGCATCGGCCACCAGACACTGGCCAGCCTGGGGGTTTTTGCCAGCCAGTACAAGCTCAGTCTGTTCGAAGCCCTGTTCTCTCACTCCCTGGGCGCGGTGCTGTCGAGCCGCGCCTTGGGCGGACTGCATGAGTTCGGCCGCTTTGTGAACGATTTGCAGCACCGCGCGCGCCACACCCAGGGTGCCGAGGCAGCCAAGGCCTTCATGCTGGACTGGCTCAAGGACATCGGCTACGAACAACACCTGCTCGATAGCGAAGACAGCGACAAAGTTGCTGCCGCCAAATGGACTAACGTGCTGGAATTCTGCGATTGGATGGCGTTGCGCTGTGGCGGTGCGCTGGACGACGCAACCGGCAGTACCCCCACCGAAATCAAGAGTGTGCTGGAGGTGGCGCAAACCATTGCGCTCCTGTCTACCGTAAGCGAGCGCGAGAAGGACCAGAACGTGGTCACGCTTTCAACCTTGCACGCATCCAAGGGCCTGGAGTGGCCCCACGTGATGCT
>JAYRUL010000217.1:0-3679 GCA_041919095.1 Rhodoferax sp. | reverse complement strand
GGCGCAGGCCCAACGGGGCCGGCGAATCAGGTCGACACCGGTGCAGCGCGGCGCACGGTGCCGCCAGGACGGTACCCGTTGAAGTGCACGGTCACGCTGTCCACGCAGTTGCGCGCCACCGCCTCGCCACGGCTGGCGGAAATGGCATTCATGAGTTCGGGACGCAGGTACCACAGGGTTTCCAGGTCGCGGGCATCGCTGATGCGCAAATCCAACTGGACATGGCCGGTACCGCTGTATTCGTCCAGCACCCGCAGCATGGCACCGCGCACCGCTTCAATGGCATTGGCATTGGATTCCGGTGGCGCCTTGCGAAACGCACCCAACAACCGACGACTGATCCCCATGTGCATCCAACGAATGACGGCGCCTCTCGAACGGAGGTTTGCGCACGAATCCCTGAGGTTGGCATTGTGAGCCCAAAGCGCCAGTTTGGCACCCCCCTGTCGAAAAAAACAACAGGAACGCCTAGGGCGTGGAACCCGAATGGGCCTAGGAAATGGTAGGGCGTGAGGGACTTGAACCCGCGACCAAAGGATTATGAGTCCTCTGCTCTAACCAACTGAGCTAACGCCCCAACCGAACCGGGCATTGTACCGACGCAAGCGGGGTGGTTCGGCTGGAAACACCGCAATCAGTGGCAGCCTGGGGCTCAGCGACCCAAAGCCTCGCGCACGGCGGCCAGTTGGCGGCGCGACACGGCCAACACGTCGTCAATGCCCACCAGGCGCACGGCCCAGCCTTCGCCTTCCTCCAGGTCAAAGTGCTTTTCAACTGCACGCAGGGCATGGCGGGCCACCAAGGCGTTGCGGTGGATGCGCAAAAAACGGGCACCATGGCGCAACTCCAGGTCACCCAGGCTTCCGTCCCAGATGTAGGTTCGACCGGCGGTGCGAATGGTGACGTACTTGAGCTCGGCCTTGCAATACAAAACATCGCGCAGCAGCACCCGCTCGGTGCGGCCGCGCTCGGTGATGGACAGCGCTTCGGTGTCGGTCGGATCGGCTTCGATGCCCCGCGCGGATGATGCAGCACGCTCCACCTTCTGCAAGGCCTGCTGCAGCCGCTCCAGCCGCACGGGTTTGGTGAGGTAGTCCACCGCATCCAGTTCGAACGCCGTCAGGGCATGTTCGGCATGCGCCGTGACAAACACCAGCGCTGGGCGTTGCGGCATATCCGCCAAGGCACGCGCCAGCGTCAGGCCGTCGGTTCCAGGCATGTGGATGTCCAGCAGCAGCACGTCGGCCGCCTGCAGGCGCAATACATCGAGCGCCTGCGTGGCGTTGGCCGCTTCGCCCACGCAGCGTACGGCCGGCGCGGTGCAGTCCGCCAGCAAGGTGCGCAGCCGGTTGCGGGCCAACGCCTCGTCGTCCACCACCATGGCGCGCAAAGGGCCTGCGGACGTCGACGTGGGATGACTCATAGCGGCACCTCGATTCGGACCAGAAAGACACCGTCCTTGTACTGGCTGCGCAACTGCCCCTGCACGTCGTGCAACAGCGAAAGACGTTCCCGCACATTATCCAGAGCCAGCCCTTGGCCCGGATCGCCGGGTCCGCCGGGCAGCGTATTGCTCACTTTGATGACCACCGTGCCGACGCGGCGTTGCGTGCTGATGTGCACGTCGGCCCCGCTGGCACTGGGTTCTACACCATGGCGCACCGCATTCTCGACCAGTGGCTGCAAGAGCAGCGGCGGCAGCAGGGCCTCTTCAGCGCGGGGATCGAGCTTCCAGTGCAGGCGCAGGCGCTCCCCAAAACGTACCTGCTCGATGGCCAGGTAGCGCCGGGCCAGGGCCAGTTCGTGCGCCAGGGTCACTGGCTCGCCGCTGTCCTTGAGGGCCTCGCGAAACAGGTCGCTCAGGTCTTCCAGCAAAGCCTCGGCCTTGGCCGGTTCGGCGCGCACCAGTGCAATGGCGCTGTTGAGGGTGTTGAACAGAAAGTGGGGGCGGATGCGCGACTGCAGCTCGGCCAGGCGCGCACTGGCCAACGCCGGCTGTTGGCGCTGGGCGCGCATGACCAGCACCGCCACCATGGCACTGGCAACCAGCGCACCGGTGCCCGCACTGGCCAGCCAGGCACCCTGGACCACCAGGTGCGAAAACACCAGCATGAAACAGCCGTACAGGCCCGCCAGCGCGCCACTGGCAATGGCCACCCCGTATTGCAGCTTGGCAGGCAAGCGGGCCAGCCCGCGCTTGCTGACACAGGCCGCCAGCAACCACAACACCGTAGCGGGCAGGGCGCCACCCGTCACGACCGCCAGGCGGATCGCCCAATCCAGCGCATCGACCGCCAGAAAGCCCACGCCGACCGCCGCGCACAACTCCACCGCCAGCACGGCCCGCAAGACCATGCCGGTTTGGCATACATCAAACACCAGGCCGCTCTGCGGTGCCGGCGCGCTGGCAGGTGCCGCAGCGTCGGGCAGGACGGATAATGCCTGGGTATCTTTCATGTAGCCGGATTGTGCCGCCACAAGCCGTTGTCCACCACCCTACGCCCATGTCCCAGAATCAACTCGACAAAAAATCCCACGCCTGGTCGGCGCTGTTTTCCGAACCCATGAGCGAGCTGGTCAAGCGCTACACGGCCAGCGTGTTCTTCGACAAACGCCTCTGGAAAGCCGACATCGCCGGCAGTCTGGCCCATGCCGAGATGCTGGCCGCACAGGGCATCATCGGTGCCGACGACTACGCTGCCATTGAACGCGGCATGGCGCAGATCACCAGCGAGATCGAATCGGGCAGCTTCGAATGGAAGCTCGACCTGGAAGACGTGCACCTGAACATCGAAGCCCGCCTGACCCAGCTGGTGGGCGACGCGGGCAAGCGCCTGCACACCGGGCGCAGCCGCAACGACCAGGTCGCCACCGACGTGCGCCTGTGGCTGCGCGACGAGCTCGACCTGATCAACGGCTTGCTGACCGATCTGCAGCAGGCGCTGCTGGACGTGGCCGAGAAAAACGTGGACGTGATCCTGCCCGGCTTTACCCACCTGCAGGTGGCCCAGCCGGTGAGCTTTGGCCACCACCTGCTGGCCTATGTGGAAATGTTCAGCCGCGATGCCGAGCGATTTACCCAGGTGCGCGCGCGCACCAACCGCCTGCCCCTGGGCGCTGCCGCGCTGGCCGGCACCAGTTACCCGCTAGACCGCGAGCGCGTAGCCCGCAGCTTGGGGCTTGTCGATGCGCAAGGCAACCCCCAGGTTTGCCAGAACAGCCTGGACGCCGTGAGCGACCGCGACTTTGCCATCGAGTTCACCGCCGCCGCGTCGCTGTGCATGGTGCACATCAGCCGCATGAGCGAGGAATTCATCATCTGGATGAGCCAGAACTTCGGCTTCATCAAGATTGCCGACCGCTTTACCACCGGCAGCTCCATCATGCCGCAGAAGAAGAACCCCGACGTGCCCGAACTGGCACGCGGCAAGACCGGCCGCGTGGTCGGCCACCTGATGGGCCTGATCACCCTGATGAAAGGCCAGCCCCTGGCCTACAACAAGGACAACCAGGAAGACAAGGAGCCGCTGTTCGACACCGTGGATACGCTCAAGGACACCCTGCGCATCTTTGCCGAGATGGTGGGCGGCCAGGTCAACCCCGCCAGCGGCGCCAAGGAAGGCGGCATCACCGTCAACGCCCAGGCCATGGAGGCAGCGGCCCTGAAAGGCTATGCCAC
>JAYRUL010000216.1:0-3722 GCA_041919095.1 Rhodoferax sp. | reverse complement strand
CGGTGTCCATCAGCGGCTACCACATTGCCGAAGCCGGGGCCAACCCGATCAGCCAACTGGCGTTCACGCTGTCCAACGGCTTCACGTTGGTGGAAGCCTACCTGGCGCGCGGCATGCACATTGACGATTTTGCACCCAACCTGAGCTTCTTCTTCAGCAATGGCATGGACCCCGAGTACACCGTCATGGGCCGCGTGGCACGCCGCATCTGGGCCGTGGCCATGAAGGAAAAATACGGCGCTAACGAGCGTTCACAGAAGCTGAAATACCACATCCAGACGTCGGGGCGCAGCCTGCACGCGCAGGAAATTCAGTTCAACGACATCCGCACCACGCTGCAGGCGCTGATTGCCATCTACGACAACTGCAACAGCCTGCACACCAACGCGTTCGACGAGGCCATCACCACGCCCACCGAAGACTCGGTGCGCCGCGCCATGGCGATCCAGCTCATCATCAACCGCGAGTGGGGCCTGGCCAAGAACGAGAACCCCAACCAGGGCGCGTTCATCATCGAAGAGCTGACCGAGATGGTGGAGGAGGCGGTGTTGTCCGAGTTTGAAAAGATCGCCGACCGCGGCGGCGTGCTCGGGGCCATGGAAACCGGCTACCAGCGCAGCAAGATTCAAGAAGAATCGATGCACTACGAAATGCTCAAGCACACGGGCGAGTACCCCATCATTGGTGTCAACACCTTCCGCAACCCGCATGGCGACGCCGTGCTCGACAAACTGGAACTGGCCCGCTCCACCGACGACGAGAAGCAAAGCCAGCTGAAGCGCCTGGCCGATTTCCATACGCGCCATGCCGAGGCCGCGCCGGCACAACTCAAGCGCTTGCAACAGGCCGTCATCGACAACCAGAACGTCTTTAACGTGCTGATGGACGCGGTGCGCGTCTGTTCGCTGGGTCAGATCACCAATGCTTTGTTTGAAGTGGGAGGCCAGTATCGTCGTAGCATGTAATTCCGCGACGAAACTGTCTGTGCCGTTGTTGCTTCGCCTGGCCGTGCCCGTGCACCGTCTGCGGCGTAGCGCCCAGGCACAGCCAGCTTCGACACGGAATGGCTTTCATGAAAACCCTGTAGGTCGAATGCGGTAATTCCGCTATCCTTTTCCGGCGCAAACAGTACGTGCGGTGACCCCGTTTGGTACTGCCGCCTTGTCCGGTTTGCGTGTGGCTACCCGCTGCGCGTAATCCTTGTCCAACTGCAGCAAGCCACAAACTTGCATGGAGCTTTTTCGATGCCTTCGCACGAACCTTTGCGTCTGCATGTCCCCGAGCCTACGGGCCGACCGGGCCATGACACGGACTTTTCCTACCTTCCCTTATCCGAAGCCGGCTCGGTACGCCGCCCCCCGGTCGATGCCCAGGCGGCGCAGACCAGCGATCTGGCCTTTACGCTGATCCGCGTGCTCGACAAAGACGGCCAGGCCGTCGGCCCGTGGGCACCGGACCTGACAGTGGAGCAGCTGCGCAAAGGCATGCGCTCCATGCTCAAGACGCGGGCGTTTGACGCGCGCATGCTGATCGCCCAGCGCCAGAAAAAGATGTCCTTCTACATGCAGTGCCTGGGCGAAGAGGCCATTGCCTGCGCCCATGCCATGGCGTTGGTGGATGGCGACATGTGCTTTCCCACCTACCGCCAGCAAGGCCTGCTGCTCTCGCGCGACGACGTGAACCTGGTGGAGATGATTTGCCAGCTCTACAGCAACGAACGCGACCCGCTCAAGGGCCGCCAGCTGCCGGTCATGTACTCCAGCAAAAAGCAGGGCTTCTTCTCCATCTCCGGCAACCTGGCCACGCAGGTGATCCAGGCCGTGGGCTGGGGCATGGCCTCGGCCATCAAGGGCGACACCAAGGTGGCCTCCAGCTGGATCGGCGACGGTGCCACGGCCGAGGCCGACTTTCACACCGCGCTCACCTTTGCCCACGTGTACCGCGCACCGGTCATTCTGAACGTGGTCAACAACCAGTGGGCCATTTCCACCTTCCAGGCCATTGCCGGGGGCGAGGGCACCACCTTTGCCGCACGCGGCGTGGGCAACGGCATTGCCTCGCTGCGCGTGGATGGCAACGATTTTCTGGCGGTGTACGCCGCCTCGCGCTGGGCGCTGGAGCGCGCCCGCAGCAACTGCGGCCCCACCCTGATCGAATGGGTCACCTACCGGGCCGGCCCGCACTCCACCTCCGACGACCCCAGCAAGTACCGCCCGGCCAACGACGCCGCGCGCTTCCCGCTGGGCGACCCCATCGTCCGGCTCAAGCAACACTTGGTCGCCCTGGGTGCCTGGTCCGACGCCGAGCACGAAGCCACCCAAAAAGAAATGGAAGCCTTGGTCGCTGCCGCCCAGAAAGAAGCCGAGCAGTACGGCACCCTGGCCGATGGCCACGTGCGCAGCCCGGCTGAAATGTTTGAAGACGTCTACAAAGAAATGCCGGCACACCTGCGTCGCCAGCGCCAGGAGTTGGGAATATGAGCAATACCATGAACGCAGCGCAGGGCCGCCCCAAGCAAGTGAGCGCCCCCTCGGGGGGCAGCGCAGTACGCGAAGCGACAAGCGTGGGGGCCACATCACCTATGACCATGATCCAGGCCCTGCGCAGCGCCATGGATGTGATGCTGGAGCGCGACAACAACGTCGTCGTCTACGGCCAAGACGTGGGCTACTTCGGCGGCGTGTTCCGCTGCACCGAAGGCCTGCAAAAGAAATACGGCACCTCGCGCGTGTTCGACGCCCCCATCTCCGAAGGCGGCATCGTCGGTACGGCGGTGGGCATGGGTGCCTACGGCCTGCGTCCGGTGGTGGAAATCCAGTTTGCGGACTACTTTTACCCCGCCAGCGACCAGATCGTGTCCGAAGCGGCGCGCCTGCGCTACCGCTCGGCCGGTGACTTCACCTGCCCCATCACCATCCGCATGCCCTGCGGCGGCGGCATCTACGGCGGCCAGACCCACAGCCAAAGCCCCGAGGCCATGTTCACCCAGGTCTGCGGGCTGCGCACGGTGATGCCGTCCAACCCCTATGACGCCAAGGGCCTCTTGATTGCCTCCATCGAAAACGACGACCCCGTCATCTTCCTGGAGCCCAAGCGCCTGTACAACGGCCCGTTCGACGGCCACCACGACAAGCCCGTGGTGCCCTGGTCCAAACACCCCATGGGCGAAGTGCCCGAGGGCTACTACACCGTGCCGCTGGACAAGGCCGCCATCTTCCGCCCCGGCAGTGCCGTGACGGTACTGGCCTACGGCACCATGGTCTATGTGTGCGAAGCCGCTGCCGCCGAAAGCGGCATCGACGCCGAAGTGATCGACCTGCGTTCCATCTGGCCGCTGGACCTGGACACCATCGTCGCCTCGGTCAAGAAGACCGGGCGCTGCGTGGTGGTGCACGAGGCCACTCGCACCAGCGGCTTTGGTGCCGAACTGGTGTCGCTGGTGCAAGAGCACTGCTTCTACCACCTGGAAGCCCCCGTCGAGCGGGTGGCGGGTTGGGACACCCCCTACCCGCACGCGCAGGAGTGGGACTACTTTCCTGGCCCGAAACGGGTCGCAGAAGCGCTCAAGCGCGTGGTGGAGGCATAAGCGATGGGCATTCATATCATCAAGATGCCGGACATTGGCGAAGGCATTGCAGAAGTCGAACTGGTCGCCTGGCATGTGCAGGTGGGCGACATGGTGCAGGAAGACCAAATCCTGGCCGACGTCATGACCGACAAGG
>JAYRUL010000215.1:0-3770 GCA_041919095.1 Rhodoferax sp. | reverse complement strand
AGATTGTGTCGAAGGCGTTTGCAGCGAAGCCTGCGATTGTAGCAGTTTCTGTATCGCGCTTCAACGCGGAATGCGAAAAAATTTCAGCAGTGGAGAGGCCCTGGCTGGGTTTGACCACCACAAATTGAGCGCTTGGCAGCCCAATGGGAGTGATGTGCTCTCCGATGCCTTCAACCCAGGCGTTGTGGCCTTGCAAAAAGAACGGGACGTCGGCACCCAAGCGCAATCCCAGTTGGCAGAGTTGCCCGATCGACCAGTTCAGATTCCACAATCGGTTCAACGCCAGCAAGGTGGTTGCAGCGTCCGATGATCCACCGCCCAAGCCTGCCTGGGCGGGAATGGACTTGGCAACACCGATGTGGACACCGAGCGGGCAGTGGGTGGCTTGCTGCAAGGACCGCGCGGCACGGACCACCAGGTCATCGGCCGGCAACGCCGTGGTCAGGTCTTCGCGGGTGATCTTTCCGTCTTTGCGCAATTCGTAGTGCAAGGTATCGCACCAGTCGATGAGCATGAAGACCGATTGCAGCAGGTGATAACCGTCGGCACGCCGGCCGGTAATGTGCAGAAACAGGTTGAGCTTGGCGGGAGCGGAAACGTCATACAGCGAGAGCATGGCCGAAATTATCAACGCTCCAGAATCAGGCGCAACTGCGCGGGCGCGTCGGGGCTTTGCCGTTGGGCATGCAGGCGACCTTGGGACCACTGGCTGAGATCGACCGTCCAGCCGGGCGCTGGGGAGTTCAGACCTTGCAACCAATCAAACAGGCTGGCGATTGGCAAATCGGTGCCAGTGAGGTGGCGGGTCAATTCCGCCAGTGTGGCCGCCTGGTGCGTCTGGTCGTGTGTTTGCAGGCGCGCGCCACTGGTATCCCAGGTGAGCTGGGCTGCTGTCGTGCCCAGCGGGGTGTACAGGACCAGGCTACCGACGTCTACATTGCCTTGTAGAGTGAAGCTGGCGGACAGGCTTTGGGGCGTGGACCCTTCCACTTGCACCAGCAGACGGCCTTCCCAGATGGCCTGTTTGGCACTATTTTCGGCACCAGGCCTCGTGAAGCTTGCGCAGCCAGCTATGAGAAAAATAGCAAACAAGAGGCATGCACGCTGCCCAGCAGACACCAGCCAAGCGGTCATGGCCGGTCGCGAAAACGTCGAATGGTCTGAAGCAGCGTGTCGTTGTGGGGATTCAACGTCAAGCCGTCCTGCCAAATACTGTTCGCAGCGTCGCGCTGTCCGATCGTCCAGAGGACTTCGCCCAGGTGCGCTGCGATTTCCGCGTCGGGACGTGCCTTGTACGCGGACTGGAGCAGGCGCAAGGCTTCGTCATGGTTGCCATCCCGGAACTCCACCCAGCCCAGGCTGTCGACAATGTACGGATCATCGGGTGCAAAACTCAGCGCTTTTTGAACGTATTGGCGCGCCTCGGCAAGGCGGATGTTGCGATCGGCGAGCGAGTAACCGAGCGCGTTGTAAGCGCTGTGATGTTTGGGATTCTTGGCAATGACCTGGCGCAGCAAGGTTTCCATTTCATCGATGCGGTTGAGCCGCTCGGCCACCATGGCCAGGTCATAGGTCAGGTCTGAATCGTCCGGAAAACGCGCCATCGCTTCCTGCAGGACGGTGTAGGCCAGATCAAACCGGCGTTCGTCGCGCAGCAACTGCGCCTCGGCATTGACCTTGGCGAGCGCATCGCCGCTTCTGGTTTCGGGTGTGGACCGCAAGAGTTCGCGTGCGGCTTCAAGCTTGCCCTGGCGCGCCAGGATCGCGGCGCGTCGGCGCTGGATGCGCAGTGGTTCATCGACGGAGCCGATCTGATCCAGGTACGCACTGGCTTCGTCGAGCCGGCCTTGGCTTTCTGCGGCCTGCGCCAACAGCAGCAAGGCTTGGGTCGTACCTCGCGCAGGCGTGGGCGCATCGAACCCAGCGGCGGCCAGGCCGAGATAGCGTTTGAGCGAAGTCTGCGCCCCTTCCATCTTGTTGTCTTGCACTTCCAGGGAGCCGCGAACCAGCCACGCTTCGGGCAGCTCGGGCTTTTCGGTGGTGACGCGAACGATCTGCTGGTAGGCGTCGCCATAGCGCTGTGAGTTGATCAGAAAGCGGGCATAGCCCATCCGCACATCCGGCGTGGGTGTGCGCTCCAAAAACTGTTGCACCAGGGGTTCAATCGCAGGCAACGCCGGACCGGCCAGCTCCAGGGCAACCAAGACTGGCTCCTGCGCCTTCGGATCCAAGGTCATGGCTTGCTCAAGGGCCTGCAGTGCTTGCGTGGGGTTCTCGGCCTGCATGCGCAGCAGACCAATGCTGGTCCAAGCTGCGGCACCGGTGGTGGGGTTGGTCAACTCGGTGGCCAGGGCCTTCTCCAGCGCAGCACTGGCTTGCGCCTTGTCACTGACCCGCACAAAGTAGCGCGGCAGTTGCATGATGAGTGCGCGACGGGCCGGGGCATCTAGCGCCGCCAACTGGCGCTTGAGGGGTTCAACGGTTTGCGCCACGCGGTTGAGCCCCACCAGGATTTGAAAGTGGTAGAGGTTAGCCAGCTGTGAAGAGGGATAGGCGCGCGCCCAGGCCTGCACCGCGTCCAGGGCGGCATCGCCGTTGCGGGCAACCATGGCGACTTCGACGGCACGTTCATACAGGCGTTGGTCGTTGGTCTTGCGCGCAGCGTCCAGCAAGACCGCGTACCCGGTCCCGCTGTCGCCCGTGCGTGCCGCCATCTCACCGACCAGTAGTTGGTAAAACAGACTGGCGTCCAGGCGGGAGTTTTCCGGGGCAGGAGCGGATGGGTTACCCAGTACCCCGGGGCAAGTGAACGCAACCGCAAGGGCAACGCAGAGCAGACGGTGTTTTCGTAGCATCGGATCATAATAATCCATGCCCGAATTACCCGAAGTGGAAGTCACGCGCCGCAGTTTCATGCATGCCATTGCGGGTGCGTCGGTGCTGGCGGCCTGTATGGGGCAACCTCTGCGTTGGCCCTTGGGTTGCTCTGTGCAGGACCTGGTGGGCGCGCGGGTGACCGGGGTGCGCCGCCGGGGCAAATACCTGCTGGTGGATCTGGACCGGGGCATCTTGCTGGTGCATCTGGGCATGTCGGGCAGCCTGTTGTTTGGCGATGCGCTAAGCCCTCGTGGCAAGCACGATCACTTTGAGCTGCAGACCTCGCGCGGCACGTTGCGCTTGCACGATCCAAGGCGCTTCGGTGCCGTGGTCTTCGTGACCGATGAACACGACCCGGTCGCGCGCAAGCTGTTGGGACGCCTGGGCGTGGAGCCGTTGTCCGCTGCATTTGATGCCGACCGGTTTCACCAGGCGCTGCGGCAGCGCACGGCAGCGATCAAACAGGTGCTGCTCGCAGGTGAGGTGGTGGTGGGCGTGGGCAATATCTATGCGTGCGAAGCACTTTTCCTGGCCGGCATCCGGCCAACGGTTGCGGCCAATCGCTTGAGTCGCCCGCGATCCAGCCGCCTGCACACTGCCATAGTCCAGGTGCTGCAGCGCGCGGTCGAGCAAGGTGGCACGACCCTGCGTGACTTTTCCAACGCGCAGGGTGACCAAGGCCACTTTCAGCACGAAACGCAGGTGTACGGGCGTGCGGGCCTGCCGTGTTGGAGCTGCGCACAGACGATCAAGGTGTTGCGCCAAGGGCAACGCTCCACCTATTTCTGCCCACACTGCCAGAAACGGTAAGCGCTTGCCTGGGCTGCAGTGCTATATTGGGCAGCTAAAGGGGACACTGTGGCTACTTCGTTCAACGATCAATTCGACCAACT
>JAYRUL010000214.1:0-3787 GCA_041919095.1 Rhodoferax sp. | reverse complement strand
GACATGCGTTCCATCATGCAAGCGCACGCCGGGGTGTTCCGCAGCCAGGAAACCATGGACGAAGGCGTCAAGAAGATCAACGCCTTGCGCGAACGCGTGGGCAAGATCGGCCTGAAAGACAACTCCAAGGTATTCAACACCGCGCGCATCGAAGCGCTGGAAGTGGACAACCTCATGGAAGCGGCCCAAGCCACCATGACCAGCGCCGCTGCCCGCAAGGAATGCCGTGGCGCGCACCTGGTGCGCGACTACGAACACGACGTCACCCACCCCACCTGCCCGTTGGGCCGCAACGACGCCGAATGGATGAAGCACACGCTCTGGCACCGGGAAGGCAACGCCCTGACCTACAAGCCCGTGCGCATGAAGCCGTTGACGGCTGAGACCGTGCCACCCAAGCCCCGCACCTTCTGATGCTTTGCGGGTCAGACCACTTTGCGCAGCATGGTGATCGGACCCCAACTGAATAGAACAAGGAATACTGAAAATGGCAAAACGCACGTTCTCCCTCTACCGCTACGATCCCGACAAGGATGCCAAGCCTTACATGCAGACGGTCGAGGTCGAACTCGACGGCTCCGAACGCATGCTGCTCGACGTCCTGATCAAGCTCAAGGCCGTGGACCCCACCCTGTCCTACCGCCGCTCTTGCCGGGAAGGCGTCTGTGGCTCGGACGCCATGAACATCAACGGCAAGAATGGCCTGGCCTGCCTGACCAATATGCGCACGTTGCCCGACCATGTGGTGCTCAAGCCGCTGCCGGGTCTGCCGGTGATTCGCGACCTGATCGTGGACATGACGCAGTTCTTCAAGCAGTACCACTCCATCAAGCCCTACCTCATCAACCACGATCCGGTGCCCGAAAAAGAGCGCCTGCAGTCTCCCGAAGAGCGTGAAGAGCTCAACGGCCTGTACGAGTGCATTCTGTGCGCCAGCTGCTCCACGTCGTGCCCGAGCTTCTGGTGGAATCCGGACAAGTTCGTCGGCCCGGCCGGTCTGCTGCAAGCCTACCGTTTCTTGGCAGACAGCCGCGACCAAGCCACGGGTGAGCGCCTGGACAACCTGGAAGATCCGTATCGCCTGTTCCGCTGCCACACCATCATGAATTGTGTGGATGTATGCCCCAAGAGCCTCAACCCCACCAAGGCTATTGGAAAGATCAAGGAAATGCTGGTGCACCGCACCATCTGATGGCAACATGAACAACGGTAGCGCCCGCATCGACGAGCGAAGCTTGAGCAAGCTGCGCTGGCGCTGCCGTCGTGGTCTGCTGGAAAACGATTTGTTTGTGGAGCGTTTTTTTGCCCGCTTTGGGGCCTCGCTCACCGTACAACAAGGCGAAGCCCTGGGCGCGTTGATGCAGCTCAGTGACAACGATCTCTTGGACGTGCACTTGGCCCGCAAGACCTTGGCACAAGTCGAGCCTGCGCTGGATCGCGTTGAAGTACACGAAGTTTTGCATATGTTGAGAAAGTCCCCCTGAAAGGTCCAAAATGAAACTAGCTGAGAACAAAGCCACCCTGTCTTTTAGCAACGGTGCCCCCAGTGTGGAAATGCCCGTGTACCAGGGCAGCATCGGTCCGGACGTGATCGACATCCGCAAGCTCTACGCCCAAACCGGCATGTTCACCTACGACCCTGGCTTTCTGTCCACGGCGTCGTGCCAGTCGGGCATCACCTACATCGATGGCGACAAGGGCGAGTTGTTGTACCGTGGCTATCCCATCGAGCAATTGGCGACCCACTGCGACTACCTCGATACCTGCTACCTGCTGCTCAACGGTGAGCTCCCGAAAGAAGCCGAGCGCAATGCCTTCCACAAGACCGTGATCAACCACACCATGGTCAACGAGCAGATGCAGTTCTTCCTGCGTGGCTTCCGCCGTGACGCCCACCCCATGGCCGTCTTGACGGGTCTGGTGGGTGCCTTGTCGGCGTTCTACCACGACAGCACCGACATCAATAACCCCGAGCATCGCAAGATCGCCGCCATCCGCCTGATTGCCAAAATGCCCACGCTCGTGGCAATGGCCTACAAGTATGGCGTGGGTCAGCCCTATATGTACCCCCGCAACGACCTGTCCTACGCAGGCAACTTCTTGCGCATGATGTTTGGAACGCCCTGCGAGGACTACAAGGTCAACCCCGTGATCGAGCGCGCGATGGACCGCATCTTCATCTTGCATGCTGACCACGAGCAAAACGCCTCCACCTCCACCGTACGCCTGTGCGGCTCCTCCGGCACCAACCCGTTTGCGGCCATTGCTGCGGGCGTGGCCTGCCTGTGGGGACCGGCCCACGGCGGTGCCAACGAAGCTTGCCTGAACATGCTCGAAGACATCCAGAAAATGGGTGGCGTGGCCAAGGTGGGCGAGTTCATGGAGAAGGTCAAAGACAAGAACTCCGGTGTCAAGCTCATGGGCTTTGGCCACCGCGTGTACAAGAACTACGACCCCCGCGCCAAGCTCATGCAGGAAACCTGCAACGAAGTGCTGCAAGAACTGGGCTTGGAAAACGATCCGCTGTTCAAGCTGGCCAAGCAACTCGAAAAGATTGCCCTGGAAGACGACTACTTCGTGCAGCGCAAGCTCTACCCCAACGTAGACTTCTATTCCGGCATCGTGCAGCGCGCCATCGGCATTCCGGTGAACCTGTTCACCGGCATCTTCGCCCTGGCCCGTACCGTAGGCTGGATTGCCCAGCTCAATGAAATGATTGGCGACCCCGAGTACAAGATCGGTCGTCCCCGCCAGTTGTTCACCGGCTCGGTCAAGCGCGACGTCAAGTAAGCCGCACCCGTCGTCTTGCAAACCCGCTGCGTGGCCACACCAGCGGGTTTTTCTTTGCCCGCCGCTCAGGCCACGGGTGCCAGGCAGACCAACTTCACTTCGGGGTGCGCGGCTACGACCAGGGTGCTTTGCTCGTAGCGAATCAAACCCCGCCCAGGCACCTGAAATGCGCGCTCGCCCCCCTCCCGGGCCAGCACGGTTTGCTGGCGCCACAGTGCCGCGAATTCAGGGCTGCGCGCGAGCAAATCCTCCACCAGGGTCCCCATGACCACATCGCGAGGGCGGCGACTGAAGTCAGACCTAAACTCCGCGACCAGACGCTGGGAGCGCTCCGGCCAATCGGCAATCAAAGTCCGCGCTCGGGACTCCAGGAACACAAAGCGCAGCAGGTTCTTCTCGCCAACGGGCAGATCCAGCCAGCCAACGAACAGTTCGGATGCTTCGCGGTTCCAGGCGCGCGCCGTCCAGGCATGGTCCAGCACATAGGCGGGTACCCGCATCAAGTCCGGCAGGGCCAAGACCTGGGCTGGCAACGTGCTCGATGGCTCGGCGGGCTCCACCGGATCGCGCCGCCCTGCCAGGTCAAACAATGAGGCCCGTTCCGCCGCATTGAGTTGCAGTGCCTGCGCCAGACGGGCCAGCGCCTGGGGCGATGCCGACACATCGCGCCCCTGTTCCAGCCAGGTGATCCAGGTCACGCCCACACCAGCGGCATCGGCCAATTCCTCGCGACGCCAACCGGGCGTGCGCCGTCGCCCTGCTGCCTGGGTCGGCACAGACAAACGCTCGCGGTGCGCCCGGATGAAGGCCCCCAGCAGACTGCGCGGATTGGGTTCGGACATGGTGTTACTTATACCAGGATAAAGTTACTTCTTGTACCAGTAAACGATTACTTGCAAGATGGCAACTTCAACCGACAATCGCCCATCACCAGGAACGAATGCATGGCCCGCACACTCTACGACAAGCTATGGGACGAACACGTCGTCCACACCGA
>JAYRUL010000213.1:0-3794 GCA_041919095.1 Rhodoferax sp. | reverse complement strand
GCGTGGCCTGCGTGCCCTCGATCTGCGACGTGAGCAGGGCTTCTTTGCGGATGGCGCTGTACAGCAACCAATCCACCGACGGCACCAGGCCGGACACCCCCGCCAAACGCGCAAGCGCCAGTTCGGCCTGCCGGTGGAGTTCGGTGAATACCTCGGGCGACAGGTTCGGATCCGAGGGGGGCAAGAAATGGGGCACGAACGCACGCACAGGCTCGCCCAGTGTCGTGGAAATCGCGTAGGTGCCCGTGGTGCGTGTCATGGAAAGCGGCCTTGAACAGTATGCCTGCAAATTAAAGCATTCTTTAATTTAAACGGCAACAATGAAGGAGCGCTTTCATGCGCGCAGGGTGAATCGCCAACGGGTGTTGCGATGGCCATCGTGCAAGCGCCGCTTGCACCTGTCGATCCACACCGTGATCTGCATCGCCGGGCGCGCGCACTGCGGGCACCCGTCGGACGAGCGTCCTTGGGTGGCGCGGGGGGCGGTGCTCATCGCGGTCGGGGCCGCGCTGCGCGCGGGTGCGGCCTTTGTGCCGGATGCGGCTTCAGCCCTGCTGGGGCTGGCAGGGTTGCGCTGGGTGTCGGCGTTCGGGCTGCTGTGCTGGCGCATCGCCCCGGTGCTGTGGCGCGTGTGGCCGGATGGGTTGTGGGGGTGCCAGAGGTAGGGGACGATGGAGTCGCGAAACTTGGGTGGCCGGTTTCGACCCATTGGTGTCCTCCAGCCTGATACGGTTGAGGACGGCAAAGTAGCGGTGGACTGAGCAAGCCAAACTGACTTCGAAATAAACCGGGACATGGGTTGTATGACCTTCGGGGCAAACTGAAGGATCGGTCTGGTCATGGCAGTTAGCCGTGAGTTTGAAACAATCATTTACAATTTAAACGTACTCGCAGTCAATAAAAATATTGAAAAGTACGCATAATACGTTCCGGGCGGCGCGTAACCGCGCCGCTGCGATTTTTCCGAAGTTTGATTCCTGTACCCATGAAGGCAAAGGCTCAGTGATCGGGGCTTCACTTGTGTGAAGTCCGCCGCGCAAGACAGTTTGCGTGGCTTGTACGTGGCGCAGTTGGCTCAGCCGGCTGCGACCCGCAGGTGCTCAGAACCAGCGGAGCGCGAAGTGCTAACAGCTTCGAGCTTTTAGGGGGACGACAGCCAGCAGCGTAGCAACTGTGATGGGCTTGGTTGGTGTCGAGTTGGCTCCTTTACGGCGCTGCCTTGAATGGGGGACGCGGGGCACGGTGCCTCGTAAAGGAGGTCCTTAAATGGACAAACACACTTTGGAAAATCTCATCAACGGTCTGAAGAGGGCCCGCGATGCTTGCAGTAGCCAACTCGACACTGGTGCGTTGAAGGAACTGGAGAATGCCATCTCGTTGCTGGAACAGCTTCGTGAGCATCCTCAGAACACGGAGGCAGCGGAAACGCTAAAGCTTCGTGTCCTCCAAGCGGTGGCCGCGGTGATCAGGATTCTGACTGACCTGCGGGACTGGTTGTGAGGCCGTCATGGGCACCCCAAGCCCATACTTTGTTTGATTGGAAATCATGAACATCGGACAAGCCATCCAACTCGCTCGGTCGAAGCGCAAACTGTCACAAGCTGAGCTTGCCAAGCGCGCAGGTATTTCGGTGTCATACCTGTCGCTGCTGGAGCGAGGCCGACGCGACCCCCCCCTTTCTACGATCCGGCGTATCGCGTCGGCGCTGGTCATGCCAGTGGAAGTTCTGTTCTTCCTCGGCGCAGAGGACGGTGAACTTGGACAACTGAACCGCGACCTTGCGGGCCAGCTTGCAATTACAGCGTTGGAGTTGCTGAATGGGCCTCTACCTGAACAAGCCGAGTTATCCCTGTGATCCGATTCGCACGGTAGCCGCGCTGGCCAGGGCGCTTCGGATGAGCGAGGGCGAGCTACTTCGTATTTGTGATCGTGCGAATGCGAGCTGGCGGAAGGTCAAGCCTGAACCCGGCTCGATGCGAGAGACGTTCGACGCACATGGGCCTCTCAAGGCGCTCCACAGAAAACTCAAGAATTGCATCTTCTCGCGGGTGTACTTCCCAGACTACCTTCAAGGTAGCCTGAAAGGCCGTGACTACGTGAGCAATGCCGACCTGCACAAAAACAAGCAAGTTTTGATCTGCGAGGATGTGAAGAAGTTTTTCCCCTCTGTCAGCGCAACGTTCGTGGAGGATGTGTGGCGGGGCTTTTTTGGGTTCTCGTGTGAAGTCGCCTGCGTCCTAACTCGATTGACCACCAAAGACGGCGCGTTGCCGCAGGGCGCGATCACCAGTTCGTTCCTCGCCAATCTGGTCATGTGGCGGTGCGAGCCGTTGCTGCAGGCAAAGCTGGAGGCGATGGGCATTACCTACTCCCGCTACGTCGATGACATGTCGATGTCCTCCGCAGTGCACCTCGACAAAGCAGCGCAGACCAAGGTGATCGGGATGGTCTACGGCATGCTGGCAGCACACGGACTCAAGGCAGCCCGGCACAAGCACGATGTTTTTTCGGCTTCGCAGCAGATGATTACGACAAAGCTCATCGTAAATCGTAAGCCGTCACTCACCGCAGTTAAGCGGTCGAAAGTCCGTGCTCAGGTGCATCAGCTGGAGATGGCTGCGACGTCAGGGGCGAGCGAGATCGAACTTCGCGAGCTGGCCAACAAGGCGTCGCAACGTGTGGGGCAGTTGGCGCGGTTTCACAAGCGATCAGGGCAACTTCTTCGTGATCGCGTGAAGGTGATCAGGACGAAACTCCCGGAGCAGGCGCGTTCATCAACCACGAGCCCTATGGGTAGTCTCAAAATCGACGCTCAAGTGGACGGTGAACTGAAAGTACCGTGGGAGTAGGTTCTGACGTGTATGCGGTATTACTACTCTTGGCCAAATTTGATTCGGATCGTTAGCCGTAGAGAAAAACTCTTGAAGGCAGCTTTGTCACTGTGGGTGCGGCCAGCATCTGCGGCCCAAGAAGGCTGACTTCTTTGGCAGATCACCTTTCCAAGCCCAGCATGCGTCATTTTTGAGCACTTCAGCTCTGATGCGGCTTAAAATGACCTCATGTAGTCACAAGGAGGTTCATCATGGAAACCCTACAAATCCGTGAAGCCAAAGCCAGCTTCTCTGCGCTGGTGGCCGCTGCAGAAAATGGCCGCCCCACGCTGGTCAGCCGCCATGGTCATCCAGCGGCCATGATTGTTCCGGTGGCCGATGGTGCGCGCCTGTATCCGCTGGAGATGCCCAACCTGGCCAACTACCTGCTGGCGCTGCCAGAGCCGCTTGAGACCGAGCGCGACGTCACGCCGCTGCGGGGCATCGATTTTGAATAAGGGGTATTTGCTGGACACCAGCGTAGTGTCCGTGCTGGCCCCAGGGCGGGAAACTTTCGTACCTGCCGCCTTGCGCGAGTGGCTGCAGGCGCACCACCAAGCGCTGTTTCTGCCCTCGATTGCCATTGCTGAAATGGCGCAAGGCATAGGCAAGCTGCGCCGGGCCGGAAGCGCAGAGCGGGCCGACCGCCTGGATGCCTGGTTGGATGGCTTGCTGGCCACGTATGCAGACCGTATCTTGCCCCTGGACGCCCAGGCCGCACGGCTGGCGGGGCAAATGTCAGATGCCGCCATGGCACAGGGCCGCCACCCCGGTTTTGCCGATGTGGCGATTGCGGCATTGGCCCAGCATGCGGGATTGCTGCTGCTGACCTGCAATCTCAGGCATTTTCAACCACTGGGGGTGGCCTGCGTTGATCCGTTGAACGAACTGCCCGCAGGGTGAGTGCGAAGGATGCGCCCAATA
>JAYRUL010000212.1:0-3806 GCA_041919095.1 Rhodoferax sp. | reverse complement strand
CACCTGCACGCGCAGCCTCCACCGCCGCGTTCAAGGCCAAGATATTGGTCTGGAACGCGATGCCGTCGATCACACTGATGATTTCTGCAATCTTTTTCGACGAAGCCTGGATTTCACCCATGGTGGACTCCACCTGGGTCACCACCTGCCCACCACGCTGGGCCACGCGCTGGGCCGATTCGGCCGAACCCACGGCCTGCGCCGCAGATTGGGCCGTAGCTTGCACCGCGACGGACAACTGTTCAATGGAGGCTGCGGTTTTCTGCAGCGAAATCGCGGCATGTTCGGTACGCAGCGCCAGATCGCTGTTGGCGGCCGAGATTTCCTCGGTGTTGTTGCTGACCACGACCGCCCCTTGGTGCACCTGGCGCACCAGGTGCGTCAGGTTCTGGTGCATGGCACCCAAGTCACCCAGCGCGTCGCCGATTTCATCTTGCCCACGCGCGGGCAGCGCAGTGCTGAGATCGCCCTGGCCCCAGGCAGTGGCTGTTTCTTGCAGACCGCGGATCGGAATCAGGATGGAGCGTACGATGGCCCACACCAAGAGCGTGGCCAGCACGGAAACCAACGCCGTGACCCCGATCACCAGCCAGGGGGCACGCGCCGTGGTCACGGCCAGTTCGTCGCGCCGGGCTTTTGCACGCTGGGAAATGGCGTTCGACAGATCGGCCAGCGAGCGCTCGGCCTGACCAATATCTTGCAACAAGGGAGTCATGGCCTTGTTGGCCGCCCAGGGATCATTGAGCTCGCCACGTTCGAGCTGGCGCAGCAACACACGAAAACCCTTGTCATACCCGTCAAGCCCGGCGCGCATGGCATCCAGCAGCGCCCCTTCATCGGGCCGGGCCAGGCGCTGCGAGCGAAGCATCGCGGCCCGAATGTGGACGATCTCACCGTTCCAGGCCTTCACATAGCGCTCGGTTTCCAACTCGTCACCCATGGTCAGGAAGATGTCCTTCTCGAAGCGGCGGGCGTTGCCAATGGAGGTCCGCACGTCGCTTAAGGCCGCTACCGACTCAAAATCGCCATCGATGAAGGCAGTAGCCCGGCCTGCCTCGCGCAGGATGGTCATGGTGGAAAAAGTTCCCAGTGCGATCAGGCCGGCCAGCGCCAAGGCCAACAGCAAATACAACCGGTACCGAATGCGCAGGTTCTGCAGCAGTTTCATCAGGCTCGCTCCCAGGACGATCGCCCGTTGCAGGCGCAGGCCCGCCACCCGAGCAGGCGGGCTAGCAGGTCTGCAGCGCGCCAGGGCGTGTGGACTACAGCGGGCAGTGTTGTCAGGCGCTATGACAATTTGATGACACCACCGGGATAACCCTAGGACAAGCCAGGTTGAGGTGCCCTGCAGCCGCTGCCTTAGAAGGTCTCCCAGCCCTCATCATCCGCTGCCGCCGCTGGCTTGGGTGCGGGTGGGGCCGACGCCAGCTTGAGGGGAGCGGCTTTGGGGGTGGCAGGCTTCACGGCGGTCTTGGGGCTTTGCTTTGCGCGCAGGGCAGGCTGGGCACGGCGCTCGGTTCCGGCGAAGGCGGTGGTAGTGGCGCGCACGGCCGAACGGGTTGTCGCCGCACCCAGGCCCGCCCCGGCTGGTGTATTCAGCTGGAAGAACGCCACCGCCTGCACCAGGTCGCCCGCTTGGCTCTTGAGGCTGCTGGCAGCCGCTGCCATCTCTTCGACCAAGGCGGCGTTTTGCTGGGTGGCCTGGTCCAGTTGGCTGACCGCCTCGCCGACCTGGGCAACCCCTTGGGACTGTTCGTTGCTGGCGGCGCTGATCTCGCCCATGATGTCGGTAACCCGCTGGATGCTGCCAACCACTTCGGTCATGGTGGTTCCCGCCTGGTCGACCAGGTTGGTGCCGTGCTCCACTTTCTCGACACTGGCATTGATCAGGCTCTTGATTTCCTTGGCGGCCTCGGCGCTGCGCCCGGCCAGGGCGCGCACTTCACTGGCCACCACGGCAAACCCGCGCCCCTGCTCGCCCGCACGCGCAGCTTCCACCGCCGCGTTCAAGGCCAGGATGTTGGTCTGGAAGGCAATGCCGTCAATGACCTGGATGATGTCGCTGATCTTGCGGCTGGATTCGTTGATGTCCTTCATGGTCGTAACCACTTCGCCCACCACACGTCCGCCTTCTGCGGCAATCGTCGAGGCGCTTTGGGCCAACTGGTTGGCGGTGCGCGCGCTGTCCGCGTTTTGACGCACCGTAGAGCCCAGCTGCTCCATGCTGGCGGCCGTTTCTTCCAGGGCGCTGGCCTGCTGCTCGGTGCGGGCGGAGAGGTCGTGGTTGCCCTGGGCGATTTCGGCACTGGCGGTCGACACCGATTCGGAACCCGTGCGTACGGTATGTACGACCTGCGTCAGGCTTTCGCGCATGGCGGCCAGGCTGGCCATGAGGCTGCGCGTGTCTCCGTCTTGCACTGCCACGGTCCGGGTGAAATCTCCACGCGCCACGGCACGGGCCAGGCTCGCCGCCTCGGCCGGTTCGCCTCCCAGATCTTTCATGAGATTGCGAATGATGAGCATGCTGACCAGGGTCGCCACCACGAGCGCAAAGACGCCCAACCCGATCATGGTCGCACGGGCCCGGGCGTAGGTATCGGCTGCGTCGGTCGCGGTCTTCTCCAGCTCGCCCTTTTCGAACTCGACCAGGGCGGCAATCGAAGTCTTGTAGGCCATCAGTACCGGTCTCAGCTGGCTACCCAGGTACGTGCGCGCCTCGTCGGACTTGTCAGCCAGGATCAGATCCACCAGCACTTGCTGGCCGGCACGGTACTTGGCGCGATGGTCCTGGATGTCTTGCAGCAGTTGCTTGCCCTTGGGCTCGTGCACCTGGCGGCTGAGCAAGCCTATATTGGCATCGACAATCTCGCCCGCCTTGGCAATGACTTCGCGTTGCTTGTCCCGGTCCGCGCTGTCCTGGGTCAACATCATGTTGCGCAGGGCAATGGCAACGGCGTCAGTCTGGGTCAGGATGGTGTTGGAGGCATCGATCTGGGGCACACGGTCGTTCACGATCTCGGTCACGCCACCGTCAATGCGTGCCATGGAAAACAGCCCCATGACCACGATACCCGCCAGCATGGCACAGACCAACCCAAAACCAGCGTACAAACGCTTGCGCACACCCCAAGTCGAAAAATTCATGGCATTCCCCGTCCAACGATGGGAGCAATGCTAGGCGATTTATTGGATGGCTGTGTTCCAGGGGTCCAAAACCTTCAACTGCCACAACATTTTTTGTACTTCTTGCCACTGCCGCAAGAGCACGGATCGTTACGGCCCGGCACATCGGCGCGATGCAGGGTGGGTACGCGCGGACCAATAGTGCGCCAGATCTCGCGCAGGTCGTACACCGCCCAGGTGGCATCGGCAAAGGCGTTCAGGCGCTGCACACTCAGGGAGAGCGGACCGTCTGCGCTGAAGGGCGATAGCGTGGGTGGTTCGTCGTCATCTTCGGTGAGTGCGACGATGCACTGCATGGCCTGGTCAAACCATTGGGCAGCCTGACGATCGCTGGGGGCTACCCACTCTTCGGGCCAGGTCTCCACCGCGTACAAAAAACCCAGTGCCCACACCTGGGCAAAGGCGGGCAGGATCTGGTTGGCAAACGCTGCGCGTTCGTCGGGCGGCAAGGCTGCCACGTCGCCGCGCACATCGCCCACTTCGGGGTGAAAGGCACGGGGGTCTTCCAGGGTCTCTACCTCGGTGTCGAGCGCGTGACGGACCTCGTCCGTGCGCTGGCTCCAGACCGCCAGGAACTGTGCGCGCTGCTCGGCACTGGCAAATGGTGCCAATGCCTGCGCTTG
>JAYRUL010000211.1:0-3830 GCA_041919095.1 Rhodoferax sp. | reverse complement strand
CGGGGTCCCCTCGTTTTCAGTGCAATAACTGGCGGTACGCAAACCCAGCACTGGCGCGGGGGTGGTGTTGGTAGATCGTTGATTCTGTTGGCTTTCCTGTTCACCTTCAAATCCGGGATTCGTGGCGTCAAACCGTGATCGGTTTCATCCGTTGGTGCCAGTTATCGGTGCTCCCTGCCGCGAGGGCAGGATTTGGTCGGCATAACGGTCAACAGGAAAGCGGAACACGCCTCGCAGGTTGATGCTTTCCAGCCTGGTGGGAGCAATTTTTCCGATCAGTTCCGGCGGAATGGCCTGGCGGCGGTTCGACCAGCGATCCAGAACAGCCTGCATTTGTGACGTGTTCCACGCCATGACGATGTTGGCCAGCAGACTCAACGCGTCGGCCACAGCCTGCATTTCGTCCACACGTTTGGCCTGTGCCGGGCTGATCCGGCCGGTGTAAATGGCGCGCTTGAGGGCGTTGACCGCCTCCCCCCGGTTGAGCACCCGGCGCAATTCATTCCTGAAAGCGTCTTTAACAAAGTAGTCGGCAAGGAACGCGGTTCGCAGCAAACGTCCCAATTGCACGCCAGCGTCATAGATGGGGTCACCCTGGGCAGCAGAGCCAAACCGCGCCAGTGCTGCCACCGCACTGGCGTGACCACTCATGACCGAAGCCGCCAGATGCACCAGGCTGTCCCAATGCTTTTCGATCAGGGCAACGTCAACATTGGCCTCGCACACCGCAGCTATTTCGGCTGGCACCTTGGCGCCGCGAGGCACGAACAGGTGGCGTTGTTTCAATTCCTTCAACCGCGGGCAAAGATCAAAGCCCAACAACCGGGCCAGTGCCATCGCAAAATCGGTGTAGCCGTGGGTGTCCACCGCCAGTTGGCTGGTTTCAAGGCGTTCCTGACGTATGACGCCTTCAATGGCCACGCCAGCTTGGCGCTCATTGAGCACGAAGGGCTGTGCGTGAAAGATTCCCCAGCGGTCGCGTACATGGGAGTAGATGCCAATGGAGGGCGTGTTGCGCCGGGGATCAAGCCGGGCCTGCCATACCCGCTTGGTTGTCTCCATGCTCATCATGTCAGAAGACGCCAGGTCTGAACGGCCCCAAGTGGTGGCGATCGGGTGGCGTTGCATAAACTCCAGCACCGCCTGGCAAGCCTGACTCAGACGGCGTTCGTCCCGTGCCCAGCGCATGGCCTGGCGGATGCTGGTGGCAGACAACTGCGGAATCATGCGCGCGCATTCGATGGCTGTCAGACTGGTGCCGTGGGCCATGATGCCGGCATAGACCATCAGCAGTTCCGCTGTTGACCGTGGTTCACGGCCGAGCATGATCCAGCTGAAGCGCACCTGGGCGTCAACGGCCAGAATCACTTCAGGCAATTGCACTTCGCCGATGCGGTGATCCAAAGCCGCCCGTAGCTTGGTGACTTCGGGGTCTTCGTCTTCGGCGGGTAAAACTGAGAGGTGGAGTTCATCGTCGACGCGCAGTACGCCACTGCGTGCCGCCGCAGCCACAGCATCGACACCTGCAGTTACCTTGGCCAACAATGGCTTCAGAAAGGTGGCCGCCTTGCCGGGCAGCGACAGACGGGCATAGTGCTTCTTGGACTCGTCCTTCCAACGTTCGTCCGTGAAGAACAGGCGTGCACGGCCCCTAAAACTCAAGCTGTGCTCGATCCAGACCGATCCATTGCGCACCGCGCGGCGCAGGGCAAACAAGGTGGCAACCTCCAATGCCCGAAACGCCCGTTCCCGGTCTGGGCTGGATATGGCGGCTTGCCAGACCTTCCCCAGGCCTGGCGCGACAACGCCATCCGGCAACTTTCTGATGTTACTGGCGTAATAGGCGCTCAATTTCGTCAGGGCGTCGATGGTGGGATGCTCTCCGGTGGCTTGCCATGGAAGCTTTGCAATTGCCACAAGCAGTGAGCGTACGGGGCGAATGACATCAATCAATCCTTCGCGCACAAGGGAGGCCCGACTGGGTGGCTTGCGTTTCTGGGTTTCGATGACCAAGGCTTCAAGCCGTGCGCGCAGCTCGGCGTCCGGCACAGCGCCCTGGGCGCTCAAGGCCACGAGTTCGGCCAGTAGCGTTTTGTACATCGCCGCCCAGTTGACGGTGGCGGGGACCTCGGCAGCGGTCTGGCGCCACAGATCGGCAATCCGGCGCTGCACCATCAAAATCAACTGGTCCGTGGTGGTGAACAGGCAATACCGCAGAAAGCAGGCGACCTCCACGGTGCGCGCGGGTTCCTTGATCTTGGCGCCGGCAGACGGCGGCCGAGAGACTAGTCGGCGCGCGTAACGGCGCAAGATGAGATCGGGGATGTCGGTCAGGTGTTTATGAACGTCCAGCTCGTACAGCAGATCGATGCGTTCAAGTACCTCGCTGATTTGGCGGGTTGAGTGCTTGGCCGGCGCCGACCACAGCCAGCTTTGTTGGGTTTGTCCATCTGGGCGCAGCTCTGCAACCGAGGTTCGCCACCGATCAAGGGTTGCCGGATCGACGCTGGCGGCGATTGCAGCACCTGTCTCCGCTTCGAGCTGGGTGAGTGCGCTCGCAATCAAAGTCCGGATGGCCCGCTCGTGCACGATCACCAGCTTATTCTTGTACAGCCATTGGCGGGCCCTCCCGAGCAGTTGATCGCGGTCGGCGCAACGGGCCACTTCGTCCCGCAGTTCACGCACCAGGGAGCGGCGTTGGTGCTCGCTCATCCACCGAAAACCAAGGGCCGTGCACGCTACTTGCTGGTGATCGAACAGTGTCTTCTCCCGCCCGTACAGCGTGCGCAGCGAAGCCACATCAGGGGTGGCAATGCCAAGTTCCTCGCTCAAGTGGCGCCACAGGGCGACGGGAACCACCCGAAAGGCATACAGCAGGCGGCCACTCATGCGCAAAAACCCGATATGCAGCGCCAGACCGAGCTTGTGGGCGTCACCCCGGCGCGCATTGATTGCCTCGCGCTCTGCACCATCGAAGGTGAAAAACGCCTTCATCTCGAAGTCACTGATATCGCGGGGCAGCTCACGCATCCCCAAAAACGTCGTTTGCCAGTCCTGCATCGTGAACCCCATTAGTGGGAGGCCACGATACCCGTTTGAGAAGTGAACAGGAAAGCCAACAGAATCAACGATCTACCAACACCACCCCCGCGCCAGTGCTGGGTTTGCGTACCGCCAGTTATTGCACTGAAAACGAGGGGACCCCGAGAACCAACAGCAAGGCCTACAGCGATGCGCAAGAGGCGCTCAAGAATGCGGAGGAGCTTTTCTTCACCGACGAGGAGCTGAACAAGATGTTGCCGAAGCAATTGCGTAGCAACGCTGGGACTACGACGTAGCGATAGGCCGACCCTAAATGACGGGTGTGCCGCCGAGACGGGTCGTTCGCCAGGGAGGTTCGAAAGTCAGCTCCCGCTGCAATGCCGAAGTAGATGCGCCGGTCCTACTTTGAGGCCAACGGCGCTGGAGCTATGTTTAGTAGCATGCGAAGCTCCACCACTCTTGACGTCTTGAGCTCTTGAGCTCTTGACTCCGGATACTCGACGCATACCCAATGGTCACTAGCACTGAGGCCCGCAATTGTGACGACACAGACCTCGTCACAAACCTCGACACAAAACAAAAAGGCCCACCGAAGTGAGCCTTGACGACAAGCTAAGTGCTTGATTTTATTGGTTGCGCGAGAAGGATTTGAACCTCCGACCTTTGGGTTATGAGCCCAACGAGCTACCAGACTGCTCCATCGCGCGGCAAGACAGAAATTATAGCGTACTTTTAGGCTGCCGTTGCAGAATCTGCGGCGGGAGCAGCAACTTCTGCGCGCTCGACCA
>JAYRUL010000210.1:0-3847 GCA_041919095.1 Rhodoferax sp. | reverse complement strand
TGGTCCGCGTGGCCAAGGTCAACACCGACGAAGCCCAGGAGCTCGGTGCGCGCTTCAACATTCGCAGCATTCCCACACTGGCGTTGTTCGTGAACGGCCGCGAAGTGGCGCGCCAGGCTGGTGCCATGGGTGCCAACGACATCGTGCGTTGGACCCGGGCCCACACTGGTAGGTAACGCTACAACTCGGCTTGCAACCAGGCCCACACCCCCAAGAAACGTAACACGGCCTTGTCCTAAACTTCTCCCATGAACAATACCGATTCCCTTCCACCGCACTGGCCCGAAGTCGGCCATGGGCGCTGGACGCGTTGGTGGGGCTACTTGGTACGTTGGCTGGCGTTTGGTCTGGTGGTGCACGTGTTTGCACCAGTGGAAGGCCCAACCCAGGCCCTGTGGGTGGAGAAGTTGCAGCAAGCCAGTGTGGGGCTCGGTTTTGGTTTGGTGTGCGCCGTGGTGTTTACCCTGGCCGAGAACGGGCTCAACCCCAGGCGGTTGCGTTGGAAGACGTGGCTGTTGGTGGTGCTGACCTGGTTGGTGGTGAAGGTGGTTTTTGTCAGTACGTGGGCCTTGGTCACTTAAAGGCCCTTCGATGCCAAGCAGCTGGCCCCTGGAGGGCGACGTGTGACAGCGGTCAAACCAGGTTGTTGCGAATGGCGTAGACCGCGAGTTCGGCATTGCTGGAGAGCTTGAGCTTCTCAAGGAGCCGCGCGCGGTAGACGCTGACCGTCTTGGGGCTGAGCATGAACTGTTCGGCAATTTCGGACAGGCGTTTGCCCGAGGCAATAGCCAGCAGGGTTTGCAACTCGCGTTCCGACAAGGTTTCGTGCAGGGTGGGTGCCTGGGGTGCTGCCAGGTTGTTGACGAGCATTTCTGACAGCGCTGGCGTGATGTACTTGCGCCCTTGGGCAATGGTGCGAACCGCGCTGACCAATTCAGCGGGGTCGCCAGCCTTGTTCAGGTAGCCGTCCGCTCCCGCACGCAGGCAACGGATGGCAAATTGGTCTTCCGCATACATGGAGACAATGAGTACCCGGACGGAGCTGCCTTCTTCACGCAAGGAAGTCAACACCTCCAGCCCACCGCGCCCAGGCAGGTTGAGGTCGAGCACCAGCACATCACAGGGTGTCTGGCGCAACAAGCCTTTGACCTCCGTGTAACTTGCAGCCTCGCCGACGACCACGATGTCAACTGCTTCCGCCAGGGTGTCGCGAATGCCGCGTCGAACCATGGCATGGTCATCGCATAGTGCAACTCTGATCATGGATTCAATCCTGCTGTGTTGATTCCCGCAGCGGCAGTCGGAATGGTCAAGACGATGCTGGTGCCCGTGCCGGACTGCGAACTGATGTCCACCCATCCGCCCACCGACTTGGCCCTTTCTTGCAGCCCCTTGAGTCCGAAGGATTGCGGCTTGCGCCGCGCTGTGTCGTCTATGCCACACCCGTTGTCGCTGATTTCCAATGTCAGCGCCCCTTCGGCGTCGGAAATATCAATGCGGACCTGGCTGCATTGCGCATGCTTGGCAATATTGGTCAGTGCCTCTTGCGCGGTGCGGTAGGCGACCAGCTCCCAGGGTTTTTGCAGGCAGAGCTCATGACGGTCTGCGCGCAGCGCCACGGGAATACCTGTACGTTTTTCAAAATGGTGAGCCAACCACTGCACCGCCGCCAACAAACCTTGGTCAAGCACATCCGGACGTAGATTGAGCATGATGCGCTGACTGGCCCCCAAGGCAAGCTGCAGCATATCGGTGGCGGCGGCAATGTGGGTTTGTGCGGCGTCATCTGGCACATGGCGTCCTAACCAGGCCAGGTCCAATTTAGCGGCGGCCAGGGAGCCACCGATGTCATCGTGTATTTCCCGGGCGATCGCAGCGCGCTCGTTTTCGATGGCGCTTTGGAGATGGCCGGCCAATTCGGACAGGCGCTGTTCCGAAGCCGCAAGTTCTCGCACTGCTTGTTCACGCGCCAGGTGCGCCTGGTGGACCTCAATGGCGCGGCGAATCACTTGCGGTAAGGCGCGGAGGGCGTCCTTGTGCACATAGTCACTCATGCCCAGGTGCATCGCCTCGACTGCTGCGGACTCTCCAATAGCGCCGGACACCAATATGAAAGGGAGCGTTTGCCCAAGCGACTGCAGTGTGCGCCACGCATCCTCCGCCGTGAATCCGGGCAAGCGGAAGTCCGCCAGGATCACATCGAAGTGGCGCTGCTGCAGGGCCTGTGCAAAGGCATCCAGTGTGTCCACCCGCTCGATGGTATGGCCCAGATCGGAACGTTGCAGCGCACGGATGACCAATTGGTGGTCAAGCTCCGAATCCTCCAGGTGAAGTAGGCGCACAGGAATCGCAGTACGGGGTGTCAGGGTTTGCATGGATGGCTTGGCGCAGACATTTTTTTCGCCTAGCGGTAGGATTGTGTCGTAAGTTGCCTTTCGTGGATATTTCGCACGGGCAGACGAAACTTCCCAAAAGAACATGTTTCCTGCTAATCTTGGTGCCGTAATTAGGGGATATTCCAGCACACTGGCGCTGCATGCAGCGCGGGAATAACGGGTTTATTGACTATGCCACCTTCAATGACAACGCCTACGGTACCCGCAGTGGAAATGCCGGTCATGCTCGTTGCCGAAGTGCAAGACTCCTTGCTCGTCGTGGTCCATGATTTGGCGCGTCTGGATGGGCTTTTGGCGCACACCATGGAAAACTTGATGGAGCGCTTTACCAGTGCTAGTGCCAACCTGGCATCCCCAGAATTGATGGCCTCCCCCGAACTTGACGAAGTACGCAACACCTTGCGCGCTGCGGTGACGGAGTTGCAGTTTCAAGACATGGCGTCCCAACTCATCATCCATACGTCCAAGATCCTGCAAGGCTGTGCTTACCGTTTGGCCTCTGAATCCATGGGCGGCGAGGATGGTGAGGCCGTACCTTTTGTTGAAGAAGTTCCTGATCGACCCAATCCAGTGACCCAAGATGAGATGGATGCTGGTTCGATTGAGTTGTTCTAATTTTTGTTTTTCGCTTGTTGAAATAGTCGGAGCTACAAATGCCATTAATTCTCGCCGTTGATGATTCCCCCTCAATGCGTAAGATGGTTTCCTTCACCCTGACCGGTGCAGGCTACCAAGTCGTTGAGGCCGTGGATGGGCAAGATGCCTACGAAAAGGCGCAGGCGCAGAATTTTGATTTGGTACTGACGGACCAGAATATGCCCCGTCTGGATGGCTTGGGTCTCACGCGCAAACTGCGCGAGCATCCCCAGTTCAAGACCATTCCCATTTTGATGTTGACGACCGAGTCCAGCGATTTGATGAAGCAGGCCGGCCGTGCAGCCGGCGCTACGGGTTGGCTGGTTAAGCCGTTCGATCCGGCGCGGCTGCTTGAAGTGATCAAGAAAGTCATCAAATAACGCGCCGGTCTTGGACCAGCACACGCAGGAGTGAGCCATGGCTGAAATGCACCAGGACAGCAGCGGTGGTGGGGATTTTGACCTCACGCAGTTCTATCAGATCTTTTTTGAGGAAGCTGGCGAAAATCTGGATCAGATGGAGCACATGCTGCTCAATCTGAATCTGGAGACTGCCGACGACGAAGTGCTCAACGGCATCTTTCGCTGTGCTCACTCGGTCAAGGGAGGGGCTGCAACGTTTGGTTTTGCCGATGTCGCAGAGCTGACGCACCAAATGGAATCGCTGCTGGATAAGCTGCGCCGCCATGAACTGCAGCCCAACGCCGCCATGGTGGATGTGCTGCTGGAGTCGGCAGATATTTCTCGTAGTTTGCTCGCGCGCCATCAAAACGGCGATGAGGGTGAGGCACCACCGACAGCGGATTTGGTTCGCCG
>JAYRUL010000209.1:0-3861 GCA_041919095.1 Rhodoferax sp. | reverse complement strand
TCCCGTCGGCAAGGACGGGGGGTAGGGCCGCAGCGGCTTCACTGCGGTGGTCCGGCCTGTGGCCGGACTCCCCTGCGCTCCTCGTTCCGCGGGGCGGCTGCGGTCGCTTCGCAACGGCGCTGATACGCGCCGTTCCATAAATCGTCCTCGCCGGTCCGCCCTGCGGTCGGACTCCCCCCGCTGCACTCCGGTGCTCGGCACCGCAGAGGCGCCGCTGCGGCCCTACCCCCCGTCCTTGCAGCAGCACTGTTGGCACGCGACGGTTCGACAGCCATACCCACAACCTTGCGTACAAGAACTGAAAATGGAGAGACTACCCCTTCAAATACTGCCCCGACGTCACCCCCATCGACACATAGATGCTGGTCACGGCCTCCATGCCGATGTCCGCCGGCTCTACCCACTCAGGCGGCACGTACAGCAACCCACCGCCGACAGGAACAGGGGCAGTGGGCACCAGCACCCCCATGTAGGGCTGGCCGTTCAGCATGACGGGCTGCGGGGTGGACAGCAGGCCCAGCACCACCGTGCCCTGTTCCTTGCCTTTGCCGCCAAAGTACAGCCACACCGGGCTCATGGATTTCAGGCCGTCGTCGTCCTTGCGGGCAAACAGCTGCACCAGCTTCTGGACCACGTCATACACCGTGCGCACCACGGGAATGCGCTGCACCAGCGCATTCATCAGCCGCGCCGCGCCGCGCTGGAAGCCAGCCTCCACCAGCAGGCCAAACACATAGATGCAGGCCATCAGCAAAAACGCGCCCAGCAGGTAGCCCACCGCCTCGGACGTGGTGACGCTCAGGCCAATGAAGGTCAGCAGCCGGCCAAAGGCGCTTTCAGGCCCCAGCCAGCCGGACAGGAAACGCAGCGTCCACGCCAGGATGAACAGCGTGGCCGCCAGCGGCAGCAGGGCGAGCGCGCCAGTAAGAAAGGTACGAAGAACGTGTTGCAGGCCAGGTTTCATGGCCGGGAGCTTAGCGTGTGCGGCGGGATCGCGGCACAATGGCTCAAGCCAATCGTCATACCAATAAAGGAGACCGCCTTGAAGATCATGTCCGTCGAACCCTTCATCCTGCATGTGCCGGTGACCGGAAGCCAGATCGCCGACAGCACGCACACCATCAGCCATTGGGGCGTGGTGGGGGTGAAGATAAGCACAGACAACGGGCTTGAAGGTTATGGCTTCACCGGCACCCATTCGCACCTGCCCAGCGACCAGCTGATTACCCGTTGCATAGAAACCTGCCACGCGCCGCTGTTGATGGGTGAGGACGCGCACGACGTCAACCGCCTGTGGCTCAAGCTGGCGCGCAACCCCGCGCTGCAATGGGTGGGGCGTGCGGGCATCACCACGCTGTCGCACGCCGCCATTGACGTGGCGCTGTGGGACCTGAAGGCCAAGGCCGCAGGCATGCCCCTGTGGAAGCTGCTGGGTGGCCAGGTAAGAGACAAGGTCCGTGCCTACAACACCGACATCGGCTGGCTCAGCATTGCCGACGACAAGCTGGTGGAAGGCGCCAAGCGCGCGGTGGCGGACGGCTTCACTGGCATCAAGATCAAGGTGGGCAGCACGGTGGAGCGCGACCTGCGCCGCCTGGAGGCGGTGCGCAAAGCCATCGGCCCCGACGTGACGCTGGCCATCGATGGCAACGGCAAATGGGACCTGCCCACCTGCCTGCGCTTTTGCCGCGGCGCGGAGCCGTTTGATGTGTACTGGTTTGAAGAGCCGCTGTGGTATGACGACGTGAAAGGCCACGCCGAGCTGGCGCGCGCCACACGCATCCCCACCGCTTTGGGCGAGCAGCTGTACACACAGGATGCGTTCAGCGAGTTCTTCCACCAGAACGCCATCCACTGGGTGCAGCCCGACGTGACCCGCATGGCCGGCCTGACCGAAGTGCTGCGCGTGTGCGAAACCGCGCACAGCTATAGATTGCCGGTGGCGCCGCACGCGGGCGACATGAGCCAGGTGCATGTGCACCTGAGCTATGCCCACCCGGCGGTGCAGGTGCTGGAATACATCCCCTGGATCAAGGACTGCTTCACCGACCCGGCCCAGGTGGTGGACGGTTATTTCAAACTGCCGCAGGAGCCGGGTGCGGGCACGACGCCGACGAAGGCGGCTTGGGACAAGTTCCAGAAACCCGCGCGTTGAACACGATGCCAGACACCCAAGCCATAGACCACCGCCTGACCGAGCTGGAAATCAAGGCCAGCTTCACCGAAGACCTGCTGGAGCAACTGAACCAGGTCGTGATCCGCCAGCAGCAACAGATTGACCTGCTGGTGCGTGAGCTGACTGACCTGAAGCGGCAGCAGCGCGACAGCGGCAGCGGGGAATTTCGCAGCTTGCGGGATGAGCGGCCGCCGCATTATTGAATAGCTGTTGGAGCTTGCGCCCTCCTAAAAATGGAGGATGTAAGGCTTGGCCTTTTGCTGTATTCTCCCCCGCAGTAAAAAGATGTGGATGAGAATTGGGTTGTATAAAACAAGACTCGGCTTCGAATTGCCTATGAGTATTTCGAGGCCGACTCGCGAGGCAGTTGCGGCGGGGCGCAGTCTCATCAAGCTGCCGCATTTTCTTTCCAAAAACTCCTGGTTTGGCCGGCTCACCGACGGTCAAACCAGCGCTACGCTGACCTCCTTGGGGAGGGGCAGCCAGTGCCGATGATCAGCAATACATACAACATGTCTTCTGTCTCTTGGCAGGCAAATGCCACTTCATCGCAATCTCATGTTCGAACAATCCTCCAAATCTCACGCAAAGGAAGTTCTTCATGAAGAGTTCATTTCTGAACCCCATGAGCGAGTTGCGGGTCAGAGGCTACCGCCGGAAAGGGTTTCAGTCATGAACCGCCGCACGATACTTCTCTCAGGTCTTGTTGCTGGATCCGGCATTTCCCTTTCTGGTTGTCTATATTCCCGCTACTTCGACTTGGAGTGGGATGAAGAAGTGCAGTTGCACGATGGACGCGTAGTGGTTGTGCGTCTAAAGCACACCTACGAGCGACTGCGGCAGGGACTAACGCCCTACAGCGGAACGATCCTCGCGCGTGACACAACCGTAACTTTTGACGGAGGCGGTGGTGTGGGCCGGGTGACGCAACTCTTCAAGGGGTTTCATCCGATGCTTCTCGACCAGCATCAAGGAAACTGGTACACGATTTTGTATGGGGGTCACTACTACAAGTCAAACGAAATACCCGGGCAGAACTGGGGTTTGAACTGGTACGAATCTGGCCAGGTCGCCATGCTGCAAGGTGGGAAGTTCGTTCCCATATCACTGCACGATCTGCCCCTCGTGTTCGCGAAGCCGAACATGCTTTATCTGCGGGGCCGCGTGTCCGAACACGCTGACTTCGATGGAGGCAGGGTTACGTTGCAAGACAAAGCTACTTGGCTCGCAAAGTATCCGGCTGGGTGGGCGGATGCAACCATCCGTCGGCCACCTCCAGGTTCGGTTAAGCCCACAAACTTATTTGTAGATCAAGAACCTCAACGAGGAAAGAAATGACAGTGGAATCCGATATGGCTTTGCTTGCCGCTGATGCCTACCGCGACATTCGTGCCCTTGACGTGAACCGTGCACCCGTTCCCGCAGGATGGTCCGAGTTGTCCCAGTACGCCATCACTGGTTTGAACCGCCCCGAGTTTCATGGAGGCCCGTTGGTTTAAGTCAGGCCTCCACCGTGGAGGGCTGACTGGCGAGTTGCCGGTAGTAGTTTGCCTCAGCCTCTGCCGGCGGGATATACCCAATGGGTTCGAGCAGTCGGTGATCGTTGAACCAGGCCACCCATTTCAGCGTGGCCAGCTCCACCGATTCACGGGTTGGCCAGGACCGGCGATGAATCACCTCGGCCT
>JAYRUL010000208.1:0-3875 GCA_041919095.1 Rhodoferax sp. | reverse complement strand
TGGCTTTCGCCCAGAACCACCATGCAATTGGCCTCTGCCATACTGCGCAGCACGCCCGAGCCTTGCGACCCGGCAATGCGCACCACGCTCTGGCCCTGCGCGTCGGTGCTAAGAATGCCGCGCTGGTATTCGGTGCGACCCGGCTTCTTGCGGATATCGTCCTGCGCCAAGGCGCGCAGCCTGGGCAGCGCCTCACCGCGCGCTCCCATCAGGTGTAGCAGGGCATCACGCACGAAGAAGTAGAACGTGACCATGACCGCCACCGGGTTGCCCGGCAGGCCAAACAGGTAGGCGCGCTTGCCGTTGCTGCTGATGGTGCCGAAGGCCATGGGGCGGCCGGGGCGCATGCCAATTTTCCAGAAGTTGACCTCACCCAAGGAGTCCATCACCTTCTTGGTGTAGTCGGCTTCGCCTACCGAAACGCCGCCCGAGGTGATGATGGCATCGGCCTGGGCACAGCTTCCGCGCAATGCGGCTTCCAGCGCGACCGGATCGTCGCGCACCACGCCCAGGTCGATGATCTCGCAGCCCAGGCGATCGAGCATGCCGCGAATGGTGTAACGGTTGGAGTCGTAGATGCAACCGGGCTCCAGCGCCTCCCCCAGGCTGCGCAGCTCGTCGCCTGTGGAAAAGATCGCCACTTTCAGGCGGCGGCGCAGCGCCACTTCGGCCACGCCCAGCGAGGCCAGCAAACCGAGGTCCGCCGGGCGCAGGATGCGGCCACGCCGTACCGCAGGCTGGTCCTTAGTCAGGTCTTCGCCCTGCAGGCGGCGGTTGTCGCCCGGCTGGACGGTGCCAGCGGCAATGCGAACAAAGTCCGGGTCACGATCGAGGATGCTCTCCTGCGCAATCACGGTGTCGCACTGGGCAGGCATGACAGCACCGGTCATGATGCGCACGCATTCCATCGCCTCAACCGGTCCCGGATAGGGGCGTCCGGCGTAGGCGCTACCTACGATGCGGTACACCGCGGTGTCGCTTGCGGGAAGATCCTGCCCGCGCAAGGCATAGCCATCCATGGCCGAGTTGTCGTGTGCGGGTACGTGAATGGGCGAGAGCACATCGGCTGCAAGCACGCGTCCCAGCGCCTCGGGCACTGGTACAAGTTCCATGCCGTGCTGGGGTTTGATGAAGTTTTGGATGATGCGCTGCACCCGGGCAACGGACACAGCACCGTCGTCCGGGTTGGACGCACGCGGGGTAGTAGGGTTTTCAAGGCTCATGGTGGAGGATTGTCGCGCGCAGCGCCTTCTTGGGCTTGCAGTTCATCGCGGGTGTTGATGTTGCGAAAGGCGTGTACGTCGGCAAACCCGACTTCGGCCACGCGCAGGCTGCGGTACCAGTGTTCGACTTTGCGGCCACCGGCTTGCAAATAGTCGGTCAGATGCGGCAGCAGCGCTGTTTTGGCCAGACAAAAGACGGGCTGAGGCTGGCGCTTGCCGTCGGGGGCGAGGGTAACGGCCACGGCCAGGTCGGCGTCCTGCGCCTGAAGACCCTGCGCCAGGCAGGCCACCAGGTCCAGCGGCAGGAAGGGAGAGTCGCACGGTGCCGTGACCAGATAGGGTGTGCTGCAGTGCATCAGCCCGGTCTGCAACCCGGCCAGCGGCCCGGCAAAGTCGGGCAGCGCGTCGGGCCATACGGGATGCCCGAAGGCCGCATAGGTATCGCGATTCTGGTTGGCGTTGATCATCAGGGTGGCCACCTGGGGGGCCAACCTTTCGATCACGTGCGCAACCATGGGTTTGCCCGCCAGGGCAAGCAGGCCTTTGTCGACCGTGCCCATGCGCGTGCCGCGTCCGCCAGCGAGGATAAGTCCGGTAATGTCCATGTGGGGCCTTATCCTACCCGCACCAACTGCTCGAATTCGGACACATCGACCGGTCGGCTGAACAGGTATCCCTGGTAGGCATGGCAACCGAAATTCGCTAGCACCTGGAGCTGGGCCTGGGTCTCCACACCTTCGGCGATGACGCCCAGCCCAAGGCTGTGGGCCAAGGCCACCACGGTTTGGGCAATAGCGGCGTCGTTGGCGTCAAAGAGAATGTCGCGCACAAATGAGCGGTCGATCTTGAGCTGGTCGATGGGTAGGCGCTTGAGGTAAGCCAGCGAGGAATAGCCGGTTCCGAAATCGTCCAGCGCAAAACCGATCCCCTTGGCCTTGAGGGCAAACATCTTTTCGATGATGGGTTCAATATCCTGCACCAGCACACTTTCCGTCAGCTCCAGTTTGAGGCGACCCGGTTTGGCTGCGGTGCTTTCCAAAGCGGCCAGTACCTGTTGCACAAAATCGGGTTGGCGTAACTGCTTGGCGCTGACGTTCACCGCCACCGTCAGATGTTGCAGGTGCGGGTCTTGTGCCCAAATCGCCAGTTGGGTGCAGGCGCGGTGCAGCACCCAGTTGCCCAGAGAAAGTATCAGGTCGGTGTCTTCGGCCAGGGTAATGAACTCGGCGGGCAGCACCATGCCGCGCTGGGGGTGCTGCCAGCGCACCAGGACTTCGGCTCCGGTAATGCGCCCTTCGCCCGCCACCTGGGCCTGGTAGTGCAGCACCAGTTGTTCGCCGCTAATGGCGTGGCGCAGCTCGTCTTCCAGCTCGGCGCGGTGCTTGACAGCAGCCTCCATGCCGGGGTCGAAGAATCGCACGACATTGCGCCCGGATTCCTTGGCGCGGTACATGGCCAGATCGGCCTGCTTCATCAGTACATCCACGGCAACCGGTTCGGTGGCGAATAAAGTGGCACCAATGCTGGCGGTGCTGCGGTGGCTGCCCCCATCAAGCTGGTAGGGTTGTGCTAGCGCTGCTCGAATCTTTTCGGCCACCATTTCAGTGGCACGGGCAGCCAGCTTGTCATCCTCGTCCAGGCCCGTCAGCACCACCACAAACTCGTCGCCACCCAAGCGGGCAGCGGTGTCTTCGTCGCGCACGCTGCGGCGAATACGATCAGCCACCTGCACCAGCAGCTGGTCGCCCTGGTCGTGGCCTTGCGTGTCGTTGAGGGTCTTGAAGTTATCCAGGTCGATAAAGATCAGCGCACCGTGGTGGCGTGAGCGCAGGCTGGCGGCCAACGCCTGGCGCAAGCGATCGGCCAGCAAAACCCGATTGGGTAGGTGGGTAAGCTGGTCGTAAAACGCCAGTTCATTGATTTGCGCCTCGGCCTGTTTGTGCTTGGAGATGTCCAGACCAATGCCAATCAGGGCTGGGCGCTTGTCCAATTCCAACCGAAAACCATTGAACAGGTAGGGAACAGAACGCCCGTCGCGCGTGAAAAAGGGTGCTTCCAGAATGACATCGCCCTTTTCGAAAACCTGGGCAATGGCGTTTTGCACCGCAGGCTGGTCTTTGGCGTCGAAGAATTCCAACGGGTGCGAACGCGCAACCTCTTGCGAAGTCATGCCCATGACGGTTTCCAGATTGCGGTTCCACATCAAAAAGCGACCGTTGGCGTCAAACAAGTAGAACGCGCCGGGAATCGACTCGATCATGCGCTGGCGAAAACCCTGTTCCTGTTGCCAGATACGGTGGAATTTCCATAGCGCGCCACCCAACAGCAGCATCAACAACCCCACGATCGTGGCCGTGGTAATGGCTTCTGTGCGCCAGCCCGCCAGCACGTCGTCCAGAGAGCGGCCCACCAGAACGTACACCGGGACTTCGGGGAATTGGCGGTAATACAACAGACGCCGAATGCCATCGACCGGCGAATCCGCGACATAGTGGGCTTCGGATTTGGCCGCTGCGCGGATACTACGTAGTTCGGGCGACACCGCGACACTGCCGGGCTGGCCTTGCGGGCCTTCGATGGCGGGGTGCCGGGCCAGCAGCGCCGATTGGTTGCTGCGAATGGTTACGATGCCGCCTTTGCCGATGTCAAGGT
>JAYRUL010000207.1:0-3961 GCA_041919095.1 Rhodoferax sp. | reverse complement strand
AAGCCCTAGAAGCCAAAAACACTTAAGAAATGACGGTGCGCTCCACCACCCGGTCGTCGCCCAGCACGATCAAGGCAAAGAGCAGTTCGTCGAGGTTCGCAGCACGCGATGTGCGCCGTGCCAGCAAGGGCGTGGCTTGCGGGTTCAGCACCACAAAATCGGCCTCGCAGCCGGGCAGCAGGTTGCCCACCACGCCTTGCAGCCCCAGCGCCGCGGCGGCACCCGCTGTGTGCTGCCACCACAGGTGCTGGGGACTCAGCGAGAGTCCTGGCTTGGTCTGCCCCTCACGGCCTGCGTAGTAGGCCGCCAACATGGTGTGAAACGGGCTGAACGAGGTGCCGCCCCCGACGTCGCTAGCCAGCCCGTACCGGAAGCCCACGCGATCGGCCCCGGCGTAGTCGAAAAAACCGCTGCCCAGAAACAAATTGCTGGTGGGGCAGACAGCGGCTGCGGCACCGGTGTCGCGCATCAGGGCGCGGTCATGGTCGTCGAAGTGGATGCAGTGCGCGTAGACGGCCCGCTGGCGCATCAGGCCGAAGTCGGCATAGGTGGCCAGGTAGCTGCGCGACTGGGGAAAGAGCGCGCGCGCCCAGGCTATTTCGTCCTGATTTTCCGCCACGTGCGACTGGACCCACACATCGGGGTAGCGCGCGGCCAGTTCGCCCGCGCCGCACAACTGGGCCTCGGTGCAGCTGGGCGCAAAGCGCGGGGTGATGGCATAGCCCAGCCGGTCCACGCCATGCCAGCGCTGGATCAGCGCCTCGGAGTCAAGCAGGCTTTGCGTGGTGGCGTCGGTGCCACCTTGCGCCTGGTTGAGCAGACTGGTCGGGGCGTGGCGGTCCATCAGGCACAGGCCGGTAATCAGGCGCAGGCGTTGGACTTGCGCCTGGGCAAACAGGGCCTGCACCGACGGGGGGTGCGAGGTGGCAAACGCCAGTGCCGTGGTGACCCCATTGCGCAGCAGTTCTGCTATGAAAAACGTAGCTGCTTGCGCACAGTATTCGGGGTCAGCGAAGCGAATTTCTTCGGGAAACGTGTAGTGCTCCAACCAGGGCAGCAGGCCGTCGGCGGGCGAGCCGATGACGTCCACCTGTGGGTAATGCACATGCAGGTCCACAAACCCTGGCGCCAGGATGCGCCCGGGCAGGTGTTCGACCGTTACGTCGGGGTACTGCGCGCGCAAATGGGTCCAGGCACCGACTGCCTGTACCACCTGCGTGCCAGCGTTGTCGGGACCAACCACCAGCAAGCCGTCTTCCTCAAACAGGGCACCGGCCGGACCCTCGCCCGATGGGGCGAACCAGAGGATGGAGGTGCGATAGGCTTGCATGGGGCGAAGCTTAATCCAGGTTACCAACGGTTGCACTTCGGAACTCCTGCCATCACCCCCGCGCGCTACAGTGCCAAGCACCATGCACCACCCCACGACACCCTCCGGCTGGGCCGCTCTGGCGCTGTGCGCCCTGCACGGCCTGGCACTCGCCAATGACCACTTTCCCGCAGCCGGCAACCCGCTGGGCAGCTGCACCGTGCCGAGCCAGGCGGCGGCAGAAGACACGTCCAACCCCCGCACGGTGATCGGCACCGGCACCCCCGCCAGTTGCACGGGCGAAGCTGTGGTGCAGGGTGTAGCGCGCGGCGGCGTCATCACTTTCAATTGCGGCCCCGACCCGGTCACCATCACGCTGACCCGACCCGCCAAGATCGTCAACACCACCGGCCCCAAGATCGTGATCGACGGCGGCGGCAAGGTCACGCTCAGCGGCGGTGGCACCAGCCGCATCCTGTACATGAACACCTGCGACGCAGCGCAAGTGTGGACCACCTCGCACTGCCAGGACCAGGACCACCCCCAGCTCACCGTGCAGAACCTCACCTTCATCGATGCCAACGCCAGCGGGGCCGATCCCGACGGCGGGGGGGCCATCTGGGCCCGTGGCGGGCGGCTGAAGGTGGTCAACAGCCGGTTCTTCCGCAACCGCTGCGACGCCACCGGCCCCGATGTGGGCGGTGCCGCCATCCGCGCGTTCAGCCAGTCGCAGAACCTGCCGGTGTATGTGGTGAACTCCACGTTTGGCGGGCGCAGCGACCTGGGCAATGTGTGCTCCAACGGCGGGGCGCTGAGCAGCATTGGCGTGTCGTACGCCGTACTCAACAGCCGCTTCACCCACAACCGGGCCATCGGCCAAGGAGCCAACCCGGCGCGGACCGGCACACAGGGTGGCGGCAGTGGCGGAGCCATCTACAACGATGGCAACCGCTTTCACCTGCAAGTGTGTGGCAGCGAGATCAACAACAACACCGCCACCGAGGGCGGCGGCGCGGTCTTCTTTGTCAGCAACGACCGCACCGGCACGCTGGAGATTGCCAGCTCGGTGCTCAGCGCCAACCCCAGCGCGGGGTTCGAGACCGCTGGCCTGCCCGGCATCTTCTACCTGGGCCAAGGCAGCCCGCAGATCAGGGCCTCCACGCTGGACCGGGGCAACGCCACGGTGTCGGCTGACTGCGTCTTCAACTGGGGGGAACACCACTACGCCGATTTGCTGTGGCCGTCCTCGGCGCGCTCGCAAACCCAGGCTCCGTACTACTACCGCCATTACCCCGGCACCAATAGTTACGTGGGCATTTCCTCGCAGGACGATCGTTTGCGCTACCTGGGCAGCGCCAGTGGCCAGCAGATGCTGGACCTGGGGTCGATGGCGACCTGGAAGCAGACAGCTGGGTGTCTGTAGCGCAAGCAGCCTCGGTGCGCTTGATAGCTACACCGTCGAATGTGACGTGGGCTACTGCCCTAGTTGTCACTCAAAACGGTGGAATACCGCATCCAGCTGCTCGATGGTGGCGCGCTTGCGTGCCGCATCGATGAAGCCTGCTTCGAAGCTGTTGCGGGCCAGCTGGTAGGCGTGCTCAGCCGTGAGCCCCAGCGCCGCAAAGGTCTGGGTGAAGTTGGCATTCATGTAGCCACCAAAGTAGGCCGGGTCGTCGGAGTTGATGGTGGCCATGACGCCCGCGTCCAGCATGCGCCCGATGTTGTGCTGCGCCAGCGTGGGGAACACGCAGAGCTTGAGGTTGCTCAAGGGGCACACGGTCAGGGGCACGCGGTCTTTGGCCAGGCGCTGCATCAGGGCGGCGTCGTGGATGGCCTGCACGCCGTGGTCGATGCGCTCGGCCTTGAGCACATCCAGCGCGCTCCAGATGTAGGCCGGTGGCGCTTCCTCGCCCGCATGGGCCACGATGCGAAAGCCCAGCTCGCGCGCCCGTGCAAACACCTTGGCAAACTTTTCCGGTGGGTGCCCCACTTCGCTGGAGGCCAGGCCAATGCCCAGAATCTTGTCGCGCAAAGGCAGCGCCTCTTCCAGACATTCAAAGGCTTCTTCCTCGCTCAGATGGCGCAGAAAGCACAGGATGAGCGCGGCCGTCATGCCGTGGCGCTGCGGTGCATCCGCACAGGCGCGGTGCAGGCCGTTGATGACCGTGCTCGCGCTCAGGCCATGGCCGGTGTGGGTCTGGGTGTCGAAGAAGATCTCGGCATGCAAGACGTTGTCGGCACGGGCGCGGGCCAGGTAGGCGTCGGTCATGTCATAGAAGTCCTGCTCGGTCTTGAGCACCGTGGTGCCCGCGTGGTAGATGTCCAGAAACTCCTGCAGGTTCTTGAAGACATACGCCTCGCGCAGCGCCTGCACACTGGGGTAGGCCAGCGGCACGCCGTTGCGCTGCCCCATGGCAAAGATCATCTCGGGTTCCAGCGAGCCTTCAATGTGCATGTGCAGCTCGGCTTTGGGCATGGCGCGCAGCAGCTCGGGCAGGCGCTCGGGGGCAATGGGAGGAATGTTCATGGTGGTGGTGGGGCTTGCGATGGGCACAGTCTAGGCGCAATCGCAGCTGGGGTTCAAGGCCCGAGGTGCTGGCGCAGGAAATCCAGCACGCGTTGCTTGGCGTCTTCACGCGCCTGCGGGTTGGG
>JAYRUL010000206.1:0-3963 GCA_041919095.1 Rhodoferax sp. | reverse complement strand
AAACCCCAGGCGCTGGAGCTGGTTCAGGCGCACCAGCGCGCCGGTGATGTCGTGGTCATCGTCACCGCCACCAATGCCTTTGTCACCGGCCCCATTGCCCAGGCGTTTGGGGTGGACAACCTGATTGCCGTGGATCTGGCACGCGATCCGCACAGCGGCTGGTACACCGGTGCCATTGACGGGGTGCCTTCCTTTCGCGAAGGCAAGGTCACGCGTGTCAGCGAATGGCTGGCCGCGCGGGGCTGGGGCTGGGACCGCGTGCACACCACGTTCTATTCCGACTCCATGAACGACCTGCCCCTGCTGGAACGAGTCCAGGTGCCGGTGGCCACCAATCCCGACGACCGCTTGCGTGCCTTGGCACTGGCGCGTGGCTGGCGCATACTGGACCTGTTTGCCTGATGGGGTAACACCCTACAACAACAACGAGAACCGCATGATCAAGAAATTCATCGACAACCTGATTTCCAAGGCCACGGGTGGTGGCGCGCGCAAGTCCAAGTTCGGCAAGCGCGTGGAAATACCGGGGCAAACCCATGGCATTGATCCGACCCTGGTGGATGAGCGCGCCCAAAACGTGGTGCATACCCTGCACCAGGCGGGCTACCAGGCCTACATCGTGGGCGGTGCGGTGCGCGACTTGCTGGTGGGGCTGCGACCCAAGGATTTCGACGTGGCCACCAACGCCACGCCCGAACAGGTCAAGAATCTGTTTCGCCGCGCCTTCATCATCGGGCGGCGCTTTCGCATCGTGCACGTGGTCTATGGCCGTGGGCGGGAACACGAGGTGATCGAGGTCTCCACCTTCCGCGCCTACCTGGACAATGCCGCCGCCGAACAGGTGGCCGGCAACGAGCGCACCAGCAAGTCCGAGCTGGCGGGTATGAAGCATGCTGTCGACAGCACGGGGCGTGTGCTGCGCGACAACGTCTGGGGGCCGCAGGACGAGGACGCAGCGCGGCGCGACTTCACCATCAACGCCATGTACTACGACCCGCAAACCCAGGTGGTGGTGGACTACCACCAGGGCTTCAAGGATGTGAAGAACCGGCTCATCCGCATGATTGGCGACCCCGCCACCCGCTACCGCGAAGACCCGGTGCGCATCATCCGCGCCGTGCGCTTCGCGGCCAAGCTCAGCGGCCTGGGCTTTACGGTGGACGCCAAGACCCGTGCGCCGCTGGTCAAGAGCCAGCAGCTGCTGGCCGATGTGCCGCAGAGCCGCCTGTTTGACGAAATGCTCAAGCTGCTGCAGACCGGGCATGCACTGGCATCCATTGCCACCCTGAAAACGTTGGGGATGGCGCGCGGCATTTACCCACTGCTGGACGTGGTGGTGGAACGTGCGGAACTGCCCTTTGTGGCCGCAGCCCTGAAGGACACCGACCGCCGTGTGGGCGAAGGCAAACCCGTGGCCCCCAGTTTCTTGCTGGCCTGCGTGCTGTGGAGCGATGTGCGCGACGGCTGGCAGGCGCGCATCGCGCAAGGGCAGCATGCGCATCCGGCCCTGATGGATGCCATCGACGAAGTGTTTGCGGCCCGCATTGGCGATGTGTCCGGTGGAGGCAAGCTGGCGGCCGACATGCGCGAGATCTGGGTCATGCAACCGCGCTTTGACAAGCGCGTGGGCTCCAGCCCCTACGGCATGGTCGAGCAGCCGCGCTTTCGGGCGGCGTTCGACTTCATGCGCCTGCGCGCCGATGTGGGCGAGGTCGATGAATTGCTGGCCGACTGGTGGCAGGAATTCAGCACTGCCAGTGACAGCGTGCGCCAGGATCTGGTGGACCAGGTGCGTGCCGAGCAGCAAAAGCGCCCGCGCCCGGCGCGCATGCAGCGGGCCCCCCGGCCCGAAGGGCAGGAGCCCGTCCGCCCCGCGCCACCGCCCCCTGCCGCCACGTCTGGGAACGACGGCGACATGGACAGTGCACCGCGCAAGCGCCGCCGTCGGCGCCGTCCGGGTGGGCGCAGCAGCGGCGAGACACCCGGTGGCGCATCGGGCAACGGCCCATCCGGCGCGTAGTTCCCATGCGCGACGGGGTGCGCGCCTATATCGGCTTGGGTGCCAACCTGGGCGACGCGGCACAAACCGTGCGCCAGGCGATCGACGCGCTGCAGCACAGCCCCACGGTGCAGGTGGTTGCGGTTTCAGCGCTGTACCGCAGCGCACCCATCGATGCCCAGGGGCCCGATTTCATCAACGCCGTGGCGGCGCTGGACACCCGCTTGCCTGCTCCCGCCTTGCTCGCTTGGCTGCTGGCGCTGGAGGCCCGCGCCGGGCGCGAACGACCCTACCGCAATGCCCCGCGCACGCTCGATCTCGATTTGCTGCTGTACGGCGAAGCCACCATTGCCAGCCCCGCGCTAACCGTGCCGCACCCGCGCCTGCGAGAGCGCGCCTTTGTGCTGGTGCCGTTGGCCGAGATTGCGCCTGAGCGGGTCGATGCGGCCTCCTTGCGCCGCGTGGCGTCGCAAGTCGTGGTCCGGTTGGCACAAAAATCATAGCGGTGCTATGCTGCGACGCGGTGTGTGCAACACGCGAAGCCGGAGGCCGTATGAACCTGAATCGCATGCGAATTGCTACCAAGCTGTGGCTGTTCATTTCCTTGGTGTTGGGCTTGTTGGTAGGCATTGCCAGCGTAGGCTTGCTGCGAAGCGCCTCCATCTTGGCCGAAGGGCGTGCCCAGCAAGAGGTGGCCATCAAGCTGGTGCAAGTGGTGACGCGCTGGAGCGGGCTGACGGAGACCAACGCGGCGCGAAACCTGGCCATGATGGTCAGCACCGATGCTGCAGTGACCACCCTTTTCAATGACGTGACCGAATCCACCAGCAAGGATATTGGGCAACTGCAAAAGGAGCTGGAAGCATTGCCGCTGCGGGATTCCGACCGCGCCCAGCTCGCGAAGATCGGTGAACTGCGTACCAAGGTGATCGACACCCGCACACGGGCGCGCAAACTGCGTGAAGGGGGCAATGCGGATGAAGCCCTGAAAGTGCTCAACAGTGAATACCTGCCAGTCATGGCCAGCTACCAGGCGGCCCAACGTGAACTGGTCAAGATGCAAGAGCAACGCCAGATCGATGTGCAGAACGAGACCGAAGCGCGTCGCCAGGCCAACAGTGTGGGCATTTTGATTGGGCTGGCCGTGGTGGTGACCTTGATTGCCTTGGGTACGACCTGGCTGGTGCGCTCCATCCGCGAGCCGCTGGACAGCGCCAACGCGCTGGCAGCGCGCATTGCGCAGGGCGACTTGAGTTCGCGCATCAGCACCCAGCGTGAAGACGAATTCGGTCAACTCTTGCAGTCCCTGGCGACCATGAATGATTCATTGGCGCGCATGGTGTCGCAGGTGCGTGTCAGTACCGACAGCATTGCCACGGCCAGCGCCGAAATTGCCATGGGCAACAACGACCTGGCGCACCGCACCGAGCAGACCTCCAGCAACCTGCAGTCCACCGCCTCCAGCATGGACCACCTCACTGGCACCGTGCAGCAAAGCGCCGACAACGCACGCACGGCCAGCCAGCTGGCGTCCAGCGCCTCCAGTGTGGCCCAGCGCGGCGGCGAGGTGGTGGCCCAGGTGGTGGGCACCATGCAGCAGATCGACGCCAGCAGCAAGAAGATTGCCGACATCATTGGCGTGATTGACGGCATCGCCTTCCAGACCAATATCCTGGCTTTGAATGCGGCGGTGGAAGCCGCGCGCGCCGGGGAGCAGGGCCGGGGCTTTGCCGTGGTGGCCAGTGAGGTGCGGGCCTTGGCCGGGCGCAGTGCGGAGGCCGCACGTGAAATCAAGGGCTTGATCGTGACTTCGGTGGAAAAGGTGGAATCCGGCACCGCGCTGGTCACCAGTGCCGGTGCCACCATGGATGAAATCGTGCAGTCGGTGCGCCGCGTGGCCGACGTGATTGGGGAAATTACGGCAGCTGCCAACGAGCAAAGTGCCGGCATTGCCGATGTGAACC
>JAYRUL010000205.1:0-3976 GCA_041919095.1 Rhodoferax sp. | reverse complement strand
TACCCCGACGCCGCCTACCGCAACGAGGTGGTGCAAGTGTGGGAAGCCCACAATGTCCAGGCCCACACGCAGGGCACCGCTTTCGAACCCATGGTGGTGCGCATCCAGGCCAAGAACGGACTGATGCACCTTGTGCGGGTAAGCAAGGTTGCCATCGGCAATCTGCGCTTGGCGGTGTTAGACGACATTTCCGAAATCACGCAGGCCCAGGACGACATGCAGCTAATGCGAACCATGATGGAACGCACCGAGCAGTTCACCCGCACCGGCAGTTGGCAGTGGGATTTGGGCAGCGGCACCATTACCTGGTCGGTACAGCAGTTTGCCCTGTTTGGACTGGACGCGTCCCAGGGCGAACCCGACTATGCGGGCTTGGCCCGCCTGTATGCGCCCGAGAGCATGGAGCGCTTGAATGCCGCCGTGCAAGCCGCCATCGCCGAAGGCACCCCCTACGCGCTGGAGCTCACCACGCTACTTCCCGACGGCGCGCAGCGGGTGTGCATGGTGCGCGGCTTTGCGGTGCGGGATGGTACCGGCAAGGTGGTACGCCTGCATGGCTTGTCGCAAGATATCACCGACCTCAAGAGCCAGGCACAGCGCCAGTTGCTGGCGCTCAATGTGTTCACCCATGCCCGTGAGGGCATTGTGGTGACCGATCCGCAGGGCACCATCGTCGATTGCAACGCCAGTTTCACGCGCATGACCGGGTACGAGCGCCTGGAGCTGTTAGGCAACAACCCGCGCATCCTGAACTCGGGGCGTCAGCCGCCCGCGTTCTACGCAGAGATGTGGAAAACGCTGCTGAGCCAGGGCTTCTGGGAAGGCGAGCTGTGGAACCGGCACAAGGACGGTAGTGAGTTTGCCGAGCACCTGACCCTCAGTGCCGTGCGCAACGAGAACGGCGTGGTACAGAACTTTGTGGGCATTGTGTCGGACGTAACCGCCGAGCACGAGCACCGCCGCCAGCTCGAGCATGTCGCGTACCACGACCGCTTGACCGGCCTGCCCAATCGCGTGTTGCTGGCCGACCGGCTGCTTGTGGCCATGACCCAATGCGCAAGGCGCGCACAGTCCCTGGCGGTGGCCTATTTGGATCTGGACGGCTTCAAAGCCATCAACGACACGCACGGCCATGCCACCGGAGACCAGGTGCTGGTGGCGCTGGCCGAGCGCATGCGCCACGCCCTGCGCGAGGGCGACACCCTGTCGCGCTTCGGGGGCGATGAATTCGTGGTGGTATTGCCCGACGTGGGCGACGGCGACGGTCTGCAGGCCGTGCTGCAGCGCCTGCTGCAGGCCGCCGCCGAGCCGGTGGTGGTGGACGCCCAGCCGCTGAAGGTATCGGCCAGTATCGGGGTCACGGTTTACCCGCAAGACATGGCCGACGCCGACCAACTGCTGCGCCATGCCGACCAGGCCATGTACCTGGCCAAGCAATCGGGCAAGAACCGGTTCCAGTTTTTCGATGTTGCCCAGGCCCAGGCCGCGCAGACGCGCATGGACGACATCGCGGCCTTGCTCGCGGCGATCCAAGCCAACGAGCTGCGCCTTTATTTCCAGCCCTTGGTGGATGCCCGCAACCGTGCCGTACTGGGCGTAGAAGCCCTGATCCGCTGGCAGCACCCGCAGCGCGGTCTGCTGGCACCGGCACAGTTCCTGCCCGTCATCGAAGGGCACCTGGCCAGCATCGATATTGGCGAATGGGTGCTGCACGCCGCCCTCAAGCAAATGGCGCAGTGGCTGGCCCAAGGCCTGATCCTGCCGGTCAGCATCAACATTGGTGCCACCCAGCTGCAGCACGACCGTTTCCCCGAGCGTTTGCGCCAGGCGCTGGCGGCCCATCCTACGGTACCGGCCGACATGCTCAAGCTCGAAGTGCTGGAAACCAGTGCGCTGCTGGACCTGGACCTGGTATCCCGCCAGATGCATGCCTGCATGGCCCAGGGCGTGGTGTTTGCGCTGGACGACTTTGGCACCGGCTATTCCTCACTGGCGCATCTGCGCAAACTGCCGGTGCAGCAGCTCAAGATCGACCGCAGCTTTGTGCGCGACATGTTGGTCGACCCCGAAGACCTGGCCATCGTCGAGGGCGTGATCGGGCTGGCGCGCGTGTTCGGGCGCGAAGTCATTGCCGAAGGGGTGGAAACGCTGGTCCATGCGCAGCGACTGGTGGCGCTGGGTTGTCCCTGGGTACAGGGCTACGGCATCGCACAACCCATGCCCGCCGAAGCCGTTGCGCCCTGGGTGGAGCGATGGCAATCACCGGATAACTAGGCCGGCATGGGGGGCTCGGGCAGTGTGTTGAGCAGGTCCACCACCGCCTGATCGCGCGCAGGCAGTGCCAGGGGCGGTATCACCAGCGTGGTTGCGCCCTGCAGATGGGCCTGGGCCAGTGCACGCAGCGGCAAGCGGTCGATGCGGGTGCGCTCAAACGGGGTGGTGGCAGCTTCATAGAGGATGACCTCGTGCTCCAGCGGGTAGTCGCGCGCCAGCTTGTCCACCAACACCTGGATACGCGCTTGGGTCGATTCGAACCGCTTCAAACTGAGCTCACCGGCCAGGTGCGGCTGCCACAGCACCAGCAGCGCCGCGGGGTCGATGCGACGCTGGTAGATCATGAACTGCGTGGTTTCATACGACTGCATGCCCAGCCTTCCCGGGTCGATCCCCAGGTCGGCCACCAGGCAGTCCAGCGCGGAAACCCCGGGCAGCATTTCGGCACGGTAGCCCTCGGCGCGTGCATCTTTGATGGACATGTGCCCAATGCAGGCAAAAATGCCCGGGTGGCCGTAGAACGCGGCACACACCGTCTTGCCCAGGCGCACCTGCGCCAGAATCGTGTCGGCCATGCGCCGGTAGGTATCGCCCCGGTTCTTGCCATCCACCTTCACATCGTCGTAATGGTCCAGCACGCAAATGAAATCCTTGGCGATGCCGCGTATCCATTCGCGCGTGAACGCATTGGGCACGGCCGATACCACCACATCGGCATGCTCCAGGTAGCTTCGCGCCAGTGGAGTAATTTGCCCGGCCATGCGCATGCCGGTGCCGATGCAGATAAGGTGACCGGGTTTGGGAGGTGGCGCGTTGTTCATGCGATGCTGGTTGCCGATGCCGCCGTGGGGTGGTAGACGGTGACGCGGTTGCGACCGTTGTTCTTGGAAACGTAGAGCGCCTTGTCAGCGGCGACCAGCATCTGTTCGTAGGGCACCGTTTCGCCTGCGGCTCGGGTGGCTACGCCAAAGCTGGAGGTAATGGCAAACGAATAGCCGCTGGGGCGGGTGTCGATGGACAGGATGGCAATGCGGCAGCGTTCGGCCAGGGCCTGGACGGCGTCGGGTGCCAGATCGGGCACGCACAATGCAAACTCTTCGCCACCTAGTCGGCCAAACACATCGGCCTTGTCGAGCTGCAGTTTGACGGTCTCACACACGGCCTGCAGCACCCAGTCGCCCGTGGGGTGGCCGTAGGTGTCGTTGATGTGTTTGAAGTGGTCCATGTCAAACACCACCAGGTTCACCGCGCGGGCCGACTGCTGCAGCGCCTTGGTGGTTTCGGCCACAAAGTGCGCACGGTTGCTGACGCGGGTGATGGCATCCGTCTGGGCGGAGAGGCGAAACCGGTCCATGCGGCTGAGCACCCGTGCCAGCCAGCCGCCCAGGGACACCACGAGCACTAAACCCAGGGTGAGCAACAGAATCAGGTTCTCGTTCTGGCGTTCGTGCAGCTCCTTTTCCATGCGCAGGTTTTGATTGCGCTGCTCCAGCAAGGTGAGCTGGTTGGCCTTGTCCTGGGCGTCGAACTTGACCCGCTGGTAGGCCAGGTTTTTCTGCACCTGGTCGCTCAGCACACGCTTCTTCAAGTCGTGGTTGATATCCAGCAGCGCCAAGGCCGCTGGCAGCTGCCCCTGCGCACGTTTGATGGCAGCCAAGGTCTCGCTGGTTTTCTCTTGCAACAGCAGCACGCGCCCGGCCTG
>JAYRUL010000204.1:0-4048 GCA_041919095.1 Rhodoferax sp. | reverse complement strand
AAAAGACCAGCGAACTGGTGCAAGAGATTGCAGCAGCCAGCAGTGAGCAAAGTGAGAGCGTGGTGCAGATTGGCGGGGCCATGGGGCAGTTGTCCAAGGCCACCCAGCAAAACGCCAGTGCGTCCGAAGAACTGGCCGCCACCAGCGAGGAAATGAGTGGACAGGCAGAACAACTCCAGCAGTCCATGGCGTTCTTCCAGCTGGGTGACGACCGACGCGCGTCTCTGGCGCACGCCGTTCCCCGTGCCATCGAGCGGCGTGCCGCGGTTCCCCGTTTGGGTGCCGGGCTGAGTAGTGCCTCGGTTCGAGGTGCAGGCAGCGGCAACTTCAAGCCCTATTGAGACCCTTGGCATGAACAGCCCGGAACCAATGACCCACGGTGCACCGCCTGAGCGAACGCAGGGCGCTGCGGATGAGGCCCAGCAATACCTGACCTTCTTGCTGGGGGATGAGGCCTTTGCGATGGATATCCGCGCCGTACGCGAGATCATCCAACCCAATTCCATGACCATCGTGCCCTTGATGCCGGAGTTTGTGCGCGGAGTGATCAATCTGCGCGGAAGTGTGGTCCCGGTCATAGACTTGTCGGCCCGATTTGGCCGCGCCCGTGTGCAGCCGGGCAAGAAAACCAGCATCATCATTTATGACATGCGTCAGCAGGACGATAAGCAGGAACTGGGTGTCATGGTCGATGCGGTGGCTGAAGTCATTGATATTCCCGAGTCCGCCATGGAGCCTACCCCGCAGTTCGGTACCACCATTGCGCGCGAGTTTCTGCGTTCCATTGGCAAAACGGGCGGGCGCTTCATTCCGGTGATCGATACCGACAAGGCGCTCAGCATGGACGACATGGCCCAACGGGTGCGCGAGTGGCAGCGTGTGTAAGCGGACTATTTGGAAAGGCGGCGTATGAAATATAAAGTGGCACCAACCCAGCAAGAGCGGGTGATGCGCGAAGATGATTTCATCATCTCCAAGACGGACCTCAAGGGACGCATTACCTATTGCAACCGCATCTTTATCGAGTTCTCCGGCTACGCGGAACACGATCTATTGGGTGCGCAGCACAACATCATCCGTCACCCGGACATGCCGCGTGGGGTGTTCAAACTCCTGTGGGACGTGGTCACCCAAGGCGAAGAGATTTTCGCTTACGTGAAAAATATGTCGAAGGATGGTGGTTACTACTGGGTGCTCGCCAACGTGACTCCTAACCGCGACCTACAGGGCAACATCGAAGGCTATTTTTCCGCGCGGCGCAAACCCAGCAGAGGGGCGGTGGGGGCGTGTGCAGACCTGTACCGGACCATGCTGGAGGAGGAGAACCGCGCCGGACCGCGCGATGCGTGCGCGGCGTCTCTGGCCATGGTGAATGGCATCTTGACCCAGAAAGGACTCAGCTATGAGCAATTCGTTCTCTCGCTCTGAATCGTTCAAGTTTGGCCTGGGGGTGGGCGTCTTGCTGGTGCTGGGCGTTGCACTGCAATGGTGGCAGCAAGGAATTTCGTTGCTACCAACCTTGTGGGGCCTTGTTGCACTGGCCTTCTGGGGTTTGTGGATGCGTCACCTGGCACAAGGGGAGCGCTACATTGCAGAAGTGCAGGAAATGGCACGGGATGTGGCGCAGGGGCAGTTTGCGCGACGCATTACCCAAATACCGACCAGCGGTCGCTACCACAGCCTGTGCTGGGACATCAACGACATGCTCGACCAGCTGGAGGCGTGTTTCCGCGAGCAGGCTACAGCCTTGCACTATGCCAGCCAAGGCAAGTATTTCCGAATGGCGCAACAGGTGGGCTTGCGTGGCATGTTCAGTCAGTCTTTGGAGCGCACTAACCAGTCGCTGATGAACTTGGAAGAAAAGGCCTTGCAGGAAGCACGTGCAGCCGCAGAGAAGCAGGAACAATTGGAGCGAGAAACGCGCATTGCCAACGAGAACCTTCGCATCCGCAATGCTCTCGACAAATGCAGCACCAACGTCATGATTGCGAATGCCGACGGCAACATCATCTACATGAACGAAACAGTCACGGCCATGATGCAGCGTAACGAAATGGAGCTGCGACGCGCACTACCCCAGTTCGACGCGCACAAGCTGATTGGCCAGAACATTGATGTCTTTCACAAGAATCCCTCGCACCAGCGTAACTTGCTCGCCAATTTGACTAGCACCTACCGCGCCCAAATTGAAGTGGGAAACTTGTTCTTCTCGCTGGCTGCTAGCCCCATCGTGAACGTGCAAGGTGAGCGTTTAGGGACGGTGGTGGAGTGGGCGGATCGCACGGCCGAGGTTCTCATCGAGCGCGAAATCGCAGGAATCGTTGAAGCAGCGGCCCATGGGGATTTCTCCAAGCGGATCAATGCACAAGGCAAGAGTGGTTTCGTTGGCGACTTGGCTGGTGGAATGAACCGCCTTTTGGATACCAACGAAAGTGGCTTGAATGAAGTGGCGGACCTGCTTGCCGCTTTTGCCGAGGGCGACCTCACCCGTCGCATCAAACAGGAATATGAAGGCCTGTTTGGCCGCGTGAAAGAAAGCGCCAACTCCACAGCCGAAAACCTGTCGCGCGTTCTCGGCGAGGTTCGTGCCGCAGCGGACGCACTGACGGGTGCAGCGAACCAGGTCTCCGCGACCGCACAGTCTTTGAGTCAGGCGGCCAGTGAGCAAGCCGCCAGCGTGGAAGAAACTACCGCGCAGATGGACACCATGAGTGCCTCCATCACCCAAAATAGCGACAACGCCCGCGTGACCGATGGCATGGCCACCAAGACCAGTAAGGAAGCGGCCGATGGCGGCCAGGCTGTAGGCCAGACCGTGCAGGCCATGAAGCAGATCGCCACCAAGATTGGCATCGTGGACGACATTGCCTACCAGACCAATCTGCTGGCATTGAATGCCGCCATTGAAGCGGCCCGCGCGGGCGAGCACGGCAAAGGATTTGCCGTAGTGGCGGCCGAGGTGCGCAAGCTGGCCGAGCGCAGCCAGGAAGCTGCCAAGGAAATTGGCGATCTTGCTTCTAGCAGTGTGAACATGGCCGAACGCGCTGGCAAGTTACTCGATGAAATTGTTCCCAGCATCCAAAAGACCAGCGAACTGGTGCAAGAGATTGCAGCAGCCAGCAGTGAGCAAAGTGAGAGCGTGGTGCAGATTGGCGGGGCCATGGGGCAGTTGTCCAAGGCCACCCAGCAAAACGCCAGTGCGTCCGAGGAGCTGGCTGCCACCAGCGAGGAGCTGTCGGGTCAGGCCGAACAATTGCAGCAAAGCATTGCGTTTTTTAATATCGGCGAGGATGAACCCGTGGTGACGGACCGGCATGAAATGCGCATGGAGCGCCGGGCGATTCCTTCTCGTGCTGCGCCGGCCCGTTTGGGGGCTGGCTTGACGAGTGCCTCCGTGCGGGGCGGCGGTGGCAACTTTAAGCCGTATTGATGGCTGCGCTGGCGTTTAGTGATGCGGAATTCAGGGCCATCGCCCAGATCATGTATGACGCGGCGGGCCTGTCGTTCAATGAGTCGAAGAAGTCGCTGATTCATTCGCGCCTGGCGCTTCGCATCCAGCGCTTAGGCTTGACGCGCTTTACTGACTACATCGCCATCTTGCAAGACGAGTCGGAGGCCGCCGAATTTCAAATGGCGGTCGATCTGCTCACTACCAACGAAACTTATTTTTTTCGAGAACCCAAGCACTACGAACTGCTGGAGCAGGAGTTGGCAAGTTTGGGGAATGTGGTTCCCATTTCGGTTTGGAGTGCGGCAAGTTCCTTTGGCGACGAAGCGTACAGCACCGCCATGCTGATGGCCGACCTGCAGCTCATCGGAAAAATCGGACCTTCATGGTCGATCCTGGCGACGGATATCAGCCACCGCGTGCTACTCAGCGCCAAGGAGGGCATTTACCCGGAGGATCGCCTGCGCGCCGTGAGCCCCGAGCGGCTGCGTCGCTATTGCCTGCGCGGCGAGGGAGAATCGCAAGGCCAGGTGCTGCTGCAAGACAAGATCCGCAGCCGCGTGCAGTTTGGACAATTGAACCTGTGCAAGCCGATTGAAG
>JAYRUL010000203.1:0-4055 GCA_041919095.1 Rhodoferax sp. | reverse complement strand
GCCGGTACGGCCGGCAACTGAACGACTGCGGGCTTGGCCACCACCCCCTTGAGAGGCGGACGCTTCATCGCCGTTGCAGGCTTAACAATGGCAACGGGCTTCTTCTGCACGGCCGTGGTTGGCAGACTCGCCCCAACCGCATGACCTGCAGCCATCGCTGCCACTGCCACCCCTAGAAAACGCCAAAAACCAACTCGCATGTGCGCTACTCCTGCTTCATTGCACGGGCGCGGCAAAAAACGCCGCCACGTCGGCCGGGAGGGTACACCCAGTTTGGTGGGCGCGTTCCAACACCTGCCAGAAATACCGGTAACTGGCGCGGTCATGCAGTTTGCCATCCACCGAAATAGGTGCCCATGCCTGTTCCTGCGCCCGCAGCACGATCTCGGCGGCACGCTCCACCTCAGCGGGCTCGGGTGCAAAAGCCTGCAGAATGGGGCGAATCTGGTCCGGGTGGATGCTCCACATGCGGGTATAGCCGAACGCCCGCGCGGCATGGCGCGCCGCCTGCTGCAGGGCGACGGGGTCGCGGAACTCGGTCACCACACAATGCGAGGGCACCTTGCCATGCGCATGGCAGGCGCTGGCGATCTCCAACTTGGCGCGCACCACCAGGGGATGGTGGAACTGGTCCAGCGTGGTGGCATCTGAAGCGCCGCGTACACCCATGGCCTGGGCGGGGATGGCCCCGCCATGCGCCGACACAAAATCCATCAAGCCAAAGCTCACCGATTCCACGCGCGGATGGGAAGCGATATCAAAAGCGTGGTGCACGGCAGCGGGGGATTCGATGAGCACCTGCACCGGTATCGGTGTGCCATGCCCAGAACGCTGGGCGGCGGCATCGATATGGGCGCAGGCGCGCTCCACATCGGCGCGACACTCCACCTTGGGGATCATGAGGTAGGCCAGCGACGCAGCAGCCGTGCCCGCCACAATGGACGCATCGGCTTCAAACGCCGGGTGGTCCACCGCATGCAGGCGCACCCCGACTCGGCGGCGCAGGCCGTTTGCTATCAATTCAGGAACATCATGGGCAGCATTGGCAAGCGCTGAAACCAGTTTTGCCTGGTCTTCCTCGGCGCCGACGGGCGCGCCGTCCTCGCAATCCAGCGTGACATCAAAGACGCAGGTGCCGAACTCTTGCGTCATGTCGGCCTGCAGTTGCAGGCTTCTGACCATCCGCGCTTCGACGCCGCTGTAGTGGTCGCAGACCGGCAAGAAGCCCGCCGCGCCCTGTGCGCCAAGAAGAACGTCGCGCGGATGCGCTATAGCCCCCACGCTTGTCACTGCGTGCACTGCGCTGCCCCCCGAGGGGGCCTTCGCGACTTGGGGCGGCCCGGCGTCGCGCGGATGCGCTATAGCCCCCACGCTTGTCACTGCGTGTACTGCGCTGCCCCCCGAGGGGGCCTTCGCGACTTGGGGCGGCCCGGCGTCGCTCATCCGCGCTTACAGGAGGTGCTTGACGCCGTCTTTTTCGCCTTCCAGCTCAGCCAGGGTCTTGTTGATGCATTCCTGGCTGAAGGCGTCGATCGGCAGGCCTTCAACGATCTTGTACTCGCCGCCTTCGCAGGTGACGGGATAGCCGAACATGACTTCTGCGGGGATGCCGTACTCGCCCTTGGAGGGAATACCCATGGTGACCCACTTGCCGTTGGTGCCCAAGGCCCAGTCGCGCATGTGGTCAATGGCGGCGTTAGCGGCAGAAGCGGCGGACGACAGACCACGGGCGGCGATGATGGCCGCACCACGCTTGCCCACGGTGGGCAGGAACACATTGGCGTTCCAGTCGTGGTCGTTGATGGTTTCTTTGACCGACTTTCCCGCCACGGTAGCGAAACGATAGTCGGCGTACATGGTGGGCGAGTGGTTGCCCCACACGGCCAGCTTCTCGATGTCACCCACGGCGCAGCCAATTTTGGTGGCGATTTGCGACGCGGCACGGTTGTGGTCCAGACGCAGCATGGCGGTGAAGTTCTTGGCCGGCAGATCGGGGGCCGACTTCATGGCGATGTAGGCATTGGTGTTGGCGGGGTTACCCACCACCAGCACGCGCACATTACGCGAAGCGACGGCGTTCAGGGCCTTGCCTTGGGCCGTGAAGATCTGGGCGTTGGCGGCCAACAGGTCGGCGCGCTCCATGCCAGGGCCACGGGGACGGGCACCCACGAGCAGCGCGTAGTCGGTGTCCTTGAAGGCAGTCATGGGGTCGCTGTGGGCCTCGATACCAGCCAGCAACGGGAACGCGCAGTCTTCCAGTTCCATGATCACGCCCTTGAGCGCGTTCTGGGCCTTTTCATCCGGAATTTCGAGCAACTGCAGAATGACGGGCTGGTCCTTGCCCAGCATCTCGCCAGAAGCGATGCGGAACAACAGGGCGTAACCGATTTGACCAGCGGCGCCGGTAACGGCAACACGTACGGGTTTCTTGCTCATGGTGGAACTCCAGGAAGTGATGGGAAAACGATTGCGAAGCCAGGCGTCCCCCAAAGGGACCCTTCGTCCGCGATGGCGTGAAGTGTACCGCCGAAACTTGCTGCCAGTCAACTTGTCTTATATCTTATATAAGATATGATTGCACATACAATGCACCTGACTTCACGCTGACTCTTTGCCCTCCTCGCCATGGCTAACCCGCCCTCGCCTTCATCCGACCGCGCCTCATCGGACGCCGCCGCCGGGGCATCGATTTCATCGACACCGGCCTTCAGCCCGCTCTACCAACAGATCAAGGCATTGATCTTGCAAAGCCTGCAAGCCGGTGAATGGAAGCCCAGCACCGCCATTCCCTCTGAGATGGAACTGGCCGCACGCTACCGGGTAAGTCAAGGAACCGTACGCAAAGCCATCGACGAACTTGCGGCTGAAAATTTATTGATTCGGCGTCAGGGCAAGGGCACCTTTGTCGCCACGCACGCAGAACACCATGTGCAATATCGGTTTCTGAAACTCTTCCCCGACAGCGGGGATGTCAACAGTGAAGGGCCGGCGCAACGGCAAATCATCGACTGCCGGCGCAGCCGCGCCAATGCCGATGTTGCGCGTGCGCTGGCATTGAAAACCAGTGACCCGGTTCTGCAGGTGCGCCGTGTCCTGTCCTTTGCCGCGGTTCCGACCATTTTGGAAGACCTATGGTTGCCGGCATCGCCTTTTAAAGGACTCACCGCAGAGCGCCTGACCCATTACGACGGCCCGATGTACGCCCTGTTCGAAACCGAGTTTGGCGTTCGCATGGTGCGCGCAGAGGAAAAACTCCGCGCGGTACTCCCAGATGCCGAACAAAGCGAGCTGCTCCACATCTCGCGCCAAACGCCCCTACTCAGCGTGGAGCGCATAGCCTACACGTACAACGATGTCCCCATGGAACTGCGGCGTGGTCTTTACCTGACCAACACCCACTATTACCGGAATGCATTAAATTGAAGCATTATTGATGCAAGTCCAGTGTCAGGCTGTTGCAGTGCAATAGAATTTTGGCCTGCTGCGGCAATAAAATTTACCGCTGGTTACGCGTTGGTAACACCCTCTTAAGAAAGTACCGCCATGTCTGAGCTTAGCCCTACGCCCCGTGCCAAGCGGCCCGAATTCCGCAATATCCATGCCTTCAGCGACCTGCCCGGGTACCGTTGGCCTTTGGCTGCATTGGTCTCCGGCGCGCACCGTGCCAGTGGCTTGATCCTGTTCTTGCTCATGCCATTCATCGTCTGGATGTTTGACACCTCGATCAGTTCAGAAATCTCCTTTGCGCGCTTTACCTATGCGTTCCAAGGCGGCATCGGTTTTGTACCGGGTATCGTGGTCAAGCTGGTCGCCCTGGGTTTGATCTGGGCCTACCTGCACCATTTCTTTGCCGGCTTGCGCCACATCCGCATGGACATCTTCCATACCACCACCAAAGAAGCCGGCAAATCTACCGCGCAAATCGTCTTGGTACTGAGCTTAGGTCTGACAGCCATCCTGGGCGCCAAACTTTTTGGCCTCTATTAAGTTGCCCGCACGGTCCTCCCATTACGTTTTTTTAGGAATCTTCCATGTCTGTCAATTACGGTTCTAAA
>JAYRUL010000202.1:0-4094 GCA_041919095.1 Rhodoferax sp. | reverse complement strand
GGCCGCCAGCGTGATCCAGACAAACCCGGCGTCGAACTTGAGCGCCAGAATGGTCAGCACCATGGCCACTTCCACCAGGGTGGCGACCACGTTGAACATGGAAAACGACAGCAGCGATTCGACGCCGCGCACGCCGCGCTCGATGTCGCGCGTCATGCCGCCGGTCTGGCGCTCCAGATGAAAGCGCAGGCTCAGGGCATGCAGATGCTCAAAGGTCTGCACCGCGATGCGCCGCGCCGCGCCATGCGTCGCCTTGGCAAACACCCATTCCCGCAGTTCGGTGAACAAGGAGGTGGACAGGCGCAGCGCGCCGTAGGCCAGCAACAACGCGCCGGGCACGACCAGCACCGCCGTGGCGACCCCTGCGGGGGATGGCGTCATGGAATCCACCAGTTGCTTGAGCAGCAGCGGCACCCCCACATTGGCCAGTTTGGCTGCAACCATGAGGGTCAGCGCCGCCAGCACGCGCCATTTGTAGACCCACAGGTACGGGAGCAGTCGCCGGATGGTTTGTGCATCCGAGCGGGGTGCGGGGCCGGTCAGGCCAGGGGCTGCCTCGGGAATGCTGGGGCCGTTTTTGCGCATCGTCGCCTAAGAAAAAGGGAAATTATCCGCGCGCACGGACGGATTGCGCCTGAACCAGCGCCCAGACACCCGCGCTGGTCAACAAGACCAACACAGCCAAGGCCCCGGTGTAGGTGCCCAGTTGGCTCCAGCCCCAGCCCACCGCCAGTGGTGCACCCGCACGTACCAGCGCCAGCGGCAGGCCCAACACGCCCTGGAGCGAGGCCACATGGCGCGCGCTGACGTACTGGGCCATGGCCGTTCCTTTGACGATGGTGAGCATGCCATTGCCCATGCCAAACAGCACCACAAAAACGACCACCACCGTTTGGTGTGCGCTACCCAGCCAGGGTGACACCAGCAAGGCCGCCAGCCCCATGGGAATGAGAGCGGGAATGACCCGGTTGGCGGCATGCACGTCCAGATGCCGCTCAAAGAAATACAGCAACAAGCGTCCCAGCACTTGGAATACCCCGATCAGGGCGGGCACGGCCACCACCCAGACGGCTGGCAGCGCATGTTCGCGCAGCAGGCTGATCATGTGCACCGGCAGCGCTGCGGTGGCCACAGTCATCAGCAGCAGGAACGCCGCCACCCTCTGGAACGGCGGTGAGCGCATCAGGGCTAGGCGCTGCGCGGCGGCATCGCCGTCGGGCAAGGCCGCGTGTGCTGGGCAGACACCGGGTCGGCCCGGCGCTTGGCGCAACAGCACCGCATGCAGAGGTACGCATACCAGCAGATGCAACAGCGCCAGGGCCCCCAGCGCGTCACGCCACCCCCAGTGGCGAATCAGCCAGTCACTCAAGGGGATGAATACCGTGCTGGCCAGGCCGCCCAAAAAGGTCATGGTAATGATGCCGCGGCGAAAGTGCGCGGGAAAGCGCCGGGTGACCACGGCAAACACCGGGGTGTACAGCACGCAGGCCATGGCCGCACCCAGGCCCGCCCACAGCGCATAGAACCCGGCTGCGCCCGCCACCCAGCGGTGTGCGCCCAGGCACACCGCAGCAAGCACCGAGCCGCCCACCATGACGGCACGTTCATGGCCCCGGTCAATCCAACGCCCCACCGGATAGGCGGCGACACCTTCCACCAGCAAAGCCAGACTGACCGCCAGCGAGGTCTGCACCCGGCTCAAGCCCAGGTCGCGCTCCACCGGTTCGAGCAGCAGCGCCATCAGGTAGAAGATGCTGCCCCAACTGATCAACTGCGCCACCGACAGGCCCAGAATCCAGAGCGGTCGATAGGCTTCTTGCGTGGAGGATGTCATCGGGCCATTATTACGCGAGAATGCACGCCAGGCGTTCGGCCACCCGAGCGCCCTTCTGCCACCCAACTAGCTCTACCACCATGTCCGACACCACCGCTGCCGCGCGCCCTCCCAGTGAGGAGGAACTGGTCCTGAAGGTCATTCCCATGCCGGCCGACTGCAATGCCAACGGTGACATCTTTGGCGGCTGGGTCATGGCGCAGGTGGACCTGGCTGGTTCGGTCCAACCAGCACGCTACACCCAAGGGCGCCTGGCCACGGTAGCGGTCAACGAATTCGTGTTCAAGCAGCCGGTACGGGTGGGCGACATCCTGAGCTTCTATTCCAAGGTGAGCCGCATCGGACGGACGTCGATCACGGTCAAGGTCGAGGTGTACGCCGAACGCATTCAGGCCCAGGGCCAGCATGTGAAGGTGACCGAAGCCACCCTGACCTATGTTGCCATTGACCAAAATGGCCTTCCACGGGCAATACCCCAGCTCTGATTCACTATCTTTTTTATAGCTGCTTACGCTTATTCCATAAGGCCTAGAGGCACTTTTTGCCTGAAAAATAGGGGGTAACCAAGCCTGCAGGCGTTGCACACCCCAGCACCTTGTCCGTTGGACGTCCATGGTATTTTCCAGCCACGTGACTCACCCCGATACCTGCTGCACGATGAAACTCCACGTTTTGACCACCCTTGCAGTTGCCACCTTGCTGAGCGCCTGCGCCCACAACCCGTCCGCCACCTTCCGATACACCGTTCCGAACCAACCCGAGGGCGCTTCGGGCTACACCGAAAAGCCGGGTTGGGCCACGCAGCAGTTCTCCGTTGCAGCGGCCAATCCGCTGGCAACCGATGCGGGCTACCAGGTGCTCAAAGCCGGTGGCAGCGCACTGGACGCCGCCATTGCCGTGCAGATGGTGCTCACGCTGGTGGAGCCGCAATCCAGCGGCATCGGCGGTGGCGCGTTCCTGCTGCACTATGACGGCAAGACGGTAGCCGCCTTTGACGGGCGCGAGACCGCGCCCGCTGCAGCCGACGAGAGCCTCTTCATCAAACCCGATGGCAAGCCCATGGCCTTTATCGAAGGCGTGGTGGGTGGACGCTCGGTCGGCGTGCCCGGCACCGTGCGCATGTTGGAGCAGGCGCACCGCCAGCACGGGAAACTTTCTTGGGCGCAGCTGTTTGCACCTGCCATTGCGCTGGCCGAATCCGGCTTCAAGATCAGTGCGCGCCTGAACACCTTGTTGGCCAGCGAAGCACACCTCCAGAAAGACCCGGTGGCTCGCGCCTACTTCTACGATGCGCAAGGCAAGCCCTGGCCGGTCGGTCATGTGCTCAAAAACCCCGAACTGGCCCAGGTGCTGCGCGGCATTGCCGCACAAGGCTCCAAGGCATTGCTTGAAGGCCCCGTGGCACAAGCTATCGTGGACAAGGTGCGCCAGCACCCCAGCAACCCCGGCACACTGAGCCTGCAAGACTTGGCCCACTACCAGCCCAAACAGCGCGAAGCCCTGTGCTTTGATTACGCGGCGCTGGCACGCAGCTACCGGCTGTGCGGATTCCCGCCGCCTAGTTCGGGGGCGCTGGCCATCGGCCAGATGCTGGGCATCCTGCAGCGCACGCCCGCCACCGGCATGGCCCTGGAAAACGGCCTGCCCTCCGTCCCCTGGCTGCACTGGTACACCGAGGCCGCGCGCCTGGCCTTTGCCGACCGCGCCCAGTATGTGGCCGACCCGGACTTCGTGACCGCCCCCGGTGGCGACTGGATGAGCCTGCTCTCGCCCGCTTACCTGGCGCAGCGCGCCGCCTTGATCGGCCCACAATCCATGCACGTGGCGCAGCCCGGCAACCCTGGTGCGGCAAAAACCAGCTACGCCCCCATGCCGGACCAGCCCGAATACGGCACCAGCCACATCAGCATTGTCGACGCCCAGGGCCGCGCGGTGGCCATGACGACTACCATCGAAGACGCCTTCGGCGCGCGCCAGATGGTCCGGGGCTTTTTGCTGAACAACGAGCTCACCGACTTCAGCTTTGCACCCAAAGACGCCAGCGGCACCCCCATCGCCAACCGCGTGCAGCCGGGCAAGCGCCCGCGCTCGTCCATGTCGCCCACCCTGGTATTCGACAAGGCCAGCGGCCAGTTGCTGATGAGCGGCGGCAGCCCTGGTGGCGCGCTGATCATCCACTACACCGCCAAAACTCTGTATGGCATGCTGTACTGGGGCCTGAACACGCAACAGGCCATCAACCTGCCCAACTTTGGCTCTG
>JAYRUL010000201.1:0-4114 GCA_041919095.1 Rhodoferax sp. | reverse complement strand
TCCAGCACAACTGAAACACCTTGCACCAGGCTTTCCAGACGCGTAGCAGCTACGCGCTCTTGCACGACGTCAATCGACAAGTCGGGGTGCAGGGCCTGAAGCGTTTCACGGGCCGAGACCACCTTGGGCTGGCCGATGCGCGCTTGGGTGTGAATAATCTGTCGCTGCAGATTTGTGAGGTCCACACAGTCGTGGTCCACCAGCGTCAAGTGACCCACGCCAGCGCTAGCCAAGTACAGCGCCGCCGGAGAACCCAATCCGCCCAAGCCGACTACCAACACGTGACTGGACAGAATGCGTTCCTGGCCTTCCACGCCCACTTCATTGAGCAAGATATGCCGCGAGTACCGTAGCAGCTGATGGTCGTTCATGGCCTGCGCAGGGGAACGGCCTATTCTTCCTTGGTCGCTTCCTTGCGTTCCACCTGGGTTTTGCTGATCACCACCGGCTGGCCCTTGAGCTGATTGAGCGCCTGGATCAACGGAAAGTCTTTCTCCGAACCGTATTCGGGTGGGCGTCGCTCCGACAGGGGCTTCTTCGACTCTTCTTCTAGCCGTTTGATGGCTTCATCCCGCGCCTTTTCTCGCGCAGGATCCTTGCTTTCTTCGGATTGCCCGTTGGCCAAGTGCTTGCCCAGATCGGCTTCACGCATGCGCAGTGCGGCGTACGGGCTTCCCTCTTCGGTGTCATCGATCAAGATGTCGGGAATGATGCCCTTGGCTTGGATGGAGCGACCGTTGGGTGTGTAGTAGCGCGACGTGGTAATTTTCATGCCCGTGTCAGGGCCAAGGGGGCGGAAGGTTTGTACCGAGCCTTTGCCAAACGTCTGGCTGCCCATCAGGGTGGCACGCTTATGATCTTGCAGCGCGCCTGCAACGATTTCGCTGGCAGACGCCGACCCTTCGTTGACCAGAACCACCAGTGGCACTTTCTTCAGCGCGGCGGGCACCTTGCGCAAATGGTCCTGACCCTCACGACCCAGGTAGTCGCGTGCGGTTGCCTTAAAAGTCTGCTTGCTTTCGGCCGTCTGGCCGTTGGTGCTGACAATGGTCACGTTCTCCGGCAAGAACGCCGCTGAAATGGCAACTGCGGCATTGAGTAGGCCCCCGGGGTCATTGCGCAGATCCAGAACCAAGCCTTTGAGGCGAGGTTCCTGCTTGTAGATTTCATCGAGCTTGCGCACGAAATCTTCGGTGGTGCGCTCTTGGAACTGGCTGACGCGAATCCATCCATAGCCGGGCTCAACCACCTTGCCGCGCACCGATTGCTGCTTGATTTCCTCGCGCACAATGGCGACGGTGAACGTACGGTTCTCATCTTTGCGAAAAACCGTCAACACGACTTTGGTGTTCGGCTCCCCACGCATGCGCTTCACAGCTTCATTCAGCGTAAGGCCCTTTACGGCAGTTTCATCGACCCGTGTGATCAGGTCATTCGGTTTGAGTCCGGCACGGAATGCGGGAGAGCCCTCGATCGGCGACACCACTTTGACCAGGCCATCTTCCTGTGTGATTTCGATACCGACCCCGACGAACTTGCCCGATGTGCCTTCCTTGAATTCCTTGAAGGATTTCTTGTCGAAATACTGAGAATGCGGATCCAGGCTGCCGATCATGCCGGCGATCGCTTCGGTGATGAGTTTCTTCTCATCGACCGGCTCAACATAATCGGTCTTGACCATGCCAAACGCGGCGGCGAGCTGTTGCACCTCTTCCAGCGGCAAGGGGGCCAAGGTGTTGCGCGCCACGGTTTGCAAAGACACCGTCGTCAATGCGCCGGTCACCATGCCCACCCCAATCCAGCCTGCGATTTTCAGTTTTTGACCCATAACGTTTCCTGTGCCGCGCCAATATACACCTCAGAGGCGCAGTGTGCTGCGAAGTTCCTCAATTGATCAGGCCTTGCCTTGGGAAGCAACCGCTGCCGCCGCTTTGGCCACTGCGTCGGCATCACCCAGGTAATAGTGGCGAATGGGTTGCAAGTCGGCATCGAGCTCGTACACCAGCGGCACGCCATTGGGGATGTTCAGGCCCACGATGTCGCTATCGGAGATGTTGTCCAGGTACTTGACCAGGGCCCGAATCGAGTTGCCATGGGCAGCAATGACCACCCGCTTGCCCTCGCGGATGGTGGGGGCGATGGCCTCATTCCAATACGGCAGCACCCGCGCGACGGTGTCTTTCAGGCATTCGGTCAGCGGCACGTGCTCGGGGGGGAGGCCTGCGTAGCGCAGATCCTGGCGCTGGCCGCGCGGGTCGTTGGCCTCCAATGCCGGGGGCGGGGTGTCGTAGCTGCGCCGCCAGATCAACACCTGCTCGTCACCATACTGTTTGGCCATGTCGGCCTTGTTCAGACCTTGCAGGCCACCGTAGTGGCGCTCGTTCAGGCGCCAGCTCTTGACCACCGGCAGCCAAATACGATCCATCTCGTCGAGGCAGTAGCTCAGTGTGTGGATGGCACGCTTGAGCACCGAGGTGTAGGCGATGTCGAATTCGAAGCCTTCGGCCTTGAGCAACTTGCCCGCCGACATGGCCTGGCTGATGCCCGTGGGGGTGAGTTCCACGTCGGTCCAGCCGGTGAAGCGGTTTTCGAGGTTCCAGGTGGATTCACCGTGGCGGATGAGAACGAGTTTGTACATGGTGTCGGTGCAGATGGGGTCAATCCAAGCGGCCAAGGCAGCGCGCAGCCCGCCATTCTAAAATGCTGCCCTTGATCCCGAGTTACCAACAAGGAAGAACGTGAAATTCATCATTGACAACTGGATGCTGATCGCCATCGCACTGACCTCGGGCCTGATGCTGATGTGGCCGGTCATGCAAGGCGCATCGCAAACCGGGTTGGACCCTGCTGGCGCTGTGCAACTCATCAACCGGGAGAAGGCGGTTGTTGTGGATGTTTGCGAGGCCAACGAGTTCGCGGCGGGCCATGTTGGCGGCGCCAAGCACATACCCCTGGCGGAACTGGAAGCCAAGCTGCCAGGGATTGTCAAGAACAAGTCCACGCCACTGATTTTGGTCTGCCAGTCGGGCTTGCGATCCGGTCGTGCGGTCGCCATCGCCAAGAAGCTGGGTTATGAAAAGACGCAGTCCTTGGCCGGCGGTATGGCCAAATGGCGTGCTGCGGACTTGCCCATCGAGAAAAGCTAAAGCCATGCAGAAAGTCACCATGTACACCACGGCCGTGTGTCCGTATTGCATCCAGGCCAAGCGCGTATTGCAGTCCAAAGGCGTGACGGCCATCGACGAAATTCGGATTGATGCCGACCCCGCCCAGCGCGCCAAAATGATGGAAGTCACCGGACGGCGCACGGTGCCGCAGATATTCATTGGATCGACTCATGTGGGCGGTTGCGATGACCTGATGGCGCTGGACAGCCAGGGCGGTTTGATCCCCTTGCTCAATGCTGCCGGTTAGGGTTCTCGGGCCTGAGATAATCCGCCTTTACGAAATTTCCGTTGTCGCCCAGCCGAAGTATTTCGGGTGGGCATTGTTTTACCTAGAAAGACTGTTATGTCCGAGCAAACCCCTGTGTTCCAGATTCAGCGCGTCTACCTGAAAGAAGCTTCCCTGGAGCAACCCAATTCCCCCGCCATCCTGCTCGAGCAAGAGCAGCCCACCGTGGACATCCAGCTCGGCGTGGAAGCCACCCCCGTGGCCGAAGGCATTTTTGAGGTGGGCGTGACCGCCACCGTGCAGACCAAGATCAAGGACAAGACCGTGTTCCTGGTCGAAGCCAAGCAAGCCGGCATCTTTGAGATTCGCAACATTCCCCAAGATCAAATGGGTGCCATCCTGGGCGTGGGTTGTCCCCAAATCGTCTATCCCTACCTGCGCGGCAATGTGGCCGATTTGATCCAGCGCGGCGGTTTCCCGCCCGTGCACTTGGCCGAAATCAACTTCCAGGGCATGTACGAGCAGCAACAGGCCCAAGCCGCCGCTGCCACCCAACCCGAAAGCGCATTGCCGCAGTAATTCTTAACAGAATTGGGCTTTAGCCCCCGTGGAATAAGCGTAAGCAGCTATGAAAATCATAGTGATTGGGGGTGGTGCCTGGGGCACGGCGCTGGCCATCAATGCGGCGCGCCATGCCCCTGCCCCGCAGCAAGTCTGGCTG
>JAYRUL010000200.1:0-4224 GCA_041919095.1 Rhodoferax sp. | reverse complement strand
CATCGAGCACCACGGCGGAGAACGACTCGGGTGCCAGTGACGCGAGCCGATTCAAGCTCGGTTGCAGGGTGCGTGGCAGGCGGGCAGATGCCAGGTAGCTGCCCGAAAACCCCAGCACTTTGGCAGCGAGCCAGAAGTAACGTCCATCGCTTTCCAGGTAGCCCAGGTGCGCCAGCGTCAACAGGTGGCGGCGCGCGGCAGCGCGGGTCAAACCGGTGCGTTGCGCGGTGAGCGTGGCATTGAGGCGCTGGCGTTCGGTATCAAAGCTCTCCAGTACCGCCAGACCTTTGGCCAGGCCCTCGATCAAATCCGCTTTGGCGATTTGCATAACCCCACTCCAATCACAACAATTGCGCGATTATCGCGCAATGCGCGCGCCAATCGCACAAATGATGGTCTCTTGTCTAGGCAAGTTGCCGCTGCGGTTCTAAGCTTCCCACCAGACAAAAACACAGCGCAGCAATCTTGGGTTGCAGCGCGACAAGGAGCGTGCTGCGGCACGCGCTTTGGAACCTGATGAGGAGCAAGACAATGGCAGTACACAGCGTATCGCTGGTAATTGCAGGCAGCGGTGGAGCCGGTGTGGTGACCGCAGGGTCGCTGTTGCTGGAAGCAGCAGCGAAAGCCGGTTGGTATGCCCTGATGGGGCGCTCGGCCGGGCCACAGATTCGAGGGGGCGAGGCCGCGACGATGCTGCGTTTTGCCACGCAGCCGGTCTTATCCCACGACGACCAGTTTCATTTGTTGGTCGCGATCGATTGGGAGAACATCGGTCGCTTCGCCGCCGAAATTCCGCTGAGTGCCGATAGCCTGATCTTGGGCGACACCGCCTACGGCCCCGCACCCGCTGCGTTGCTGGATGCGTCTCCTCGACAAGCCGCCCTGCCATTGCTGGAGATTGCCAATGGCATTGAAGGGGGCCGACCGAACATGGTCGCTTTGGGGGCGATCGCGGCATTGATTGGATTGCCCACCGAAGCCATGCAGGCCGTGGTGACCCAGCACTTGGGCCGCAAGGGGCAAGCCGCCATTGACGCCAGCATGGCCGCTTTCCACGCGGGCATTGCCGCCGCCGCGGACCTGCCCAGTGTGCCCAAGCTACCAGCCGTGCAGGCGGCAACGGTGCCGCGCTGGAGCATCACCGGCAACGAAGCAACCGGCCTGGGGGTGATTCGCGGGGGCGTGCGTTTTGTGGCGGCATACCCCATTACGCCAGCGACCGAGGTGCTGGAGTGGTTGGCTCCATCTTTGGCACAGGTCGGTGGCATGCTGGTGCAGGCCGAAGATGAGTTGGCCTCCATCAACCAGATCATTGGCGCCAGCTACGGGGGCGTGCCCGCCATGACGGCCACATCCGGGCCGGGCCTGTCTCTGATGATCGAATCGTTGGGCTTGGCCGTGGCGGCCGAGGTACCGGTGGTCGTGGTGGACGTGATGCGGGTCGGGCCCTCGACTGGCATTGCCACCAAGTCCGAACAAAGCGACCTCAACATCGCAGTCTATGGCCTGCATGGTGACGCACCGCACGTGGTGGTGGCCGCGAATTCGGTGGCCGATTGCCTGTTCACCAGCCAGTGGGCGGTGCACCTGGCCGAAGCCATGCAAGTGCCCACCATTGTCTTGACGGACCAGTCGATGGGGCAATCACGCGCGGTCTTACCCAAACCTGCCGAGATCGCCTTCATTGGCAAGCGCTTGACTGCCAACGTAGGGGTGGAAGGGGAGCGTTACAAGCGTTATGCCGTGGGGGGCTCAGGGGTATCGCCGATGGCGATTCCCGGCACAGTGGGCTTGATGCATACCGCCGACGGACTCGAACACAACGAATTCGGCACACCCTCGTCGCAGGCCAGCGACCACCAAATCCAAATGGACAAGCGCAGCCGCAAACTCAGCAGCTACGACTATGGTGATCATTGGGCCGACATTGTGGACTCACCCCACGGGGCTGGTGATCTAGCCATCATCACCTGGGGGTCCAGCACGGCTGCGGCGCGAGAAGCCCTGGATCGCTTTGCGGATGCAGGTGGCCAGGCGCGGCTGATTTCTGTGCGTTTGCTGGCCCCGGTGCAACCCGCACGCATGGCGCAGGCATTGCAAGGGATTGCGCGGGTCTTGGTGGTGGAGCAGTCGCACAGCGGGCAGTTCTACCGCATGCTGCGTGCGTTTTATGACCTGCCGCGAGACGTCCACGCCTTGCACCGTGCCGGGCCACTGGCCTTTGGTCCGGGACACATTCTCCATCAACTCAACCACTGGAGCGCGTAATGGAAACCGTATTGCGCAAGTTCAAACCCAAAGACTACAAGTCTGACCTCAAGCCCATCTGGTGCCCGGGCTGTGGTGACTACACGGTACTCAATGCCCTGACCCGGGCGCTGGCTGAATTGGCCCTGCCGCCCGAGAACGTGGCAGTGGTGTCCGGCATTGGCTGCTCGTCGCGCATTCCGGCTTACACCGGCGTGTACGGGTTTCACGGGGTGCATGGGCGGGCCTTGCCGGTAGCGACCGGGCTCAAGCTTGCGCGCCCGGAGTTGACGGTATTGGTCACCGGCGGTGACGGCGACGGTTTTTCCATCGGCGGCAACCATTTCTTGCATGCCTGCCGTCGCAACGTGGACCTGACCTACATCGTCATGGACAACCAGGTTTACGGCATGACCAAAGGCCAGGCATCACCCACGACGGCCCCCGACTGGGAGGGCAGCAAGCTCACGCCCGAAGGGACTGGCATCAACCCATTTCAGCCCTTGGTGATCGGGCTGGCTTCGGGGGCCAACTTTGTAGCGCGCGTCTCCAGCAGCGACCCGATCAACATGGCGCAGATCATGGTGGAGGCCATCCAGCACCCTGGTTTCTCGCTGGTGCAGGTGCTCAGCCCCTGCGTCACCTTCCGCCCCGAACAGGCTGCCTGGCGCGACCAGGTGCGCACCGCTGTGGTGGATTGCACCGATGATGCTGCCCGCGCTGCGCGGCGCTTGATGACCGACGATGGATTCAACGTCGGACGGGTGCTGTACAAGGGTTCACGACCGCCTTACCGACCCGAATTCGAAGCCCGCCAAGGCTCCATAGGTGCTCTGGAAGCGAGATTTTCCCTATGAGCGCGCAACAAGTTGAAGCCGCTGCAGCCGTGAAAACAGTGGCCGAGCTGCTCGCCCATGCCCTGGCCATGGAAACCGAGGCCACCGAGCGCTACGGCGAGTTGGCCGATCAGATGGAGATGCACCGCAAGAAAGGTGTGGCGGCCATCTTTCGTCGGCTGGAGCGTGCAGAACGCGCGCATCTGGAAGAACTCACCCAGCGCTGCGTCGGAATGGAGCTGCCGCACTACGCGCCGTGGGAATTTCAATGGAGTGCGCGCGAAGCGCCCGAGACCATTGCCATTGAACGCGTGCACTACCAGTTGAGCGTGCGTGAAGCGGTGGAACTGGCACTGGAGCACGAACGCCGGGCAACCGCGTTCTTCGCCGAAGTGGCTGCCAGCGGTGCACCGGCCGAAGTGGTGGCGCTGGCCACCGAATTCGCCGAAGAAGAGCGTGAGCACATCCAGTGGCTGCAAGCCTGTCTGGACCAGGAGGCCGCCACACCCGATGCGGCCATGGAAGACCCCGACCCACCCTTGTGCCAGGAATGACACACAGACTTCTAGCGGACCCTGATTTCTCCATCACCACGACGAGGACAACCCATGGCACTCATCATCAACGATCTCTGCATTACCTGCGACCTCTGCCTGGCGGCTTGCCCCAACAAGGCGATCTCCGCTGGAGAAGACATCTTCACCATCGATCCGGCGCTGTGTACCGAATGCGTCGGTCACCACCCGGTGTCCCAGTGCGTCAAGGTGTGCCCGGTGCGGGCGATCGAGCCCGACCCGGATCACGTGGAAGCGCGCGACGTGTTGCAGGCCAAGTACGAAGCGCTTAAGGCACGCAAAGCAGCCTGAGTGGCCGGCGCGCACGCCTTAATGCGCTGGCCTGGCGCACAGGCACTACGAAAACGATAGCTTGCCACGCAATATCTGCGGGGTCTGAACGGCATTTTCATGGAGGGAAGGACGTATGGCGTACTTCGATCACGAAACGGAAGTGTTACCCCGCACAGCGCTGCAAGCCTTGCAACTGCGCAAGTTGCAGGCCCTGTTGGGCCATTTGCAGGGGCGCAATGGCTTCTACACCCAGAAATGGCGCTTGGCCGGGGTGGATCCGGCCGGCGTGCAAA
>JAYRUL010000199.1:0-4239 GCA_041919095.1 Rhodoferax sp. | reverse complement strand
GCCATTCGAAATCATCCTGGGCTTCGTAGTGCAAGAACACGGGCAGGATGGGTAGACCGGTGCGCTTGGCCACTTCAAACGCACCCGACTTGAACTCGGGTGCCAGACGCCGGCCCTTGCAACCGCCCTCCGGGTACAGACAGATGTTGTGCCCGGCTTCCACCGCGGCCACCATCATGTCGATGGCTTGGCGGCGGGACTCCGCGTCATCGCGGTCCACGTAGAGCGTGCCACTGGCCTTGCTGATGCGCCCCACCACAAACCAGTCCTGCACCTGCGACTTGGCCAGCGACACCACATTGAACACCGCTGGAATACCGATATCTTCAAACGCAGACGGATGGTTGGCCACCAGGATGTAGCGGGCAGGCAGCCGCGCCTTGTTTTTCTGGTGCACGCGCAGATCGACATCCAATGCCCGCACGAACGCCCGGCACCAGGGTTGGAACAGGTGCGATGCCGGATGCTTGCCGCGCCAGGGCAAAAAGGTCAGCAGGTAAAAAAACGCCGTGAACACCACAAAATCGAGGACCCCCAGCGCCTTGCGTAGTGCGTGCAGGATGGTCAGCATGGCGTTCAGTTCGGCGGCAAGGGCCAGCGCGCGTACTTCTTTTCGATGGTCTTGGTGGTGCCGTCCCGAACCATCGCCTGCAGGGCGGCGTTGAGGCGTTCGACCACGGCCACAGGCACCTCCGGGTTGCACGCCATGTACAGGTCAACCTTGTGAAAGGTCAGCACGGGTACGACCTTGCCCGTCCAATCATTTTGGGCGACCAGCATCGAACCGCGCACCACGCTGGCTGCCCAGAGGTCAATGCGGTTAAGCAACAACTTGCGCGGGTTGGAAAGATCGTCCGAAACACTCTCCACCTTGAAGCCACGGCTGCGGAAGTATTCGTCGCGCGCATCGCCCAGGTAGGTGCCAATCGTCAGGCTTCGGGCGTCTTCGATGCTGGTCAGCTTGAGATGGCGCTCGGCATTTCCATACAGCGCCCAGTCAGACGTGCCAACCGGTCCCACCCACTTGAACAGGGTTTCACGCTCAGGAGTGCGTGTAGTGGTGAACACACAGGTATCTGCTTCCTTCTGGGCCTGGTTGTAGGCCCGCGCCCAGGGCAGCATCTCGATACTGATGGCAACCTTGGCGCGTTCGGCCATCTCCCGCACCATGTCCGTGGTGCGTCCCACAATCTTGTCGCCTTCCATCATGTTGAAAGGCGGTGACGTTTCGGTGGTCAAGCGCAACACGGCAGGCTGCGCGGCAACGCCACCGACCACCAGCAGGGTTCCTATGCCTACGACCAACGACGCCAGTTTCATGGTTGCACTCCTGGATTGAACGGTGCACGCGTGTTCATATTGCACGCCGGTTCAGTATCCGGCAATTTCTTGCGGTTGCCAAGCGTGAAAAACAGCTAGGGCCGCTCAAGTGTTCGGGGGGCTCGGTTCCGGGGCAGCCACCGCGCACCACTGTCCATATCCGGGTGCGTCCAGCGGCCACTGGTGCGCCTGGGACACCTGGCGCGTTCCGTTCGCCAACAAATGCACCGCGCGCATCACACCGGCGTGGGTCACCCAGATGGCGTCACGCCCGCTCGCCAACCACTGCTCCCACGCACAGGCTACCCGGTCCATCAGGACCGTGACCGATTCGGCACCGCCGCAGGCCCAATGGGCGAAGTCATCGGTCCACGCTTGCAGCTGCGCCGGGTCAAGCGTATCCCAGCGTTGTCCCTCCCATGTGCCGAAGTTCATTTCTGCAATGCGCGCATCCTCCTGCGCCCGCAGATCGGGGCGCACCGCGTGCAACTGCACTGCGAGTTGCCGACAACGCAGTCGGGGTGAAACGGCGACGCAAAGCCCGTGGGGTGCAACTGCCGCGAAGGCCCGAGCCGCGGCCACCGTGGCCACGGGATCGGCCCGCACGTCCAGCGCACCGTAACAAACACCCGGCTCCACCAGCGGCTGTGCATGGCGCAGCAGCCACAGTTTCATAAGGCCAACGCCAGTCCGAGATAAAAGGCCAGCTCGCACAGTTGCTGCGTGGCACCCAAGCCATCGCCGGTAAAACCCTGCAGACGCCGCCACAACAAGCGCCACAGGTAGGCCCAGGCCAAGAGGGCGCACGCCACACCCACCAGTACAGGCCGTACAGCCAAACCAACTAGCGCCACACTTGCTATGTTATTCATAGCTGCTTGCGCAATACCCACAATGGCTAGAGCCAAAAAACACCATAAAAAAGCCGCCCCCAGGCTAGCCCCGCCAATTTGGTCCGCCAAGGGTTTGGACTTGGAGCCCGCCGCATCCCCCACGTGCGGCATGAGCCGGATATGCAGTAAGGGCAAGGTACGCGACACCACGTGACCACTGAAAAGGCCCAGCACCATCCAGTTGGGGCTTGCCGCGCCAATCAATGCCAGCAGGCAAACCTTGGCCAGCAGCGCCAGTACCAAGGCCATCGCACCAAATGCTCCAATACGGGAGTCCTTCATGATTTCCAGCGCACGTTCGCGCCGCGGACTGCCGCCCAAGCCATCGGTCAGGTCGGCTAGCCCGTCTTCGTGAAAGCCGCCGGTCATCCACACCGACAGCGCCGTGCCCAACACGGCCACCACCAACGGCGTCATCGCGTTGCCAGGCAGAACCGCCAACAACGCGGCGCTGAGCCCAGCCGCACTAGCCCCCACCAACCATCCGACTCCGGGAAAATGCGCAGCGCTGGCGCGCAACATGGCAGGACTAAAACCCACCCAGTCGGCTAAACGGCCCGTCACCGGAATACGGGTAAAGAACTGCACGGCCAACAGGTAATGGCGAACAAATTGGGACATAGAACCGTCGTGTGGCAATACTGCGTTACTGGCGCGCCAGATACACGCCCCAGACGGCCAGCCCAAGCCCCACCAGCGCAAAGGCCGAAAAGGTGTTGCCAAACAGCAGCCAGGCGAACAACGCGGTACAGGGTGGCACCAGGTAGAACAGGCTGGCCACGTTGACGGCATTGCTGGTTCGAATCAACCAGTTGAGCAAGCTGACCGCGCCCAGGGACAACACCAGCGTCAGCCATGCCAATGCAAAAACCAGCTCACCGGTCCAGTCGATGCGACCGGTCTCAAACCACCACGCACCCACAGCCGTAACCACCGCCGAAGGCAAAAACTGCGCGACCGCACCGGTGCGCCAGTCAAATGCGGGACAAAACCGTTTTTGGTACAGCGTGCCCGCCGTGATTCCCAGCAGTGCGACCACCGCCGGTACCAAAGCCCACACCGAGTATTCGGCCCCCAACCGGTCCGCGACCACCAAGGCGACGCCAGCAAAACCCAGTACCAAACCGACCCACTGGCGCGCGCTCACCGCCGTCCCCAGCAACCAACCCGCCCCCACGGCGGTCAACAACGGCTGCACGCCCACCACCAAACTGGCCACACCCGCCGGCAGCCCCTGCCCGATGGCGACAAATACGCCTCCCAAGTAGATGCCGTGCACCAGCAACCCCGAGATACCGATATGCAACCAAGCCCGCGCACCCACAGGCCATGACGCACGGGTCAGCAGCGCAATCGCCACCATGGCGCTGATGACCAACACATAACGAATCGTTAGAAACGTGAGCGGCTCGATGTGCGGCAAACCCAAGCGCGCGCCGATGAACCCGGTAGACCACAACAGGACAAACAGCAGGGGAAAAACGCGGGCGTGGGATTTCAGCATGGAGGAATCGGCGCGAACCAGTATCCCTGGACTGTAACGGACGCCAGCACACCCCCTCCGAACCCGTGAACTTACGCATTCCTGACAGTCCGTCGCAACTGTGGATAAAACAGAGGGCCTTCGTTGCGCCGCACAACCGCTGCGGCCTAGGCTTTTCTTAACCAAAACGCCAGGAAGGTGCCCAAAAGCAGGGTTAACCCGAAATCACAAACCGGTTTTTCACCAATGAAACGACCGCTTGTGATAGGAAAAATTGTGTTTCTGTTAGTTGCAGCGTTTCAAGCGCCTACTACAGGGACTTACCCCCGATTTCTGTGTGCCACTTTGTGGATAACTCTGTTTACAAACGTCCAAACCCGCATCGCCATTGGGTTAGGCTCGACTGCCACGAAAATCACCATGGCCGCACGCTGGCGGCGCTTGCATTCAACTTTGGAGGTCTTGCATGTCCTTGTCTTTTCAACACGTCGGCATCGTGGGCGCAGGTGCCATTGGCGGCTGGCTCGGTTGCGGCCTGGCCCA
>JAYRUL010000198.1:0-4251 GCA_041919095.1 Rhodoferax sp. | reverse complement strand
TTCTTTCACGATCAAGGGCTCGATTTGGCGCGCGTTCGGTTGGAAGACGCTTCTCGCACCACGCAAGAGAATGCGGTGCTGGGTGCTCGCCTGCTTGGCGCAGAAGTACGCGAGCCCTGGCTGTTGCTGACCTCGGCATGGCACATGCCACGGGCAATGGGCGCATTCCAGCAAGCTGGATGGAATGTGCGGGCCTATCCCGTGGATTTTCGCACCGCCCCCACTACACCCTGGAGCCGCTACAGCCTGGGCCACAGCTTGCGCAAATGGCATCTGGCGTTGCACGAATATGTGGGGCTGTTGGCCTACCGCATCACGCAGTCAAGCACCAACGTGCCTTAACCCAGATGGTGCGCGGTTACTTTCTCAATGCGCCGCCCCTCCAGCTCAACCACCTTGAACTGCCAGGCCGCACAGTCAATCGTTTCCCCCAGCGAAGGCAGCCGCCCGCTGATGGCCATCAACAACCCCGACAGGGTGTTGTAACGCCCGCGCGCTTCGTCGGGCAGTTCGTCGATGTCCAGACGCGCCTTGAGCTCACCCACCGGCATCAGACCATCGAGCAGCCAGCTGCCATCGGGTTGGGCCGTAGCCCAGGCGTGGTGCGCCACGGCGGGCTTGAGCTCGCCGGTTATGGCCTCCAGCAGATCGTGCGGCGTGATCAGGCCTTGCACCACACCGTATTCGTCCACCACCAGCACCATGCGCGCCGACTGGTTGCGAAACTGCTCGATCAATTCCATACCGCTCAGGGTTTCCGGCACAAACACAGCCGGCAGGGCCAGCGCCTCAACCGACGCAACGCGGTGGGGCGGTGTTTGCAGCAACTGGGAAACGCTGACCACGCCGACCACCTGCTCCAGCGAGCCCTTGCACACCGGATACCAGGAATGGGACTTGGCTTGGTCCAAGTTACTGGCCTGGGCCAACGCGGCAGGTAGGCTCAGCGAGGCATCCAACCAGACAATGTCCTCGCGCGGCAGCATCATGGAGGCCAGGCTGCGGTCATCTAGGTAGAACACGTTGCGCACCATCTGGTGTTCGTGCTGCTCGATGATGCCGGCGTCCACCCCCTCTTCGAGGCTGGCCGAGATTTCTTCTTCAGTCACGCCGCGCGTGTCGGTGGTATCGATGCGCAGCAAGCGCAACATGGCGTGCGTGCAAAAGGACAGCAGCAACACAAAAGGCCGCGCCGCCCGCGCCACCCAGGCCATGGGCCGGGCCGTCCAGCGCGCCACGGTTTCGGGATACAGCTGGCCGATGCGCTTGGGCACCAGCTCGCCAAAGACAATGGTCACAAAGGTAATTGCCGTGACCACCACGGCGGTGGCGCTGATGTCGGCGGCCCGGCTGGACATGCCGGTCATTGCCTCCAGCCAACGCCCCACGGGTTCGCTGAAGGCCGCCTCTCCCACAATGCCATTGAGCATGCCGATGCTGGTGATGCCCACCTGCACGGTCGAGAGAAACTGGGTCGGGTTGCTCAGCAACTTGAGGGCAGCAGTGGCACCGCCATCACCCGACTCGGACAGATTTTGCAGCCGCACCTTGCGGCTGGCTGTCAGGGCCAACTCCGACATGGCAAAGGCGCCATTAAGCAGGGTCAACACGACAATGAGCAAGAAATCCATGAATCCCAAGGGAGAATGCAGAGCATGGCACTTTACCTGATCGGCGATGTGCAGGGTTGCGACGACGCCTTGCAACGCCTGCTCGATACCCTGGACTTCTCCCCCAGCCGCGACACCCTGTACTTGCTGGGCGACCTGGTCAACCGCGGCCCCGACTCATTGGGCGTGCTACGCCGCCTGATGCACTATGGCAGCGCAGCCCAGTGCCTGCTGGGCAACCACGACCTGAACTTGCTGGCCGTGGCCCACGGCGTGCGCAACCTGCACCCCAAGGACACGCTGGATGCCATCCTCAGCGCACCCGACGCCGCCGCCTTGCTGCATTGGCTGCGCCACCAGCATCTGGCACTGGCGCTGGAGCGCGACAACGGGCCGGTGTTGATGGTGCATGCCGGGGTGCTGCCGCAGTGGACGGTCGCGCAAACGCTGGCGCTGGCGGGCGAGGTGCAAGCCGTTTTGCAGAGCGATCAAGCCGGGGAACTGCTACGCCACATGTACGGCAACACCCCTGCCGCGTGGGACGACGCACTCACCGGGCTGGACCGCTGGCGCGTGATCGTGAACGCGCTCACGCGGCTGCGCTTTTGCAGCGCCCAGGGGGTGATGGAGTTCGCCACCAAGGAAGGTGCGGCAGCAGCGCCTGCAGGGTACATGCCCTGGTTCGATGTGCCGGGCCGCAAGACCGCCGATGCGACGGTGGCGTTCGGGCATTGGTCCACGCTGGGCTGGCTGGGCCGTAGCGACGTCTGGTCGCTGGATACCGGCTGCGTCTGGGGCGGCTGCCTGAGCGCCCTGCCCTTGTCCCTGCGCGGGCCGCAGTCGCTGCAACCGGTGCAGGTAGGCTGCGCAGCGGCGCAGCAACCGGGGGCTTAGCCGGCCTTGAACAGGGCCGCGACCTTGACTTTGTGCTTGATGTTGACTGACACGCCGCGCGCCACCGGCCGCACTGTAGTGGCTTCCCAGGCTGGCTTTTCAGCAGAGTCGGCCGCCGTGGGTTCGTAGGGCTTGTCAAAGAAGGGGTCGCGCTGCTGCACCACGGGGCGTGCGTAGTCGCCACGCGAACGCGCTTCGCGCCGCACCCCACGGCCATCGTCGCGGCGTTCGCTGCGCTCGCCCTCATGGGCATACAGGCGCCGACCGTCGTTGATGCGGCCTTGGCGGCGGATGTCGGGCAGGTCCTCGTCGAATTCCAGGCTTTCCAACTCGATCTTGGTCTTGATCAGCTTTTCGATGTCGCTCACCAGGCGCACATCGTTGCCGCCACCGGCAAAACTCACCGCCAGGCCCGAGGCACCGGCGCGGCCGGTGCGACCAATGCGGTGCACGTAGTCTTCGGCGTTGAAAGGGATGTCGAAGTTGAACACCGCAGGCACGTCCTTGATGTCCAGGCCACGCGCAGCCACGTCGGTGCACACCAGCAAGTCCACTTCGCCTTTCTTGAAGGCGTCCAGCGCTTTCAGGCGCTCGTCCTGGCTCTTGTCGCCGTGCAAGGCGGTGGTTTTCAGGCCATCGCGCTCCAGCGCGCGCGCCAGACGGGCGCAGCCGAGCTTGCTGTTGACGAACACAAAGGCTTGGTTGAGTTGGCGGCTGCGCAGGATCTGGCGCAGGGCGTGGCGCTTTTCGTCTTCGGGCACGCTGTAGAAATGCTGCTCCACCGTGGAGGCCGTGGCATTGGAGCGCGCCACCTCGATCGTGATGGGGTCTTGCAGGTAGCTCTTGGCCAGGCGCTTGATCTCCGGCGAGAAGGTTGCGCTGAACAACAGTGTCGTGCGTTGCTTGGGCAGGTAGGAGAGGATGCGCTCCAAGTCGGGCAGGAAACCGATGTCGAGCATGCGGTCGGCTTCGTCCAGCACCACGTACTCCACCTGGTTGAGGACGGCGTTCTTGGCCTCGATATGGTCCAGCAGACGTCCCGGTGTAGCCACCAGCACTTCGACGCCGCGTTTGAGCTCCAGGGTCTGGGGCTTCATGTCGATGCCGCCAAACACCACGGTGCTGCGCAATTGGGTGTGCTTGGCAAACAGCTTGACTTGCTGCGCCACCTGGTCTGCCAACTCGCGCGTGGGCAGCAGCACCAGGGCGCGAACCGGATGGCGGGCCGGTGAGGTGGATGCGTTTTCGTGCTTGAGCAGGCGGTGCAGCAGCGGCAGCGCAAAGGCAGCGGTCTTGCCGGTGCCGGTCTGGGCCGCGCCCATCACGTCTTGCCCGGTAATCACCACCGGAATGGCTTGCGCCTGGATCGGCGTCATGGTCTCGTAGCCCATCTCGGCGACGGCGCGCTTGAGCGGTTCGGCCAGGGGCAGGTTGGCGTACAGCGGTGCTGGAGTGGCCAGGGGTTCGGCGACAGGGGATGCGGGAGATTCGGAAACGGGTTCGTTCATGCAATGCGGGGTAGATCACTACCGGACTGGAATGCTATCTGTCCGATAGCGGGAGTGCCTCGACGGCGGAGGCAGGCCCGCATTATCCCCTACTCGGGGAACTCAGGCTTTCGGTAGCGTCACGCCGTGCTGTCCCTGGTACTTGCCGCCCCGGTCCTTGTAGCTGGTTTCGCAGACGTCGTCCTTGTCGCTCTCAAAAAACAGCACCTGGGCGCAGCCCTCACCGGCGTAGATCTTGG
>JAYRUL010000197.1:0-4316 GCA_041919095.1 Rhodoferax sp. | reverse complement strand
CTCATTCGTAATGAGAAGGTCGCGTGTTCGATTCATGTCTCCGGCACCAAAAAACAAAACCCGCTGATCGTTTGGTCAGCGGGTTTCTTGTTTCAAGCGTTGGTTAGCTTTGCACCACCCAAGGAGCCCCCATGGCGCGTATCCATCGCTGGTTTGCGTTTGTTCCTCGCTGCCGCCTGGGTCTGGTAGCCGGTGTCATGCTGGTTGCACTTGCCGGCTGCGCCAGTCTGGACGAGGGGCAGTGTCGCGCCGGGCGTTGGAGCGAGTTGGGTCTATCTGACGGCGCGCAAGGCTTGGGCGTAGACCGGCTGAACGACCACCGCAAGGCCTGTGCCGAATTTGGCATTGCCCCCGATCCGGGCCCTTACCTGCTGGGACGCGAACAGGGTCTGCTCCAATACTGCACCCCCGCCAATGCGCTGCAGGAGGGACTGGCCGGCCGCACTTACCACAATGTCTGCCCGGCACCACTGCACACGCGGTTTGCGCCGGTGCACAGTGCAGCCCTGGCGGTGCACCGCGCGCGCCAGGGCGTGGACAGCGCGTATGCCGAATCGCGCGGGGTGGAGTCCGAGCTACGCAGTGACAAGATCACGCCTGAGCGGCGCAAGTTTCTGCGCGAAGAGTTGCGCCGGTTGGACGTTCGGCTGATCCGCCTGCGCAATGATCTGCGTTGGAGCGAGATGGACCTGGACCGGGTCTTGCGCGCGCCCTAGTTGCGCCCGTCCGATCCCGTGCGCCAGCGGCGGTAGAGCACGGCATGGCAGACCAGCCACAGCCAGGGGTCCAGCAATGCGTCCCACACATTGCCGCTGGGCAAACGTAATGCGGCAAACCCACACAGCACCGCTCCCAGCCACCACCAGCCCCCACTGGTCGCCCACGCTGCAGCGTGCGCACGCCCGGCCACCCCGTACGCCAGGACGGCCAATGCCACCAAGGCGAGCGCCGCCGGACTGAACCCCCACGCATAAATTGAGACCGGAAACCAGGCCAGCAGGTCTGCAACTAGGAGCCACCCCAGGGCCAGGGCCGACACCACCAGGGCCCAGGGCATCTGCAGCCGGGATTGGGGTTGGCGCCAACGCACCACCAGCGACAACAGGCACCACCCGACGGTAGCCAAGCTGGGCGACTGGAACGCCAGCCCCAGCCAATGGGCAAGGCCCCCGGTACCGGGGACCCAGCACCACGCCGCCACCCCCCATGCCAAGCGCCAACCCAGCCAACGCTGCGCCAACCAGCCCAACACCACACTCCAGCCCAGGTGCAGGTACACCGTGGCAACCGTGGTGGGGGGAAGGACCGCCGTTTCGTTCGACATCCACCAGGACCACCCTGGCACGCCGTCCCACGCGATCATGGTGCACCCCCGACACGTTGCAGCCGCTGCCAGGCAATGCGGTGGCGGTCCACGGTGTAGGTCACCCACAGGTCCCCATCCTGTACCAGCAGGGCAGGGTAGGAGTATTCGTCTTCCCCTCGCCCTTCGGCCAACGTTCGCACGCGCTGCCACGCAGTGCCATCGGCCGATGCGCTCAGGTCCAAGCGGTTCCGGGACCCAGGCGACGCGTTATGTGCCATGAGCAGGTTACGCGATCCCACTGCGATGGCGGCCACCGCAGAGTCCGGGTTGACCAGGGGCAAATCGGGAAGATCGTGCCAACTCTGGCCGGCATCGCGGGTTTCGACCACCCCAATGCGCGCTTTGGGGCTTTCGTCTCGCTGGTAGGCCTGCCAATGCGCGGGTGTCAAGGCGACCAGGGCCGGCTGCAAGAGGAAATCCCGTTGCGACAGCCGCTGCATGCCCATGAAATGGCCTTGCGCGTCCAGGCGGACGGCGGCGGGAACTTTGATGCCCAACTCAAAATGCACCGGCAATACGGCACCGCCGTCGTCCAGCGGCAGAAGTGCGTTGCGCACCAAGTAGCTCGTATTCCAGAGCCACGACAAGGGCAAGACGCGCTCCGGGGTGAACGTCAGCGCATCCAGATCGCTGCTAGCACTGCTTTGGCGCAAGTGCAGGATGCGCGAAGCCGCCCAGCCACCTGCTCCCGTGGCCACCACATACACATGCAAGCGGCCCTGGCCATCCAGCCACGCCACGGGATTGCCCAACCGCCGCACCCCGAAATGCAGCAAGGAACCCAGGTGGTGTCGATCCACGACCAAGCGTGCTGGCAACCACCGTTGTGCAGCGCGGTCCCACTGGGATGCGGCAATTTGCACATTGGGTGCGCTTTCACGGTCGCCAGAGAACCAAAACACAGTCACCGCTGCCGAGTGCCCGTGCGGCATGGCCACCAACGTACTGGCATGGGCAGCCGCCATGCCCGCTGGCATGGGAACTTCGCCCTGTTCGGCAACCCGCCATGGCGCGGGTTCTGCGGTCGGTCTGCCTGCTGACAGAACCGCCCGCGCCGGCTGCGGCAATTGCGGGCGTTGCAGGGCGTCCAACACCAGCGCCAGCCCCACAATCCCGGTCATTCCCAGAATCGGGAGCCAGTCGGATCGAAACCCGGCTAAAAAGCGAGCCAACATAAATAAGGGGGTTGCATGGCGTCTGTGAGAATTTTTGTGTGCGCGCGATGATGCCATGAGCGGCTAGGATGGCGCATGGCTAGATTGTGGCGATGGTCCGGGTTACTGTTGGTGCTGGTAGGGCTGGTGGCGGGGCTCGCGGTGGGGCTCGCGTCGGAAATGACCACACCCGCATCCATCACGAGCGCCAGTGTCTGGATTTTGCCGCGCGACGCCGATCAACCCGCCACGCAACAGCAAGTGTCCCTTCCGTACGGATGGGACTACCGCCACCCCGGCCAGTCCGGTCGCCTGGAGTTCTTGCTCACGTTTGCAGCGACGCCCTCTGAACCGGGTGCCTGGGCAATGTTTGTGCCGCGCCTGGGCAATGCCTACCAGGTCCGCCTCAACGGCGTCGACATTGAAGCCAAGGGTGATTTGCTGGAATACGACACCAGCGACCACGCCAAGCTCCCCCGGCTGATGACCTTGCCCACCCACCTGCTCCGCGTTGAAAACCGCTTGCAGGTGACCCTGCGCTGTGACGCAGGGCGTCGCTGTGGCATGCCCGCCGTTCTGGTCGGTCCACGTGATTTGGTGGAACCCGCGTACCAGCGTGAATACGGCTTGCGCGTGGGGACCAGTGCCCTCTTTGGCGCATTTGGGCTGGTGGTTGCGCTGCTGGCGGGCATGCTGTGGACCTTGCAGACGGCTACCCCCACCCAGTCCAACCAGGGTCGCGACCCGCTGTATCTGTATGCCGCAGTTGCCGAACTGGCCTGGGGCGTACTGGTGATCGAAACCTTGGTGGACAACCCGCCCCTGGCGTGGCCTTATTGGGCGACCCTGCTGAACTGGACACTAGGGCTGTGGATGGCGGCCCTGTGGATGGTCTGCCAACAGATCGCCGGATGGCAGCACCACGCCTGGGCGCGGCGCGCACGCCGCTCCCTGGTCGTCTTGCTGTTCTTGGGACCTCTGGCCAGTTACTACTCGCTGATCCACTCCTGGGCCTGGCTACTCAACACCTGGCAGTTGGCGTTTGGGTGCATCTACGTGGTGTCAACGGCCATTTTTGTGCGCCAGGCGTTTGGGCCGGTTGGCACCATGCACCGCATCATGGCCGGCATCTTTCTGTTCAATGTCAGCGTGGGGTTTCACGACTTTTATGTCAACCGGATCGGCGACATTTTTTCCCGGCCTGCATTGCTGCGCTACACCGCCCTCGCATTCGGCGTGGCGCTGGCGGTGATTGCCATTTCCCGTTTTCGTGCCGCACAGCGCGGCGTCAATGCCATGCTGGCGACGTTGAGCGTGGACATTGCCGCCAAAGAGCAGGCCCTGGCCGAGAGTTATGCCCAGCTCGAACGCTCGGCACGCGCGGAAGGACGCGCGCTGGAGCGCTCACGCATCTTGCGCGACATGCACGATGGTGTCGGCTCGCATATCAGCACAGCCATTCGCCAACTCCAGGCCCAACCCATCAACCCCCATGAGGTGTTGACGACCCTGCGGGATTCGCTCGACCAACTCAAGCTTTCGATTGATGCGCTCAACCTCCCACCCGGCGATGTTGCAGCCCTGCTGGCGAACATGCGTTACCGGTTGGAGCCGCGGGTACGTTGCATGGGGTTGGAGTTGTGCTGGCAGGTGGGCGACTTGCCCATCCTGGCGCACCTGGACAACGAAGGCTTGCGCCAGCTGCAATACTTGTGCTTTGAAGCCATTTCCAATGTGCTGCAGCACGCCCACGCCCATACCTTGACGGTACTGGGTACGCCGCTCGTGGCACCGAC
>JAYRUL010000196.1:0-4343 GCA_041919095.1 Rhodoferax sp. | reverse complement strand
CTGGCATGCACCTGCTGCGCCCGTTGCAGGGCGGCCGGTTCGCGTGCGGCCAGACCGTCGGGCCAGTCGCACCAGTCTTGCCAGCCGTGGTGCTCGGCCAAGGCCATGAACAACGCGTAGGTGTCCAGCCAGTCAGCATGGTGGGCGCAAAAAGCCGCGTATTCGACCTGTTGCTGGGCCTTGGACTGCGCCACAAAACACTGCGCCGCACGCGCCAGGCGCTCCATGCGCCAGGGCACCACTGTGGCAAAGTTCAATGTGTGGTCGGAAAACGCAGCATCCGGCACCAGATCGGCATCCGTCAACCAACCGTGGCGCTGCAAGTCGTACAGGTCCACCAGCAGCACATTGCCGGCAAAGGCGGAACTGCTCATGTACGGCGAGTTGCCAGGACCGATGCCACCCAGCGGCAGCACCTGCCACAGGCGCTGCCCGGCGGTGTGCAACCAGTCCACAAAGTGGTAGGCACTTTCGCCCAGGTCGCCACTGCCAAAGGGGCCGGGCAAGGAGGTGGGGTGCAGCAAGATGCCGCTGCGGCGTGAAGATGTCATAGGTGTTCCTCGGGAAGCCATTGCAAAAAGACGGTGGCCAGGGGCGCCAGCGTGATGGTGATGTGGTGCGTGCCGGGCGCGGCGGAAACGGCTAGGTGCACAGCGGCGCCGGTGCTGTTGCCGCTGCCACCATACAACGCAGCGTCAGAGTTCAGCCGCTCAGCGTAACGCCCCGGATGCGGCACTCGCAGCGCGTACCGGTGTTGCACCTGGGGTGTGAAGTTGCCCACGACCACCCACTTATCACCTTCAGCGCTGGTGCGCGCCAGGCTCAGCACTGAGCGCTCGGCATCCGTGTGGTCCATCCAGGCAAAGCCCTCTGGACGCTGGTCCTGTTGGTACAGCGCGGGTGTGGCGGTAAGCAATAGGTTCAGATCCCGTACCCAGCCCTGGATACCGGCATGCAGGGGCTCATCCAGCGCGGCCCAGTCCAATGTGCCGTCGTGGTTCCACTCCGCGCGCTGCCCCCATTCGCAGCCCATGAAAAGCAGCTTCTTGCCGGGGTGGGCAAAGAGATAGCCGTAGTAGGCGCGTAGGTTGGCGGCCTGCTGCCAGGCATCGCCCGGCATCTTGGCGAGCATGGAGCCCTTGCCATGCACCACTTCGTCGTGCGAGAGCGCCAACACGAACTGTTCGGCATAGGCGTAGACCATGCCAAAGGTCATCTCATCGTGGTGGTAGCGACGGTGGATCGGGTCGCGGCGCATGTAGCGCAGGGTATCGTGCATCCAGCCCAGGTTCCATTTGTAGCCAAAGCCCAGGCCGTCCTGCGCCACCGGTGCCGTCACGCGGGGAAAGGCACTGGATTCTTCGGCAAAGGTCACGGCACCGGGTCGATGCTGCCCCAGGCGTTGGTGCAGTTCGCGCAGGAAAGCGATGGACTCCAGGTTTTCCCGCCCACCCTGCACATTGGGCATCCATTCGCCTTCACGGCGGCTGTAGTCGCGGTAGAGCATGGAGGCGACAGCATCCACACGCAGGGCATCAAAGCCAAAGCACTCCAGCCAGTACAAAGCGTTGCCCAGCAGGTAGTTGCGCACCATCGGGCGCGTCAGGTCGAAAATGTAGGTGTTCCAGTCGGGGTGAAAGCCCTCGCGCGGGTCGGCGTGCTCGTACAGCGCCTCGCCGTCGAAGCGACCCAGGCCATGGGCATCGCACGGAAAGTGCGCAGGCACCCAGTCCAGTATCACGCCCAGTCCGGCAGCGTGGCAGGCATCCACAAAGCGACGCAAGCCTGCGCCATCACCCAGCCGTGCGGTGGGGGCGTATAGGCCCAGCGGCTGATAGCCCCAGGAGCCGTCAAAGGGGTGTTCGCTGATCGGTAGCAGTTCGATGTGCGTAAACCCCATCTCGCACACATAGGGCACCAGTTGTGCAACCAGGGCATCCCAATCCTGCCACGCGCTACTGCGGACCTGGGCATGGGTGGCAGTGCGTTCTGCGTAGGTAAAGGAGGAGCCCGCGTAGCGGGCGGGGGACACGGAGCAGAACGTGCTGCCGCCCATGCCCACGCCCTTGGAGAAGGTATTTGGACGGCGCCAGGAGGGTGCATGCACTTCGTAAATGCTGATGGGGGAATCCACCGCCAAGGCGCTCGCGCGCGCAACATCCTCGGGCTGCGCAGTTGGCATTGCAGCCACCACGCTAGCTTGTGCTGGACGCAACTCAGCCGCCAGTCCATACGGGTCCGCCTTGTATGGCAAAGGCTGGCCCTGCGCGTCATGCAGGGCAAACTGGTAGCGTGCGCCCTCAGCTACGCCAGGAACAAAACCCACCCACAAGCCGCTGTCGGGCACACGCTGCAGAGCGTGGGCTTGGTCATCCCAATCGTTGAAGTCGCCAACCACGGCCACACGGCTCGCACGCGGCGCCCACAGCACGAAGCGCACACCATCCTGACCCGCGTGGTGGTGCAGGCGCGCGCCTAACAGCGTCCAGGGGCGGGGATGGGTGCCGGTCTCGAGCGCGGCGACCTCCTTCGGGTGCAGCAAGGCCACAGAAGTCTTAAGCGCGGCCTTCGACGCGCCAGATGCGCTGCGCGTACTGGGCGATGGTGTGGTCCGACGAGAAGCGCCCCATGCCAGCCACGTTGGTGATGGCACTGTGCAGCCAGGCCGCGCGGTTGCGGAAGTGTGCGTCGACGGCGGCCTGCGCGGCCACGTAGCTGGAAAAGTCGGCCAACAAATAGTAGCGGTCGCGCCCACCCAGCAGGCTGTTCACCAATTCGGTGTAACGACCCGGTTCCTGGGGCGAGAACACGCCATCGGCAATCGCGTCCAGCACGGCCTGCAAATCGGGCTGGCTGGCCAATACGCTAGCGCTGTCAAACCCTTGGCGCTGCAGGGCAGCTACTTCCGGCGTTTTGAGGCCGAAGATGAAGATGTGGTCCTCGCCCACCGCATCCAGAATCTCGATGTTGGCGCCGTCGAGCGTACCGATGGTGAGCGCACCGTTGAGGGCCAACTTCATGTTGCCGGTACCCGAGGCTTCGGTTCCGGCGGTGGAAATCTGCTCGGACAAGTCCGCAGCCGGCATCACCTGCTCGGCGACCGAAACACTGTAGTTGGGCAGAAACACCACCTTGAGCCGACCACGCAGGCGTGCATCGGCATTGACCAGGGCTGCCACATCATGAATCAGGTGAATGATGGCCTTGGCTTGCACGTAACTGGACGCGGCCTTGCCCGCAAAGATGACCGTGCGCGGCTGCCAATCGGCATCGGGTGCAGCCAGCATGGCCTGGTACCGGTGCACTACCTGCAACACATTGAGCAACTGGCGCTTGTATTCGTGGATGCGCTTGACCTGCACATCAAAGAGGCTGTTGGGGTCTACCGTGATGCCCGTGGTGTTCTGGATGGTCTGCGCCAGGCGCGCCTTGTTGGCGGTTTTCACGCTCGCAAAGGCTTGTTGCACGGCGGCATCGCTGGCGAGCGGTGCCAAACCCTGCAGCGCATTTAGGTCCTTGCGCCAGTGGGTGCCCAGACGAACGTCGAACAAAGCCGCCAGGCCCGGATTGCACTGCGCCAGCCAGCGCCGTGGCGTGACACCGTTGGTCACGTTGGTGAAGCGTTCGGGCCACAGCGCAGCAAAGTCGGCAAATAGAGTTTCGACCAACAGGTCGGAGTGCAGCTTGGAGACACCATTGACCGCATGGCTGCCCACGATGCTGAGGTTGGCCATGCGCACGCGACGTTCGCCCGCTTCGCCAATGAGCGACAGGCGCGCCAAGAAGCCGTTGTCGCCCGGGCGCTGCTGCGCTGCCCAATGCAGGAACTCATGGTTGATGCGGTAGATGATCTCCAGGTGGCGCGGCAAGAAGCGTTCAAACAACCACACCGGCCAGGTCTCCAGCGCCTCGGGCATCAGGGTGTGGTTGGTGTAGGAGCAGGTGCGCTGGGTGATGGCCCAGGCGGTGTCCCATGCCAATCCATGCACATCCACCAGCAGGCGCATCAGCTCGGCGACGCTGAGCGCGGGGTGCGTGTCGTTCAGATGGATGGCCACGTGTTCCGCCAGGTTGTGCAGCCCGGGATGTTCGCGCAGATGGCGGGCCAGCACGTCCTGCAACGTGGCGCTGACCAGGAAGTATTCCTGCTGCAAACGCAACTCGCGCCCGGCTTCGGTGCTGTCATTGGGATACAGCACCCAGGTGATGCGCTCGGCCGCCACCCGTTCTGCGGCAGCGCCCGACAAGTCGCCAGCATTGAAGCGCGCCAGATCCAGGGGCTGCGGCGCTTGGGCTTTCCACAAGCGCAAGGTGCTGACGCGCTCGGTGCCGTGGCCGGGCAC
>JAYRUL010000195.1:0-4355 GCA_041919095.1 Rhodoferax sp. | reverse complement strand
TGCGCTACCGGGCGGCGTTTGCCCAGGCCCATGCGAACTGGGCCGAAGCCTCACGCGGCCACAAAAGACCCTGACTTGCCGCCGTGCTTTTCCAGCAGGCGCACACCGGTAATGGTCATGCCCCGGTCCACGGCCTTGCACATGTCGTACACCGTGAGTAGTGCGACTTGTACGGCCGTCAATGCTTCCATCTCGACGCCGGTCGCGCCTACGGTTTCGGCGGTGGCGGTGCAGCTGACGTGTGCGGCTTGCGTTGCCGTGGCGCAGTGGGTTTGCAGCTCTACGGCCACGCGCGTGAGAGCAATCGGGTGGCACAGGGGAATTAGTTCGCTGGTGCGCTTGGCACCCTGGATGCCGGCAATGCGGGCAATGCCCAGGACATCGCCTTTTTTGGACGTGCCGGAGTCGATGAGCGCCAGCGTGGCGGGCAGCATGTCGATGCGCCCGCTGGCCACGGCCACGCGGTGGCTGGCGGGTTTGGCGCCTACGTCCACCATATGGGCCTGGCCCTGGGCGTCGAAGTGGGTAAGTGAGGTCATGTGGGAGTATTGAAAAACAAGGCTGGCGCGCTGATCTTTGGGGAGCGCTAAACTTTACCTGACCTTAACCGAAACCGGCGCATGCGCCGATTAACCTTGGATTCACGTATGCAATTGGCTCTCAATTCAGCGGGATTCTGGCGCGATCGTCTCAAGGCCAGTGGTGCCCACTTTCTCATCAGCCTGGCCGTGGCGGCCCTAGCCGGTGCACTGGTCTTTGGCATCTGGTACCCGTACCCCTACCGGGAAATGTCGAGCGGGCGGGAGTTGTTCCTGCTCGTTGTCACGGTGGACGTCATTCTGGGGCCCTGCATCACGCTGGCGGTGTTCAATCTGGCCAAGGGTTGGCCGGTGATGCGGCGCGACCTGGCAGTGATTGCGCTGCTGCAGTTGGCAGCGCTGGGCTATGGTTTGTGGACGGTGTACGTGGCACGGCCGGTGCACCTGGTGTTCGAGTTCAACCGCTTCAGCGTGGTTCATGCGGCCGATGTGCCCACCAGCCTGCTGGCCAAGCTGCCCCCCCAGATTAACGCCATGCCGCTTACCGGCCCCACCTTGTTGGCCCTGCGCGCGTTCAAAGACAGCAATGAAATGGCCGACGCCACCCTGGCGGCGATTGCGGGTGCGCCCATGGCGGCCCGGCCCGACTTGTGGCGGCCCTATGCCGATGCCATCTCCGACGTGCTCAAGGCCGCCAAACGCACCACCGCACTCAAGACGCGCTTTCCCCAAGACGCCGCACGCATCGACCAGGTGCTGGCCCAGGTGGGGCGCACGGCGCAAGACACCGTATGGCTGCCGGTGGTGGGGCGCAAGACCTACTGGACCGCCTTCCTCGACCCGGTAACAGGGCAGGTCCTTACTACATTGCCACTGGATTCATTTTGAACCTGTCTTTCAAGCGAAAACCCCCTTCAGGGACCCTACTGGCTGGCTGTCTTGCGGCACTTTGCCTGACTCTTGGCTCCAGCGCAGCGGTGCATTCCCAAACCCCCTTGGGGCGTGGGTCCACGCCACCCAGTGCGGCCCTGCCCAACCTGGGTGACGGTACTGACCTGACTCCTACCGCCGAGCGCCGTATCGGCAACCGCATCGCCCGCGAGTTGTACCGTGATCCGGACTATGTAGACGATGCCATCCTGCAGGAGTATGTGGACAGCATTTGGCAGCCGCTGCTGGCTGCGGCGCGCCAACGCGGCGACTTGCCGCCTGAGCTGGACGAACCCTACGCCTGGGAGGTTCTTCTGGGGCGGGATCGCAGCATCAATGCCTTTGCCTTGCCGGGCGCATACTTTGGGTTGCATTTGGGGCTGGTGGGTGTGGTGACGAGCCGAGATGAACTCGCTTCCGTGCTGGCGCACGAACTCAGCCACGTTACGCAGCGCCATATTGCGCGTTCGATGGAACGGCAGAGCCAGCAGACCCCCTGGTTGATCGGAGCCATGATTCTGGGGGTGTTGGCTGCCAGCAAAAGCAACTCGGCCGACTCTGCCCAGGCAGCCAATGCCATGATGGTGGGCGGTCAAGCGCTGGGTGCGCAGAGTCAACTGAATTTCTCCAGGGACATGGAACGGGAGGCGGATCGCATGGGTTTTGCCGTGGCGGTGCAGGCGGGGTTTGCGCCGCAAGGGTTTGTCACCATGTTCGGTAAGCTCGCACAAGGCTCACGGTTGAATGACAGCGGAAATTTTCCCTACTTGCGAAGCCACCCTTTGAGTACGGAGCGCATGGCGGACATGCAGTCCCGGATCGAGCTGGCTCCACATGACGGTGCCGACACCGGGTCGCAGCGTAACCAGCCGGAGCTGGAACAGGCCATGATGGCTGCGCGTGCGCGGGTGATGTCCCAAGGATCGGTGGATGCCCTGCGGACCGCGTTGGCCCAAGGGCAGGAGGGTGCACTTGCCCGCGCGGCACCGGTGCAGCGGGCTGGCGCGTTGTACGGGGCGAGCATGGCCGCCTTGAAACTACGCGAATTCACGTCGGCGCAGGCGCTGTGGAATCAGTTGCAGGCACAGGTTCGGGGCGATCCGGCGGCAGCGCGCCAGGTGCGACTGTTGGGTGTGGAGCTGGCCTTGTCACAAGGAAACACCCGCCAAGCAGGGGCGCTGTTGCAGGGGGCGGGGAGCGACGCAGCCCAGCCCAGTCGCACTGAATTACTGATGGCTGCCCAAGTGGCAACCGTGGCGCGCTCGCAAGCCACCTCGTCGGCTGGGGATACGGACACGACCCGAAGTTTGGAGCGCATCGTGCAGCAGTTGCAAACCTGGGTGGCCGATCATCCGCGCGATGCGCTGGCATGGCAACGGTTGGCCAGTGCCTATGAAGTGCAGGGCAGGACCCTGCGCGCAATTCGCGCCCAGGCCGAGGCGCGCGCGGCGCACCTGGACTACCCGGCTGCGTTGGCCCGATTCCGCGCCGCGCAGGAATGGGTACGCAAGAATGCCGCCGCGGTGGACCACTTTGAAGCCTCGATCGTGGACACCCGGGCGCGCCAGGTGGAATCAACGGTGCGGGAACAGGCGCTGGAGCGCTGAATCAATCACCATGCCCAGCAGCGAGTACAGCAGGGAGCCCCACAACGCGGCAGCAAAACCCTGCACATGAAAACCATCGAGCAAGCTCGCTGCCGCCCAAAACATCAGCGCATTGATGACAAACAGGAACAGTCCCAGTGTGACCAGCGTCACTGGCAACGTGAGGATGACCAGCAGCGGGCGCAGCAGCGTATTGAAGAGCCCGATCCAGAGTGCGGCCCACAACGCCGCGCTGAAGTCGCGGATTTCGACGCCGCTGTAGACACTGGCTACGGCGAGTAGGGCAACGGCATACAACAGCCATTTGGCAAGCAATTTCATGCACAAAGCATAGCACCCGGTACAGCAAATGCCGGTTGCCGTCAAAGTCCTTGCAGCTTTCAGGGAAATGCGCCGCCCTTCACAATACGCCGATCCCGCAAGGGGAGTAGCGGCTGCCTCCGCGTGGAGGCAGTGCGTGTATCGTCAGTACGTTGCCTGGAAGATCCGGGTGACCGGTGCACGCGAAAGGGTTTTACCTTTTCCGCAAGACCTTCCAGGAACGTGGCGTATTGCGCCGTTTGACGTCTCTTCGAAAGGTTGATTGCATGCAAACCATTGCACCCCTGTGGCTATGGGCCACATTCGTTGGCATCGTACTGGTGTCACTCGTGGTCGATTTCGTCGTCCTGAAGAAGCAAGGGGCCCATGAGATTGGTGTCAAAGAAGCCTTGAACTGGTCGATGATCTGGATTGCACTCTCATTCCTGTTCAATGGCTTGTTTTGGTGGGCGGTCAAGGACAGTACCGGTTCGGTTGAACTGGCCAACACCAAGTCCTTGGAATTTCTCACCGGCTACCTGATCGAGAAGTCGCTGGCAGTAGACAATATTTTTGTCTTCTTGATGATCTTCACCTACTTCGCGGTGCCAGCGGCCTACCAAAAGCGGGTGCTGATGATCGGCATCATCGGTGCCATCGTATTGCGCACCGTCATGATTCTGGTGGGCGGCTGGTTGCTGGCACAGTTTCACTGGATTCTGTACGTCTTCGGAGCCTTCCTGGTGCTGACGGGTATCAAGATGTGGTGGGCTGCCGGGCAGGAACCCAGCCTGGACGACAACCCCGCCCTGAAGTTGCTGCGCAAGGTGCTGCCCGTGAGCCGCCAGTTCGATGGCGAGAAGTTCTGGACAGTGGAGAACGGCAAGAAGATTGCTACACCCCTGTTCATGGTGATCTGCCTGGTGGCGCTGACCGACGTGATCTTTGCCGTCGACTCCATCCCGGCCATCTTTGCCAT
>JAYRUL010000194.1:0-4360 GCA_041919095.1 Rhodoferax sp. | reverse complement strand
CGCGCGGCGAATGGCTTCGGCGTCGCGCACGATGGCGTCGGCCCGGAAGTGGCTCAGGTACTCAGCCTGCGCCTGCGGGCTCAGGCCCTGCAGGGTTTGCGCCGTGATGGGCGACGACAGGCCCGTACCCCGCTGGTCCAGCAGCAGCACGCGGTAGTCCTGCACTGCGCGCCCTATCCAGCCACTGGCACCCATGGGGCGCGCCGCGGCAAAACCGGGGCCACCCTGGAAGTACACCAGCCAGGGCAGCGCAGCGTCTTCCTTGCCCGCGGCCACCACCTCGCGCGCGAACACGCGGATGGTGCGCGCGGGGTTGTCGGGCGACAGGGGCAAGTCAAACTGGTGGCCGCGAACAACCAGGCCCGGCATGCGGTGCGTGCTTTGCAACATGGTCCGTGCTCCTTACTGGACCTGTCCGGTGATTTCCTTGAAAAACGCTTGCGGCGAGGGCTTGCGCTGCAGGAAGGCTTCCACCAGCTCGGCCGGCGCGCGCTCGCCACCGCTTTCGAGAATGAGTTTGCGGTAGCGGCTACCCACGGCGGTGTCCATGGCGTTCTTGCCAAAGGCGCTGCGCATGTCCAGCGCCAGCACTTCGGACCACATGTAGCCGTAGTAACCGGCCTGGTAGCCGCCCATCACGTGACCAAAAGCGGCGGGCACCATCGTGCCGGGCACATGGCCCAGGGGAGTCTTGCCCTCCAGCACGGCCCACGACTGCATCGGATCAACCACCTGTGCGGTGTGCAAGGACATGTCCCAGGCCGCATACAGGCGCTGGCGCGCATACTGAATGCCCCGGCCAAAGGCGCGCGAGGCGTTCATGCGCTCGATCAGTTGCGGATCAATCGGCTTGCAGCTCGGGCACACCGCAGCAAACAAGGCCAGGGTTTCAGGGCGGCGCGACCACTCTTCAAACATCTGGGACGGGGCTTCCACAAAATCACGTTTGACGCCGGTACCTGCATTGAGGATGTAGCGCGTCTTGGACAGCACGCCATGCAGGATGTGACCGAACTCGTGGTACAGGGTCTCCAGCTCGTTCTGGTCAAAGCCTTCGCGGCTGAAGTTGGTGACCAGGACGGATACCGGCGTGCGCCCGATCTGCGTGGATACACCGCGCACCGGAAAGGCCGCCGCATGCTTGTACTTGCCTTCACGGGGGAACAGGTCCAGGTAAAAGCTGGACAGGTACTGGCCGCTGGCGCGGTCAAACACATCGTAGGCGCGCACATCGCTCTGCCAGACCGGTAGCTTGGGATTGGCCTTGAAATCCAGCCCATACAGGTCGGCGCTCACCTTGAACATCCATGCAAGGGTGGGGTCCACCGGAAACTGGGCGCGCACTGCGCTCTGGTCCACGCTGTAGCGTGCTTTCTTGAGGCGCTGCTGCATCAGGCTGACGTCCCAGCGCTGCAGGGTGGCGTTGGCGTCGCCGGTCAGGCGAACTTTCTCTTGGCGCAGCTCGTCCAGTTCCTTGCGCTCCAGCGCTTCCACGCGGCCCTGCACATCGTCCAGGAACTGGTTGACGGCCTGGGCGCTGCCGGCCATCTTGCGCTGCGTGGCCCAATCGGCAAAGTTGGTCTTGCCCATCAGCTTGGCCAGCTCCAGGCGTAGCGTCACCGCCTCTTGCAGCAAGGCCAGGTTGGCCTGGCCACCCCGCTGGTTGAAGGCAGTCCAGAACGCCTTGCGGGTGGGTTCGACCGTGACATGGCTCAGAATCGCATCGGCATCCGGATAGTCCATGCCAAAGAGCAGTTTGCCCTGGGCATCGCGCTTGCGTTTGGCGCGATCCTGTTCCGGCAGGCCATCGAGTTCGCTTTCGGCAAAGGCCAGCTGGGTGGTGACATCGCGAACATTGCGCGAAAAGTCCTGCGACAGCTTGTCCAGCCGTTCAAAGATGGCCTTGGCACGCGCGCGCTTGTCGGCCGGCAACGAGACCCCTCGTTCCTCAAAGTCGTCCAAAATGCTCTGGCGCGCCATGGCGTCCACCGGGTCGCTCACCTGCAAGGCTTGCACGCGTTGAAACAAGGCCGTGCTCTGCAGGTACTCGTTGGGCAAGGCCGAGAGTTTCAGGTCGCAGGCTTCGGCCGCCTTGCGCACTGCCGGATCGGGGCTGGTTTCGGAGAGCAGGCCAATCGGTCCCCACACGTCCTGCAACACACGGTCCAGGTCGTTCCAGGCATGCAAAACGGTCTTGGTGTTAACCTGCTGCAGCGGCAAGGCCTTGAGCTTGGCAATGCGCGCGCGCGCCTGGCCCAGACTCTGGTTGCACCAGGCCGGGATTTCCTTGGCGTTGGGCAGGCGGATAGCCCCGCGTTCGCCAGCTTGCGCCACGGTCAGCGTACTGAGGGAGACGGCCAGGCAAGCCAGGCCACGCGCGGAAATACGAAAACGCAGAGACATCGAAACGATCCTTCTTTGGGGGGTAGAAAAGAGGCTCAGGACTTGCGCAGCACGTCGACCCAGTCGGCCACGGCATCGCTGTCCACACTATCGTCGGCATGCACCAGGTAACACTCCAGGTCTGCCAAGGCCTGCTCGGTATGCCCCAGTTCGGCATGGGCCAGTCCGCGGTCGCGGTACTCGATCCAGCTGTCCGGTAGCAACACGATCAGGCGTTCCTGCACCGCCAGCAGGTTTTGCCAGTCGTTGCGGGATTGGAAAATCTCTTTCAGGTTGCGCAGCATGCGCGCCACGATGTCACGCGAGGCAGCCGTTTGCAAGAACAAGCCCAGCGGGGCATCCATGGCCTCGTGCTGCCCGCTGCGCCGGTAGGGCTCCAGGCGCTCCGCCAATTCTTCGCGGCTCAAGGACTGGCCATTGAGTGGGTCAATCACCACCTGGCCCATGGGCAAGTTGATCTTGATCAGAAAGTGACCGGGAAACCCCACGCCCCGCGCCGCCAAGCCCAGACCCTGGGCCATCTCCATCCACAACACCGCCAACGCTACCGGAATGCCCCGGCGGGTGGCCAGTACCCGGTGCACATAGCTGTTGTCGGGGTCGTAGTAATCGTTGAGGTTGCCGCCAAAGCCCAGATCGCCGTAAAAGAACTGGTTCAGGATGCGCAGCTTTTGCACCGGCCCGGCATCTGCGGGCAATCGTTTCAAGACGCGGGCTTGCAGCAAATCCACTTCACCCAGCACCGCCTGCACGTCCAGGTACGGGTAGGCATCCTGGCCCAGGCAAACCGCCGCCTCAAACAGCGCAAAGTCCCGGTCACTATCGACCAGGGCCCCAAAGTAATCCAGCGCAGTGGGAATGGCAAAAGACAGGTTCACAGTGGCTTCACTCTACCTCAACGCCGCAGCAATTGCCGTACGGACAAGCCCGCCCCCCAGATTGCTACGAAATAGATAGCTGCTGACGCAGGTACCGCAACAGCCAGAAGCCCAATTCGCTTCAGTTTTTCGCCACCCAGCTCAACCCAGGGCACGGCCGTATTGGCCCACATCAAGAAAATCGCCAGCAAAGCACTCGCTGCCAGCACCTGCAACGCAAACCGCCCCCAACCCGGCGATGGCACAAACGTCTTGCTGCGCAACAGCCCCACCAACAACCACAGCGCATTGACCATGGCGCCCAGCCCAATGGACAGTGCCAACCCAGCGTGCGCCATGCGCGGCACCAAGACCAGGTTGAACCCCTGGGTGATGAACAGGACGGCCAACCCGATCAGCGCAGGCGTACGGATGTTCTGCGTAGCAAAGTATCCGGGCGCGAGCACCTTGATGGCCACCAAGCCCAGGATGCCCGCGCCGTAACCCATCAAGGCCAGAGTGGTCTGGGCCACGTCATGCGCGGTATAGGCACCGTTGTGGAACAGCACCGCCACCAGCGGTTTGGCAAACGTCAGCAGCGCCACCGCACAAGGCACGCCCAGCAAAACCACCAGGCGCAGGCCCCAGTCGATCATGGCTGAAAAGCGCTCGCTATCGCCTGACGCCTTGGCCGCTGCCAACTGCGGCATCAGCACCACCCCCAAGGCTACCCCGAGCAGGGCGGTGGGGAACTCCATCAACAAGCTGGCACTGTTGAGCCAGGTAACCGACCCCACTGCCAAGTGGGAGGCGATCTGCGTATTGATCAACAGCGAAATCTGCGACACGCTCACCCCCAGCAAGGCCGGGCCCATCAACTGCACGATGCGCCGGGTATCGCTCTGGGCCCAGGCCGCACGCGCACCCGACAGGCTCAGGCGCAGGCGGGGTGCCAGACCGCGGCGCGCCAGCGCCCACCAAATCGCGCCCAACTGCAGCGCGCCGCCTGCCATCACACCCACTGCCATGGCATAGATGGGCTGCACGCCCCAGGCAGCAAACGCCGGTGCGCCCAGCCAGGCTGCGCCAATCATGGCCAC
>JAYRUL010000193.1:0-4385 GCA_041919095.1 Rhodoferax sp. | reverse complement strand
CGGCATAGGATGCATGCCATATCTTGACCAGACGGTCAGATTTTTGAACTGGAGTGCGCTGTGCCCACTGCCCCGCTTCCCGACATCCGCGCCGGTCGCCTTGCTGCTGCGGACTACGCCCGCCACTTTGGCGATGCCGTGCCGCGTTTCACCCCCACGCAGGCGTTGCAGGAGGCCGCACGCTGCCTGTACTGTTTTGACGCGCCCTGCGCCAGCGCCTGCCCCACCGGCATCGACGTACCGTCGTTCATCCAGCGCATCGCCGACGGCAACCTGCGCGGGGCCGCCTACGCCATTCTGGAACCCAACCCCCTGGGCGGGATGTGTGCACGCGTGTGCCCCACCGAAAACCTGTGCGAGGCGGTGTGCGTGCGCGCCACGCAGGAGCAGCGCCCGGTGGCCATCGGGCGGCTGCAGCGCTTTGCCACCGATGCGGCGCTGCAGCCATCTGCGCCCCCCTTGTTCACGCGCGCCAGCGATACCGGTCGGCGCGTCGCCGTGGTGGGGGCAGGCCCGGCCGGGCTGGCCTGTGCCCACGCGCTGGCTCGCAACGGTCACACGGTAACGGTGTTTGACGCCAAGCCCAAGGCCGGGGGGCTTAATGAATACGGCTTGGCGCGCTACAAGACACCGGGCGATTTTGCGCAGCAGGAAATTGACTGGTTGCTCTCCATCGGCGGCATTGCCGTGCGCACCGGCTGGGCGCTGGAAACCCCCGAGCAGTTCCAGGGCCTGCGCCAGGAGTTTGACGCAGTCTTCCTGGGCCTGGGCCTTGGCGGCACACGCAGGTTGGGTGTGCCCGGCGAAGACCTTCAGGGTGTGCAGGACGCGGTGGACTTCATCGCCCGCCTGCGCCAGACGGCCGATGTGTCCACCCTGGCCATGGGGCGCCGGGTGGTTGTGATTGGGGGCGGCATGACCGCGGTGGACATCGCCGCGCAAAGCAAGATGCTGGGCGCGCAAGCGGTGCACATGGTGTACCGGCGCGGCCCCGAGCAGATGGGGGCCTCGCAGGTGGAACAGGAATGGGCGCAAACCCACGGCGTAGTGCTGCACCACTACCTGACTCCGGTGGAGATCGAGGGCCACGGCGGCCACGCCTGCGCCGTGCGCTTTGCCGAGCAAGCCTGGCTGGACGGCCGCCTGCAACCCACCGGGCGTGAACAGCGTTGGGAGGCCGACCTGGTGTTCAAGGCCATCGGCCAGACGCTGGTGAGCGACATGCTGGCTGCGGCTGGCCTGGCGCTGCAAGACGGGCGCATCGCCACCGACGCCGAAGGGACCACCAACCTGCCCGGCGTCTGGGCTGGGGGCGACTGCCGCGCAGGCGGCCTGGACCTGACCGTAGAGGCGGTGGCCCACGGCATGCAGTCGGCCCACGCCATCCACGCCGCCCTGTCGGACACGCCGCTGGCACGCTAAGGGAGACACCGCATGGCCAATCTGCACACTACATTCGCCGGGGTCAGCAGCCCCAACCCCTTCTGGCTGGCCAGCGCGCCGCCGACCGACAAGGCCTACAACGTGCACCGCGCCTTTGAGGCGGGTTGGGGCGGCGTGGTCTGGAAAACGCTGGGCGAAGCCGGGCCGCCGGTGGTCAACGTGAGTGGTCCGCGCTACGGCGCGCTGCTCACGCCGGACCGGCGCTTGCTGGGCTTTAACAACATCGAACTCATTACCGACCGCGACCTGGAACTGAACCTGCGCGAGATTGCCGAAGTCAAGCGCGCCTGGAGCGACCGCGCCATGGTGGTGTCGCTCATGGTGCCGTGCCAGGAGGCGTCGTGGCGCGCCATCTTGGCGCGCGTGGAAGACACCGGGGCCGACGCCATCGAACTGAACTTTGGCTGCCCGCACGGCATGAGCGAGCGCGGCATGGGCGCCGCCGTGGGCCAGGTGCCCGAGTACATCGAAATGGTCACAGCCTGGTGCAAGCAGTACAGCCGCCTGCCGGTGATCGTGAAGCTTACGCCCAACATCACCAACATCCGCCTGCCCGCCCAGGCCGCCAAGCGCGGCGGGGCCGACGCGGTGAGCCTGATCAACACCATCAACTCCATCATGGGCGTGGACCCGGACACGCTGACCATGAGCCCGGCCACCGGCGGCATGGGCAGCCACGGCGGCTACTGCGGCCCGGCAGTCAAGCCCATTGCCCTGAACATGGTGGCCGAAATTGCGCGCGACCCCGTCACGGCGGGAATGCCCATCAGCGGCATTGGGGGAGTAAGCACCTGGCGCGACGCCTTGGACTTTCTGGCCCTGGGCGCGGGCAACGTGCAGGTGTGCACCGCCGCCATGGTCTACGGCTTCAAGATCGTGCAGGAGATGGCGGACGGTTTGTCCAACTACCTCGACAGCAAAGGCTATGCGCGCGTGGCCGAGGTGGTGGGCAAGGCCGTGCCCAGCGTGACCGACTGGCAGTACCTGAACCTGAACCACACGGTGAAAGCCGCCATCAACCAGGACTTTTGCATCGAGTGCGGGCGCTGCCACATTGCCTGCGAAGACACCAGCCACCAGGCCATCACGGCCTGGCAGGACGGCAAGCGCCATTTCCGGGTGAAAGAAGAAGAGTGCGTGGGCTGCAACCTGTGCGTGACCGTGTGCCCGGTGCCCGACTGCATCACCCTGCGTACCCTGGCCCCGGGCGAAACCGACCTGCGCACCGGCCTGCCTGTCAGCTCCACGCACCAGGACTGGACCACCCACCCCCACAACCCGATGCGCCGGGCCTGAGGCGTTTCGTGCCAATTTATGCATCAAATCAGCCTCTAGCACCCGTCAATCATGCGTAAGTAGCTATTGTTTTAGGAGCATCTATGGCAACCCTCTTTATTCGTGGCGGCACCGTGGTCAATGCCGACCGGGCCTTTGCAGCCGACGTCATCACCCAAGACGGCCGCATCGTGGCCGTGGGCGAGAACCTGAGCGCGCCCGCCGGGGCCACCGTGGTGGACGCCGCGGGCCAGTACGTCATGCCCGGCGGCATCGACCCGCACACCCACATGCAGCTGCCCTTCATGGGCACCGTCACCATGGACGACTTCTTTACCGGCACCGCCGCGGGCCTGGCCGGGGGCACCACCAGCATCATCGACTTCGTCATTCCCAACCCGCAGCAACCCATCCTGGAGGCCTACCAGACCTGGCGCGGATGGGCCGAGAAGGCCGCAGCCGACTACAGCTTTCACGTCGCCATCACCTGGTGGGATGAGTCCGTGCACCGCGACATGGGCACCCTGGTGCAGCAGGAGGGCGTGAACAGCTTCAAGCACTTCATGGCCTACAAGAACGCCATCATGGCCGACGACGAAACCCTGGTGAACAGCTTCAAGCGCTGCATGGAGCTGGGCGCCATGCCCACCGTGCACGCCGAGAACGGCGAACTGGTCTACCTGCTGCAAAAGCAGGTGGCCGAGATGGGCATCACCGGGCCGGAAGGCCACCCGCTGTCGCGCCCGCCCACGGTGGAAGGCGAAGCCGCCAACCGCGCCATTGCCATTGCCGAGGTGCTGAACGTGCCGATCTACGTGGTGCACGTGAGCTGCATTGAGGCCGCCGAGGCGATTGCCCGCGCCCGCGCCCGGGGCCAACGCGTGTATGGCGAGGTGCTGGCCGGGCATTTGGTGGTGGATGACAGCGTGTACCGCCACCCGGACTTTGCGACCGCCGCCGCCCACGTCATGAGCCCGCCGTTTCGGCCCAAGGGCCACCAAGAGTTTTTGTGGCGCGGCTTGCAAAGCGGCAGTCTGCACACCACGGCCACCGACCACTGCACCTTCTGCGCCGCACAAAAGGCTGCGGGCAAGGACGATTTCGCCAAGATTCCCAACGGCTGCGGTGGCGTGGAAGAGCGCCTGGCCGTGATCTGGGACGAAGGCGTGAACACGGGGCGCCTCACGCCCAGTGAGTTCGTGGCCATCACCTCCGCCAACACGGCCAAGCTGTTCAACCTCTACCCGCAAAAGGGCAGCGTGTCGGTGGGTGCCGACGCCGATCTGGTGGTGTGGGACCCCGCCGGAACCAAGACCTTGTCCGCCAAGACGCAGCACAGCAAGGGCGACTTCAACATCTTCGAAGGCCGCACCGTGCAGGGCATTCCCAGCCACACCGTGAGCCAAGGCGAGTTGGTGTTTGTGCAGGGGGATTTGCGGGCGGTGCAAGGCAAGGGGCGCTACATCAAACGTGCGCCGTTCAGCTCTAACTTTGCGGCCAGCAAATTGCGGGCAGAGACGCTGGCACCTACGGCGGTGGTGCGGAAGTGATGGGAGTCGGAGGGCGGGATGTGGCTGGTAGGTTCGCGAGCAGCGGGCTTGGGGTGTGGCACTGGGCCTCATCAGGTCCTGCGGACCAGCAAATCGGCCCAGCGCCACACCCCAAGC
>JAYRUL010000192.1:0-4385 GCA_041919095.1 Rhodoferax sp. | reverse complement strand
TGCACTCCGCGCCGAGCAGGCAAATCTTCATAGGACATTGGGGTCAGACCACTCGCGAAGCGATGTGCTCTGACCCCAACCAATCAGAACTCGACAGTGACCTTCGCCCGCACCGTCCGCGGCGTGGACGGGAACAGGTAGGTGCCACCCCAGTACATGGTGGGGGACTCGCGCCAGTAGCTGCGGTCGGTCAGGTTTTCCACCCACAGGCTCCACTGCGTGGCGCGCCCGATCAGGCGGTTCTGCAGGCGCAGGCCGGCATCGAGTTGCCAGGCATCGGGCAGGGTGACCGCGCCGTCGCTGGTGGCGGTCTTGCCGCTTTCAAACGTCAGCAGGCTGCTGAAAGACAGGCCCGAAACCGCTGCCACCTTGTAGTCGGCAAACAGCGAACCCTTGGACTTGGGTACGTTGGTGACCGTCTGGCCGACCAAGGCGGGGTCCACGGCGGCGGTGTACTTCGCATCCAGCGCCGTCCAGCTGGCTTGCATCGACCATTGGCTGGTCAGCGGCCCGGCCACCGACAGTTCCAGCCCGCGATGCCGCGCCGTCTTGCCACCGGCCACGCGCTGCGGAATGCCGCTGCCCGTGGGCTGGTCGTCGGCATAGGGTTTGTCGATGTTGAACAGGGCTGCTGTCACCAAAAGGCGGGGCTGGGCCTGCCATTTCAGGCCCAGTTCGGTTTGCGTGCTTTTAAGGGCGGGCAGTACCTGACCGGCGTTGGTGAACTTGGTCGGGCGGTTGGGCACGGCCTCCAGCTCCGCACCTTCCCCCCAGGACGCATACAGCAAGGTGCCGGGCGCGGCTGTCCAGCCCAGACCGGCCCAGGGCGTGGTCACGGTTTCTTCCAAGGCAATGGCGCGCGAGCCGTCGCTGCGCTCGCTACTGCGGTTCAGGCGCGCGCTGCGCAGGCCGACAAAGCTTTGCAGGCTGGCGGACAGATCGCTCACCAGCGACGCCGCCACGTCGGTGCTGCGCTCGCGGCTGTTGGTGTTGAGGTCGGCGGCCGTGCCGTCTCCAGCCAGGGCCACGGGTGCGTCGATGTTGGTGCTGCCGACCCAGTTGTAGGCCTGGGTGGGGTTCAGCTCGGTGCGGGCCTGGCGGCCACTCAAGCCCAGGTGGACGCGGTGGGCAAAGCCCAGTGCCTGCAGCTTGCCGGAGAGGCGTGCCTCCCAGGCGGTGGTGGTGCGCACCTCGTTTTCGCTGCGGTAGTCGTAGATGTCCACGTCGCCATTGGCGCACAGGCCCGGATAGACGTAGTTGGCGGCGTTGCTGCAACCGTCTGGAAACGCCAGCCGGTCCTGGATGGTGCTGCGCTGCGTGCCGGCACTGAAGCGCCCTTGCCACTGGGCACCCAGGCGCTGGTCGATGGCGAACTGCGCGGCGGTGCTGGTGGCTTCAAACGGTTGCGACCAGCTCTGGTTGTTCAGGTTCAGGCGGCTGTAGACCGGTGCGGGCAGGGTGTCGCCCATGCCGTCGCCGTTGCGGTCCAGCAGGCCCAGGCCGGGCACCGAGGGCTGTTGCTTGCGGTGGTATTCCAGGTCGGCCGACAGCTTGGTGTCACCGGCTTGGGTGGCCAGGGCCAGGCTGGCGAATTCGCGCGTGCCGTCGGCCTTGTCAAACTGCGTGCGCAGGTTTTCACTCGCCAGGTTCAGGCGCACACCCACTGCCCCCAGGTGCGTGTTGGTGTCCAGGTGAAACTTGGAGCCGTTGTAGCTGTCGGTCCCCAGGCTCACGGTAGTGAAGGCGTCGGCCTGCGGCGTCTTGGTCACCAGGTTGACCAGTCCGCCTGGGGCACTTACACCGGCCTGCAGGCCGGACACGCCCTTGAGCACTTCAATGCGCTCCTTGTTTTCCAGTGCGATGGGCGCGTAGTTGGACACGCCCAGGCCATTGCGCAGGAAGTTGGTGCTGGCATCCAGCAAGAAGCCGCGCACGGTCAGGCCTTCTACGTAGCCGGTGGTGTTGTAGCTGTCGGCCAGCGAGGCGTCGAGCTTGATCACCTGCGACAGGCTGCTGGTGGCGGTGGTGGCCAGCAAATCGGCACCCAGCACGTTCACGCTTTGCGGCGTCTGCGCCAGGCCCTGGCCAAAGCCACCCACGTCGGCCCGCTCGGTGTCGAGTACCGGCGCGGCCTTGGACGCTACGGTGACCGTAGGCAGCTGTGGGTTGGTTTGTGCCAGCGCGCAGGCCGAGGCCAGCAGCGCGAGGGCCGTGGCAATGGGTTGCAGCCGAAATGGAGAGTGGTGGTGTGCCATCGTGTGTCCTTGTGCGATGGCAGGGGGCAATGGCGCGCGGCAGCCCCCTATGGGTGCAGCCGCGGTTGCATCACGCTTCCCTGCGCAAGTATTACCTTGATCAAGTTCCAGGGTGTTATCTCAGCCGACGCAGCCTTTGCGTCAGCACCCCTAGCGTTTGGCCACCCGACCCCATGTCGCGTGGCGGGACGGATTGTAAAGCCCGTCCCCGGCACCCTTGCAGCGCCGTGTCGGCCTGGCCGGGTTGCGCGCGTTTGTGGGCCTGCACATTTGGGACAATAGCCCCATGAACACGCTCACCCTCACCCGCCCCGACGACTGGCACTTGCATGTGCGCGACGGGGCCGCTCTCGCCACCGTGGTGCCCCACACCGCGGCGCAGTTTGCCCGCGCCATCGTCATGCCCAACCTGAAGCCCCCGGTCACCACCGCGGCGCAGGCGCTGGCCTACAAAGAGCGCATCCTGGCCGCGGTGCCCGCGGGCATGGTGTTCGAGCCCCTCATGACGCTCTACCTCACCGACAACCTGGCTCCCGGTGAAATCGTCGCGGCCAAGGCGGCCGGTGTGGTGGCCTGCAAACTCTACCCGGCTGGTGCCACCACCAACAGCGATGCGGGCGTGACCGATCTGCGCAAGATCTACCCCGTGCTGGAAGCCATGCAACGCGCGGGCCTGCTGCTGCTGGTGCATGGCGAGGTGACGTCGCCCGAGATCGACCTGTTCGACCGCGAGGCCGTGTTCATCGACCAGCAGTTGCAGCCCCTGCGCCGCGACTTTCCGGGACTGAAGATCGTGATGGAGCACATCACCACCCGCGAAGCGGCTGACTACGTGGCCAGCGCCGATGCCCATCTGGGCGCCACCATCACCGCGCACCACCTGCTCTACAACCGCAATGCCATCTTTACCGGTGGCATCCGCCCGCATTACTACTGCCTGCCGGTCTTGAAGCGCGAAGTGCACCGCCAGGCCCTGGTGCGCGCCGCCACCAGCGGCAACCCCAAGTTCTTCCTGGGCACCGACAGCGCGCCGCACCCCGTGCACCTCAAGGAGCATGCCAGCGGCTGCGCTGGTTGCTACACCGCGCATGCCGCCATGGAACTGTATGCCCAGGCGTTTGATGCAGCCGGTGCGCTGGACCGCCTGGAAGGCTTTGCCAGCTTCTTTGGTGCGGATTTCTACGGCCTGCCGCGCAACACGGGCACCTTGACGTTGCGCCGTGAAAACTGGACGCCACCCGAGCGCTTTGTCTTTGGCGATGCCGAACTCAAACCCCTGGCGGCGGGCGAGGCGCTGGCGTGGCGAGCCGCGTAATCGTTCCCCTGCACCACATCAAATGGGCCGAGCCCTGGCTGGCCGACTGGCGCGAACTGGGTGAACCGATCGCGCAGCAGATCTTGCGCGGTCAAGCCCAACCCGAAGCGCTCAATGCCACCGGCTTGGCCCCCGTGCGCTTTGTAGCACAGGCGCAATTGCCCGAGGGCTGCGCCTACGAGCAGCACATTTTTGCTACCGGCTGTGTACCCACCCGCGACGGTCTGCATGATTTTTTCAATGCCCTGGTCTGGATGCGTTTCCCGCAGACCAAGCGCACGCTCAACCGTTTGCAGGCCGAGCAGATGGCGCACCATGGCGTGGGTGGGCGGCGCGGTCCGGTGCGTGACGCCATTACGCTGCTGGACGAAAACGGTGCCTTGCTGCATGCGCCGGATGCCCTGTGGGAAGCGCTGGTGCGCAAGGATTGGGCGGCGGTTTTTGGGGACCTGCGCCCCTTGTGGCAGCAAACACGCCTGGTCGTGCTGGGGCACGCCTTGCTGGAACAGCTGGTTTTCCCACGAAAACCGCACACAGCCCACGTCCTGCGTGCGCAAGCAGCTACAAAAGCCATAGCAGATTGGGACGCCTGGCTGGCCCGCGCGCTGGATGTAGAGACGCTGGCGTCCAAACCGTTTGCGCATCTGCCCGTGCTTGGGGTGCCCGGGTGGTGCAGTGCCAATGCCGAACCGGCGTTCTACGCCGATGCGCAGGTGTTTCGTCCGGCGCGCCCAAATCCCCACCCCCAAAAGGCCAATTGAAGCGCTTGCGCCTTGAAAAACCCGGATTCCCCCTTACCATCTCGCCCTGCCAAC
>JAYRUL010000191.1:0-4424 GCA_041919095.1 Rhodoferax sp. | reverse complement strand
GCGCAAGCGGTGGAGCGTGGGGGCACTTGGGATGCGGCGCGGCGCATCACTGGCCTGTTCGACAGCGTCTCGGTCTGCTTCAGCAAAGGGCTGGGCGCTCCCGTCGGCTCCATGCTGTGCGGCAGCCGCGAGCTGATTGCGCGCGCCCACCGCGTGCGCAAGATGGCCGGGGGCGGCATGCGCCAGGTGGGCCTGCTGGCGGCTGCCGCGCAATACGCGCTGGACCACCACGTGCAGCGCCTGGCCGACGACCACGCCATGGCCCAGCGCCTGGCGCAGGGGCTGAAGGGTATCGAGGGCTTGGCCGTGCGCTCGGCCCAGACCAATATTGTGTTTGTGGACGTAGCCGATGGCCGTGGCCCCGCCCTCTTGGAGTACCTGAAAGCGCACGGCGTGCTGGCCACGGGGCTGATCGGATTGCGCTTTGTCACCCACCTGGATGTGGACGCGGCGGGCATCGACCATGCGATTGCCTGCGTGCGCCAGTTTTTTGCCCAGCCTGCAGCACCCGCGCCTTCGGGTGGTGCCAGCGGCCCCTACTGAGAACAGGGATACCACCATGAGCGCCGATTCACTGCTGTTGTTCGTGGCTGCCGGTTTGCTGCTGAACCTGACGCCGGGCCCGGATGTGCTCTACATCGTCAGCAACGCCCTGCGCCACGGTGCCCGCGCCGGTATCGCGGCGGCGCTGGGTATTACCGCCGGGTGCTTTGTGCACATCGTCGCGGCAGCCGTGGGAGTGAGCGCGCTGCTGGCCGCGTCCGGCATGGCATTTACCGTGCTGAAGTGGCTGGGTGCGACCTACCTGGTCTATGTGGGGGTGCTGCTGCTGGTTCGGGGTGAATCTGCTATCAATTTGGAAGCTGGTTACGCATATTCCTCGGGGGCTAGTGGCTCATTTGGCTATAAAACGGTCTTGTTGCGGGGCTTTGCCACCAATGCGCTCAACCCCAAGGTGGCGCTGTTCTTCCTGGCCTTTGTGCCGCAGTTCATCGCGCCAGGCGTAGAGAACAAGCCGCTGGCGTTTTTGTTGCTGGGGCTGCTGTTCAACTTCAATGGCCTGTGGGTCAACATCGGCTGGGCTCTGGCCGCAGCCTGGTTGGCGCAGCGCGCTGGGCTGGTGCAGAAAAGCTTGCAGGTCTTGGACCGCGTGGCGGGTGCCCTGTTTATCGGCTTTGGCATCAAACTGGCGCTGACCGAAGCGCCGCAAACGTAAAGGAGCACCGCATGACCGGCACCCCCGTCACCATTACGCCGCAAGAGGCGCTGCAGCGCACCATCGAGCACCGCGAGATCTTTCACGACGAAATGCTGCATCTGATGCGCCAGATCATGTCCGGCGAAATGTCACCGGTGATGATGGCCGCGCTCATCACCGGCTTGCGCGTCAAGAAGGAAACCATCGGCGAGATCACCGCCGCCGCGCAGGTCATGCGCGAGTTTTCCACCAAAGTGGAGGTGGCCGACACCACCCACCTGGTGGATATCGTCGGTACCGGCGGCGACGGCTCGCATACCTTCAACATCTCCACCTGCGCCATGTTTGTCGCCGCTGCCGCAGGCGCGCGCGTGAGCAAGCACGGCGGCAGGAGTGTGAGCAGCAAGAGCGGCAGTGCCGACGTGCTGGAAAGCCTGGGCGTGTCCATCCACCTGAGCCCGACGCAGATCGCGCACTGCATCGCCGAGGTAGGCGTGGGTTTCATGTTCGCCCCCAACCACCACCCGGCCATGAAAAACGTGGCTCCGGTGCGCCGCGAGCTGGGCGTGCGCACCATCTTCAATATCCTCGGGCCGCTCACTAACCCGGCCGGTGCGCCCAATATCTTGATGGGCGTGTTCCACCCTGATCTGGTCGGTATTCAAGTGCGCGCCCTGCAACGCCTGGGCGCTGAGCACGCCGTGGTGGTCTATGGCCGCGACGGCATGGACGAGGTCTCGCTGGGGGCCGCCACCTTGGTGGGTGAGCTCAAGGACGGCGTGGTGCGCGAATATGAAATCCACCCCGAAGACTTCGGCTTGGCCATGGTCAGCCACCGCGCCTTGCGCGTGCAGACGCCCGAAGACTCCAAAGCCATGCTGCTGGGTGTGTTGGATAACCAGGAGGGGCCGGCCAAGCAGATCGTCGCGCTCAATGCCGGTGTTGCCCTGTACGCGGCCAATGTGGTGCCGAGCATGGAAGAGGGGCTGCGGCGCGCACGCAATGCCATCGAGTCCGGCGCTGCCAAGGCCAAATTGCAGGCCCTGGTGGCCCTGGGCCAATCCCTGAGTGCCACCTGAAAGAACTCCCATGTCCGATATTCTGGAAAAAATCGTCGCCGTCAAACACCAGGAGGTGGCTGCGGCCAAAAAGCGGGTGTCCTTGGAGGCCATGCGGGCCGACGCCGAAAGCCGCGTGCTCACGCGCGACTTTCTGGGCGCCATCCGCCAGCGCGTGCAGGCCGGCCAGAGCGCCGTGATTGCCGAGGTCAAAAAGGCCAGCCCCTCCAAGGGCGTGCTGCGCGAAGACTTTATCCCTGCCGACATTGCACAAAGCTATGCCGAGTACGGCGCCGCCTGCCTCTCGGTGCTGACCGATCGGCAGTTTTTCCAGGGCAGCGTCGATGCGCTCAAGCAGGCACGGGCCAGTTGCCAGTTGCCGGTGCTGCGCAAGGACTTTCTGGTCGACCCGTACCAGGTGTACGAAGCCCGCGCCATGGGTGCCGACGCCGTCCTACTGATTGCCGCCTGCCTGGACGACGCGCAGCTGCGCGACTTTGAGGCCGTCGCCAGCAGCCTGGACATGGCGGTGCTGGTCGAGGTGCACGACCGCGCCGAGATGGAGCGTGCCCTGAAGCTGAAAACGCCCTTGGTGGGCATCAACAACCGCAACCTCAAGACTTTTGAGGTGTCCCTGGACACCACCCTGGCACTCAAGGATATGGCAGGGTCGGAGCGCATCGTCGTCACCGAAAGCGGCATTGCAAGTCCTGCCGATGTGCAGCGCATGCGCGAAGCCGGTGTGCATGCATTCCTAGTTGGCGAAGCCTTCATGCGCGCCGAGGAACCCGGCCAGGCCCTGGCCACCCTGTTTGCCTGAGCCCGCGCGGAGGAACCAGCCTGTGGACGACCAACTGCGCAGCGCCGTTCCGACCGACTGGTTGGTGGCACCGGGCTGGCAACCGTTGGTGGACGCCTTCTTCGCCAGCGATGCGGGTTGCGTGTTGCGCGATTTCTTGGCGCAGCGGCTGCAAGCGGGGGCCACCGTCTTCCCACCGCAACCGTTGCGCGCGCTGGCGTTGACGCCGCCCGAAGCCGTGCGCGTGGTCATCCTGGGCCAGGACCCTTACCACGGGCGCGGTCAGGCCGAAGGGCTGGCGTTTTCGGTGCGCCCAGGTGTGGCCCTGCCGCCGTCGCTGCGCAACATCTTCAAGGAAATTCAGCGCGACTTGGGGGTGCCACCCCCGGCCTTCCCGCACCCGGGCGGCAGCCTGTTGAAGTGGGCGCAGCAGGGGGTTTTGTTGCTCAATACCTGCCTGACGGTGGAGGAAGGCCAACCCGCCAGCCATGCCGGCAAAGGCTGGGAAGTGCTCACGGACGCTGTCATCCGTCATGTATCCGACCACGGGCAACCCAGTGTTTTCATGCTGTGGGGCGGCCACGCGCAAAGCAAGCGCGCCCTGATCGACGCACGCCGTCACCGAATCCTTCTGGCAAACCATCCGTCTCCGCTGTCGGCCTTGCGGCCTCCGGTTCCCTTTATTGGCTGTGGCCATTTTTCCCAAGCCAAGGCCTGGCGCGACCAACACCTCCGTAGCGCAGAATCAACGAACTGACATCGTTTGGCCCCGTATGCGAAGAAATCTGTTTCAAAAGATAGGACGCGGCAAAATCTTCGTGGCATAATCCGGGGTTCACCTTGGAGAGGTGGCCGAGTGGTTAATGGCAGCAGACTGTAAATCTGCCCTCTTACGAGTACGCTGGTTCGAATCCAGCCCTCTCCACCAGACAAGTCAAAGCTTGGGTGCGCACCAAGGTGCGAAAAACTGCCTTGGCCGAAAGGTTTTGTGCGGGGTTCGTATAGTGGTAATACCTTAGCCTTCCAAGCTAAAGCGAGGAGTTCGATTCTCCTACCCCGCTCCAGTTTGACTTGTTGCAGGTGTTTGGTTTTTGCCCATGTGGCTCAGTGGTAGAGCACTCCCTTGGTAAGGGAGAGGTCGCGGGTCCGATTCCCGCCATGGGCACCACGAATTTTGAGTTGCCATTGCTCGAGAGGTAGTGGCAGGACGAGTTGGTTGTAGGCAATCTTTTCGGAGTTTGAAAATGGCAAAAGAGAAATTCACACGAACCAAGCCGCACGTTAACGTCGGCACCATTGGCCACGTGGACCATGGCAAGACCACCCTGACCGCTGCGATCACCACTGTGCTGGCTGCCAAGTTTGGTGG
>JAYRUL010000190.1:0-4444 GCA_041919095.1 Rhodoferax sp. | reverse complement strand
CCACCCTGCGAGCGTGGAAAGACGACCCGGCCGTATTTGCGGTGGCTATTCGCGGCACCAACAAGACCGGTGTGCCAGGCACCCCGGAAAGCTACTTTGGCAACTTTTGCGCAGGCGGCGACATCCGATTCTTCCACCAGGCCGCCCTGGCGGACGATCCGGCGTTGGGGACCTTTTTCACAGAGGAGTACACCCTCAATCATCTGATCCACACCTACCCCAAGCCCTACGTCGCATTCATGGACGGTATCGTCATGGGTGGCGGCATGGGAATCAGTCAGGGAGCGACTATGCGCATCGTCACGGAGCACACCAAGATGGCCATGCCCGAGACCGGCATCGGCTTGTTCCCCGACGTGGGGGGTGGCTACTTCCTGAGCCGCTGCCCCAGTCATGTGGGCGAATACCTGGCTCTGACCGGAAACACCATCAACGGCGCGCAAGCCGTGGCCTGGGGCCTGGCCGACATTTGTGTACCGGCCGCCCACCTGCACGCCTTGTGGGACGGGCTGCAGGGAAGGAGTTCGCTGGCGCAGCTGCAGGACTGGATTGCTACGAATTTGATAGCTGCTTACGCAAATTCCACGGGGGCTAGAGCCGAATTTGATGCCGAAATCGTGGCCCCCTTCGAAGCTGACCGTGTCTCCACCATCCTCGCGTCGCTGGACGCCCTGGGTACCGAGGAAGCGCGCAAGGTAGCGACTACGCTACGCCAGCGCAGCCCTTTGATGCTGCACGTGGTGCTGGAGCAGGTGCGCCGCGCTCGCGGCATGACCCTGGCCGACGATTTGCGCATGGAGCGTGACCTGGTGCAGCACTGCTTCGATACCGCCCACCTGCAACGCAAAGGTTCGCGCAGCGAAACCGTGGAGGGTATCCGTGCCCTGGCAGTGGACAAGGACCACCAACCCGCGTGGAACCCAGCACGCATCGAAGACGTGACCCCAGAGATGGTGGAGCCGTTCTTCGTCAGCCCGTGGGCACCCGACGCACACCCGCTACGCCATCTGGCGTGACCGAGAGGCCGCTGCGCCTGGTTAGCGGTTGTGGCTTTTCATGGCACGCTCGACCTCACGCTTGCCTTCGCGGTCTTTGATGGTGTCGCGCTTGTCGTGCTCAGCCTTGCCCTTGGCCAGGGCAATCTCGCACTTGACCCGACCTTCTTTCCAATACAGGTGGATGGGGACCAGGGTGTAGCCTTTTTGCTCCACCTTTCCAATGAGCCGCTGAATTTGCTCCTTGTGCATCAAGAGCTTGCGCGTACGCAAGTGATCAGGGTTCACATGCGTTGAGGCGGTATGCAGTGCGTGGATCTGCAGGCCCAGAATGAACAGTTCTTCATTGCGGATGACGACATAGCCGTCGGTCAGCTGCACTTTGCCCTCGCGCACCGACTTGACCTCCCACCCTTCGAGTACGAGTCCCGCTTCAAATCGTTCCTCAAAGAAGTAGTTGTATGCTGCCTTCTTGTTGTCGGCGATGCGGGAATTGGTGGTGGGTTTCTTGGACATAGCACCTGCAAGTTGGAAAAGGCAGGCACTCTACAATCCCGCACAAGCTGCATTTTATGAAAACCGTCAAGAAGTCCGTTTTGATCTGGTACACCCCCCAGGAGATGTACGCCCTGGTGACCGATGTCAATCAATACGCGAAATTCTTGCCTTGGTGCGATACCGCCCGGGTGTTGGAGGAACACGACAACGGAATGATTGCAGAAATGGTCGTCTCGTTTGGCGGGATCCGTCAAACGTTCACCACACGAAATGTCCACACGCCCGAACGCCGGGTCAACATGGAGTTACGTGACGGGCCATTTTCTCATTTGGTTGGCGAATGGAACTTCTTTCCGGTGGGTAATGGATCCGAACGTGCCTGCAAGGTGGAGCTCACATTGAGCTTTCGGTTTGACAGTTCTGCTCTGAGCAAATTGGTCAATCCGGTTTTTGACAAGATTGCTGCGAGTTTGGTCGATGCGTTTGTCAAACGTGCCGAGCGCGTCTATGGAGGATAAACGCACCATGGGCGTCACGGTCGTGTGGTCACCGGGTGCACGGCGTACCATCGAAGCAGTGGTGAGCGTTCCAGTTGGATGTACGGTTCGGGATGTCTTGCAGCTTTGCACTGAATGTGCGGGCATCCACATTGATCGGGCGCATTTCCAGGTTGGCATTTGGGGGGTCAAAGTTCCACTCCATGCCCACGTGGTGGCAAATGACCGGGTCGAGGTATACCGACCCCTGACCGTCGACCCTAAAGTGGCACGACGCGAACGGTTTGCCAAGCAGGGCTCGCGCAAGGTGGCAGGTCTGTTTGCCAAGCGCAGGCCCGGTGCCAAACCCGGTTATTGAAGGCTCTATCGGGGTGCGCAATCTTGCGCAATGATGCGTTCAATCCGCTGCAGCTCTGCAGCGCGCGCTGCACCATCCAATACCTCGCGTTGACCGGCAGCATTGGTGCGTACGATCTTGACATCGGATTCATACGTCATCTTCGCTTGCTTGGCTCGGGTGCAGTTTTCCGCACGCGCGGTTTGAATGCGTTCTTGCTCCGCCTTGCGTTTGTCGGCTTCCGCCTGCGCTACCTGCTTTTTCTTAGCCTCTAACGTCTTGTCGACAGCGGACGCCTTCGGCGCCGGCATACCCGGCACCGCCGAATCGGCTTCCGGCGCGGAAGCGGCGTCTTCTGCTGCCTTTGGAACCTCGCTCATAGTCTTTCCAGGCCGCTTCAGGATACTTTTCTCGGGAATGTCGGGTGGCGGCGCGCGATCACTGAAAATCTTACGACCATCTTTGTCCACCCATTGCCACTGGGCCACGGACCAGCCAGAAAAACTCAGTGCTACCAAGGCAAGAAGAAGGCGTAAAGCATTTTGCATAGCCAAAGTGTAGCGCTCGCGCCTACAACCGGGAAGTGGGGCACGATGAATCGTAGGAACCCAGACGCCACGACCCAATCGGCAAGGCGAGTACAATTTCTTATTTGGAGCTTTCAACCATGCGCCTGATTGGTAAAGCGCTCACCTTCGACGATGTCTTGTTGGTGCCAGCGTACTCCCAAGTCCTCCCCAAGGACACCTCCCTCGCCACCCGTTTCTCCCGCAATATCGCCCTGAACCTGCCCCTGGTGTCGGCCGCCATGGACACGGTCACCGAGGCACGCTTGGCCATCGCCATTGCCCAGGAAGGCGGCATCGGCATTGTGCACAAGAACATGACGGCCAAGGAGCAGGCTGCCCAGGTGGCCAAGGTCAAGCGTTACGAGTCCGGGGTGCTGCGCGACCCGGTCACCATCACCCCCAGCCACACGGTGCGCCAGGTGATGGAGCTGTCCGACCAGCTGGGTGTTTCTGGTTTTCCAGTGTGCGAGGGCAAGCAGGTAGTGGGTTTGGTGACCGGACGTGATTTGCGCTTTGAGAGCCGCCTGGATTTGCCCGTCAGCCAGATCATGACGCCCCGGCCGAAGTTGGTGACTGTCTCGGAGGGCACCACCATTTCTCAAGCCAAGGTGCTGCTCAACCAGCACAAGATCGAGCGCCTGCTGGTCGTCAACGACGCGTTCGAGCTTAAGGGCCTGATCACCGTCAAGGACATCACCAAGCAAACCAGCTTCCCCAACGCCGCACGCGACGCCCAAGGCAAACTGCGCGTGGGCGCCGCTGTGGGCGTGGGCGAGGGCACTGAAGAGCGCGTGGAAGCCTTGTCCAACGCCGGTGTAGACGCCATCATCGTGGATACGGCCCACGGCCATAGCAAGGGCGTGATCGACCGCGTGCGCTGGGTCAAGCAGAACTTCCCGCACATCGACGTGGTGGGCGGCAACATCGCCACCGGCGCCGCTGCGCTGGCACTGGTGGAAGCCGGTGCAGACGCCGTCAAGGTCGGTATCGGCCCGGGCTCCATCTGCACCACCCGCATCGTGGCGGGCGTGGGCGTGCCCCAGATCATGGCGGTGGACAGCGTGGCGACCGCTTTGCGCGGCACCGGTGTACCGCTCATCGCCGACGGTGGCATCCGCTACAGCGGCGACATTGCCAAGGCCATCGCCGCAGGTGCTTCCAGCGTCATGATGGGTGGCATGTTTGCCGGTACCGAAGAGGCACCGGGTGAAGTCATCCTGTTCCAAGGCCGCAGCTACAAGAGCTACCGTGGCATGGGCTCCATCGGCGCCATGCAGCAGGGCAGCGCCGACCGCTACTTCCAGGAAAGCAGCACCGGCAACCCGAACGCCGACAAGCTGGTGCCCGAAGGCATTGAAGGCCGCGTGCCTTACAAGGGCTCCATGGTCACCATCGTGTTCCAGATGGCCGGTGGCATCCGTGCCAGCATGGGTTACTGTGGCTGTGCCACCATTGCCGAAATGCAGGACAAGGCCGAATTTGTGGAAATCACCTCGGCCGGTATCCGCGAAAGCCACGTGCACGATGTGCAAATCACCAAGGAAGCGC
>JAYRUL010000189.1:0-4457 GCA_041919095.1 Rhodoferax sp. | reverse complement strand
TACTCACCCTGCAGTTCAGCCGTGAAGACGAGTCTGAAGCCGACCTGGTCGGCATGGAACTCGCCGCGCGCGCCGGATACAACCCGCGCGCGGGCGTGACACTGTGGCAGAAGATGGGGGCCGCCAGTAAGGGGGCTCCGCCTCAGTGGCTGTCGACCCATCCGTCGGGCCACACGCGCATTGCCGAAATCGAAGCCAATTTACCCAAGGTCATGCCGTTGTTCGAGCGTGCTGGCGCATCCCGCTAGCCTTTTACTCCCCAAAAGGCGGCCAGGCAGAACTTAGGCGAACTTCAGGATTTCGCCGTCTCGATCGAACACGATGCAATCACTGAAGTCCCCGCGGCGGATGGCGTCAATCATTTTTTCCAGGGGTTTCTCGGCGTCGGAACTGGAAGGCACGTCCTGCGGCGTTCCAGCCAGTGAAGCTGCAAAAATGAGGGCCCACGTGACGCCCATTTGAGCAGACTCTGCAACCAGTGCTTCGAACGAGACAATTTCTTGCGGGGCCTTGTCCACGCACATGAGCGGCACGGGCACGCCACCCTGTCCCGCAGCAAACTGCGCGCGCTGCTGCTCACTGGCATCCGGCGGCAACTCCACATTGGCAAAGACAAAGAGCAATCGTTGGGGAACGGGTTCCATCGCTGCGGAACGCACCATTTGGTCAAATGTGGTCATATCGTGGATGTGCGATCAAAGTCGTAGGTGACGGTGACGGGGGCATGGTCTGAAAACTTTTGTCCCTTGTAGATGGCGACCGCACGCGCCGCGGCTGCCATCGCAGGGGTAGCCAAGTGGTAGTCCAGCCGCCAACCCACATTGTTGGCATAGGCCTGACCACGGTTGCTCCACCAGGTGTAGCAGGTGTCGGTGGTATTCGGTTCAAGCTGGCGATAGACATCGACGATGCCACCTTCGCCTGTAAGACGCGTCATCCAGGCGCGCTCTTCGGGCAGAAATCCACTGTTCTTCTGGTTGCTGCGCCAATTCTTCAGGTCGACTTCCCGATGTGCGATGTTGACGTCTCCACACAAAATGAAGTCGCGCTCACTCTTGAGCCGCTGCAAGTGCGGGTACATCCGGTCCAAAAAACGGAATTTCGCTTGCTGGCGCTCTTCACCACTAGAGCCGCTGGGGAAATAGCAGCTGATGATGGAGTGCTTGCGCACGGGTGTATCGAAACGCAACTCCACCCAGCGGCCCTCGGCGTCGAACTCGCCACCGTCAAAGCCCACCACTACGTCGCTCGGCTCCAGTCGGGTGTAGGCGGCCACGCCAGAGTAGCCTTTCTTCTGGGCAAAATGGAAATATCCTTTCAACCCGGCCAGCTGTTCGAACCGACCAGCCACATCATCCGCCTGGGCCTTGACTTCCTGCACACAAATACAATCCGGCTCGGCCTGGGCGATCCAGGCCTCCAGCCCCTTGTTGGCGGCAGAGCGAATGCCATTGAGGTTGAGGCTGGTCAGCTTGAACAAGGAAGATTTCATGTCGGATCGTGACCCGTTGGCCCAGGAATTTGTGCAGTTCGCAGTGGAATGCGGGGTGCTTCGTTTTGGCGAATTCAAGACCAAAGCAGGTCGTTTGAGTCCCTATTTTTTTAACGCCGGTCTGTTTGACGATGGGGCCAAGCTCGGGCGTCTGGCGGCATTCTATGCGGAGCGCCTGATACGCGCTGGCCTTGCATTCGATATGGTTTTTGGACCTGCCTACAAGGGCATTCCACTGGGTGCTGCGTTGGCGGTGGAACTGGCACGCCGGGGTCACAACGTCCCTTTTGCCTACAACCGAAAAGAAGCCAAGGACCATGGTGAAGGAGGCCACCTTGTCGGTGCACCACTGCGGGGTCGGGTTTTGATTGTGGACGACGTCATGTCGGCGGGCACTGCCACGCGTGAGTCCATTGCGTTGATTCAGGCGGCCGGGGCAACCCCACATGCAGTGCTCATCGCTCTGGATCGACAGGAAAAGGCGACCGAGAATGGCCAGGACGTTCCCTACAGCGCGGTGCAGTATGTGCAGCGCCAGCTCGGCCTACAGGTTTGTGCGATTGCGAAGCTGGACGATTTGATGCAGTATCTGCGTGGCCCAAGCGAAGGGGGGCTCGATGCGACCTACACGCAAGTGCAGGCGTATCGCGCACGTTACGGCGTTGATTGAAAGCGTACATGGCATACACGATTGGGGTTTGGATCCGTACCGGATTGGCGTGCGCCGCATGCGCGGGCAGCGTTTGGGCGCAGACTGCGGCTGGCTCCGCTCCCGACGGCAGCGGGGTGTACACCTGCGTAGATGCCAAGGGGCGAAAGCTCACCTCTGATCGCCCGATCATGGACTGTCTGGATCGCGAGCAGAAGATTCTCAATCCGAGTGGAACGGTGAAGTCCAAGGTCAGCCCGAGTCTGACCGCGCAGGAACGCGCCGAGCTCGAGCAAAAGGAACGCCGTGACGCCGAAGAGAGAAGCAAGCAAGCGGAAGAAAAACGGCGTGAGCGGGCTTTGCTGACGCGCTACCCCACCAAGAACGTACACGACCAGGAGCGCCAAGAAGCGCTCAACCAGATCCAGGTGGTCATCCAGGCCGCCAAAACGCGGGTAGAAGAACTTACCAAACAACGAGCCGCCATTGACGAAGAAATGGAGTTCTACAAAAAGGACCCCAGCAAGGCACCAGCCTACGTGCGACGCCAATCCGAAGAGAACAACAACAGTCTGCAGGTACAACGCCGCTTCATCGCCGAACAAGAGGCCGAGGTCAAGCGCGTCAATGTGCGCTTCGATGACGAACTGGTCCGTCTGCGCCAACTATGGGCACAGCCCGGCGCATCAGCCACCACACCGGCCAGTAGCAAGTCGCGCTGACCGGTGCGGTTCAGCGGACCAACTTGGCGCGCAGCAGTTCGTTGACCTGTTGCGGGTTGGCCTTGCCCTTACTGGCCTTCATGATCTGCCCCACTAACGCGTTGAGTGCCTTGTCATTGCCCGCCTTGAATTCGGCCACATTCTTGGCATTGGCGGCGATGATGTCGTCAACGATGGCCTCCAGGGCGCCGGTGTCGTTCATCTGTTTGAGGCCCTTGGCCTCGATGATCGCATCGACATCGGCACCCTCACCGGTCCACAACGCATCAAACACCTGCTTGGCGGCGTTGTTGGATACCGTGTTGTCCACAATGCGGGCGATGACGGCGGCCAGTTGTGCCGGTTGCACGGGAGCCGCTTCGATGGCACGGTCTTCCGTGTTCAGGCGGCGCGTCACCTCCCCCATGATCCAGTTGCTGGCCAGCTTGGCTTGGCCGCAGGCCTTGGCGGTGGCCTCGAAGTAGGCAGCTATCGCCTTGCTCTGCGTCAGCTGCGCAGCGTCGTACTCCGGCAGGCCGTAGTCGGCTACGAAGCGCGCGGCCATCACGCGCGGCAATTCAGCCATTTGCCCTCGCACTTGTTCAATCCATTGCTCCGAAATACAGAGCGGCGGCAAGTCCGGATCGGGAAAATAGCGGTAGTCGGCAGCGTCCTCCTTGGTGCGCATGGCGCGGGTCTCGCCGGTATCGGGGTTGAACAGCACAGTGGCCTGTTGGATTTCATGGCCGTCCTCGATCTGCTCGATTTGCCAGCGTACCTCGTAATCGATGGCCTGCTGCATGAACTTGAAGCTGTTGAGGTTCTTGATTTCGCGGCGGGTGCCCAGGGGCTGACCGGGCTTGCGCACCGACACGTTGGCGTCGCAGCGAAACGAGCCTTCCTGCATGTTGCCGTCGCAGATACCGATCCAGGTCACGATCTTGTGCAGTTCCTTGGCGTAGGCCACGGCCTCGGCACTCGACCGGATGTCGGGCTCGGTGACAATTTCCAGCAAGGGGGTGCCGGCGCGGTTCAGGTCAATGCCACTTTGACCGATGAAGTCTTCGTGCAGCGACTTGCCCGCGTCTTCTTCGAGGTGGGCGCGCACCAGGCGCACGGTCTTCTTCTCCCGCACCGCGTCGGCACCTTTACCGGTGTCCAGGAAGAAACTTACTTCGCCGCCCTGCACCACCGGAATCTCGAACTGGCTGATCTGGTAGCCCTTGGGCAGATCGGGGTAAAAGTAGTTTTTGCGTGCGAAGATGCTCTGGTGCGCCACATGGGCGTTCACGGCCAAGCCGAACTCGATGGCGCGTTCCACCGCACCCTTGTTCATCACCGGCAGCGTGCCTGGCAGGGCCAGGTCCACGGCACAGGCCTGGGTGTTGGGCGCGGCACCAAAGGCGGTGGCGGCACGCGAAAAAATCTTGGATTGGGTGGAGAGCTGGGCGTGGGTCTCGAAGCCGATGATGACTTCATAGCCCTGCACCAGAGGGCCGGTGGGGCGGCCCTGTTGTTGTGCTTCAAATGGGTTCATGGTCTCATTCATGTCAGAAGCCCTCCGGCTTGCGCGCATGCCAGTCCGTGGCTTGCTGGAAGGCGTGCGCGGCGTTCA
>JAYRUL010000188.1:0-4465 GCA_041919095.1 Rhodoferax sp. | reverse complement strand
CAGCCCGGACCGTCCATGACGCCCAATTGGTGTTCCATGACCGGGCCGCTGGGCCCTGCACCCAAAATACCCAGGACAACCTGGCCCGACTCCACAAAAAGAAGTTCACCGCAGGCCTGGGCCCGGCTCTGCAGAACGCTTCCCGCCGGGAGTGTTTCAACCGGTCGCTGGGAGAGTAAAGAAGTGAGGTCTAGCATGGGTGGCACTTTGCCGCGACTGGTCAGCCGGGTATTTGACCAGGATCAAAAAATAGACATATATTTTTTGTGCATCTAAACCGAAAGACCCCCGATGGGGGCGTGCTGGCGCTTACTGCAGGTTGGCACCGGACTCAATCCACTGGCGCAGCACGGCACGTTCCGCCTCGGTCATACCGGTGGCATTGTTCAGCGGCATGGTCTTGGCCACCACGACCTGTTGCAGGATGGCGCGGGTATGGGGCTGCACAGCGGCGGCGGAATCCAGGCGCACGTTTTTCATCTGCACCGCAGCACCGTGGCAACTGATGCAGCGCTGCTCCAAGATGGCTTGCACCGTTTTGAAGCCAATTTGGCCTCCAGAGCCCGTGGAATAAGCGTAAGCAGCTCCTGAATGAATAGCAGATTGCGAAGGACTGGGTGCCGGAGCCAGGCCCACCATGACCCCCAGCAAGGTCACCACCCCGGCTGCCGCGTAGGGCCAGGGATGGGCGTTGCGACCCAGCTTGTACCCGTGTCGCAGCACGAAAAACTGCCGGATGGCGGCACCTGCGGCCATCATGGCAATCAGCACCAACCAATTCTGGGCATGGGTGTAGGTCAAGCTGTAGTGGCCGCTGAGCATGGCAAACACCACAGGCAGCGTGAAGTAGGTGTTGTGCACGCTGCGCTGCTTGCCGCGTTTGCCGTGGATCGGGTCGACCGCACGGCCCGCCGCGATGTCGGCCACCATGGTTTTCTGTCCGGGAATGATCCAGAAGAACACATTGGCGCTCATGCTGGTAGCCAGCATTGCCCCCACCAGCAAGAACGCCGCCCGCCCCGCAAACCAGTGGCAGGCCAGGTAGGCTGCCAACGCAACCAGCACGGCCACCAGCACCCCCACAAGGGTGTCGCCCCGGGGGCCTTGGCCGAACCAGCGGCAGATGGCGTCGTACGCCAGCCAGAACACCACCAGGAAACCCAGGGCTATGGCAACGGCGGCACCGGTTGACCAGGGCATCACCGTCGCGTCGACCAGGTAGACATCGGCATTCCAGAGGTAAGTGAGCGCAAACAGCGCAAACCCGCTGAGCCAGGTGCTGTAGCTTTCCCAGTAAAACCAGTGCAGGTGATCGGGTAGCTTGGGCGGTGCCCCGGCGAACTTGACCGGGTGGTAGAAGCCGCCGCCGTGCACGGCCCACAGCTCCCCGCCTACGCCTTGGCGTTTCAGGTCTTCATCGACCGGGGGCGTAAGACTGCTGTCCAGAAAGACAAAGTAGAACGAGGAGCCGATCCAGGCAATGGCCGTGATGACGTGCAGCCAGCGCAACAACAAATGGGCCCAATCCAGCAGGTAGCTTTCCATGGCAATGACTCCGAACGTTGCGCCCAGTGTAGGCAACCCTACCTGGTCGGGGTAGCGGCGCGCTGCAAAAGCTGCGCTGCGACCGCAACCGCAATCACACCCGGCTGCTTGCCCGGGATGCCTGCCAATCCGATCGGGCAGGTCACCTGGTCCAGCGCCGCGTCGGTGAATCCACGCTGGCGCAAGCGCTGGCGAAACGACTGCCACTTGGTGGCGCTGCCGATCAGCCCCACAAAGGCCAGGTCGCCCGCCTGCTGTTGGCGCTGCAGGCAGGCCGCAACCAGTTCCAGGTCAAGCGCATGGCTGTGGGTCAGGATCAACACTTGCGTACCCGCCGCCAGGTCGGCCACGGCATCGGGCAGCGGCTCCAGCTGCTCAACCACCAGCCCCGGCATGCCTGCGCCAGGCAAGACCCCTGCGCGGCTGTCGAACCACTGCACCGCCATCGGCAACGCCAGCAGCACGGGCACCAGCGCCTGACCCACATGCCCCGCGCCAAACACGGCTACCGGCCCTCCCGCTTGCTCAGCAGCGGGCTGCGCCGCCAGGGCGCTTGCCGCGTCGGGGTACCGCGCAAAGTCCAGCACCACCTCGCCCCCACAGCATTGGCCCAGATTGGCCCCCAAGGCATAACGCACGCGGGTGGGCACCGGCGCTCCATCCAGCAGCGCGCGCGCGTGGGCGCAGGCCTGCCATTCCAGATGGCCGCCGCCGACGCTGCCCTGGGTGGCGGTCTGCGACACCCGCATGCAGGCCCCCACTTCTCGCGGTGCCGAACCGCGTATCTGCACAACCTGCACGAGAACGACCCACCCGTGCATACCGGAGCTGGCGCCATCCAAGACCACTTCAGGACCCCCGGTAGGTGGCGTAGCTCCACGGGCTCACCAACAGCGGCACGTGGTAATGCTCGGACACTGCAGCAATGCCAAAGTCCAGGCAAACCCGGTCCAGGAACGGCGGTTGCGCCAGCGCGACGCCTTGCGCCGCAAAGTACGCCGCCACCTCGAATTCCAGGCGGTAGGTGCCAACCTGCAAGGCATCGTGGGCGATCAGCAAGCCGTCGGGGTTGCGTCCATCGGCATTGAGTACCACCCGGCAGACCAAGCTTGCTTGCGACCCCTCGGTTCGGTACAGGCTCACGCCCATGCCGGCGGCGGGCTTGCCGTGCATGGTGTCCAGAACGTGCGTGCTCAATCCCATGGTTTGTCTCCTGGTTTGCAAGGATGTTGCCAAAACGTGTATACACGGTGGAACCGGAATCGCTATCATGGTCCGCATGGAATCCACCAATACCCAAACCATTGTTGCATCCATTACACGCGCCATCGTGGAGCAACGGCTGGCCCCGGGATCCAAACTGGCCGAGCAGAAGCTGGCGGACCAGTACGGCGTTTCCCGCACCCTGGTGCGCCAGGCCTTGTTTCAACTGTCCCAGCGCCACCTGGTGCGCATGGAGCCTGCGCGCGGCGCGTTTGTGGCGGCCCCGTCGGTGGAAGAAGCACTGGAGGTGTTTGCGGTGCGGCGCATGCTCGAAGCGGGCATCGCGCGCGAACTGGTCCGCACTGCCACGCCGGCGGACCTGGCGGCCCTGGCCCAGCAGGTCCAGCGCGAACAGGCCGTGCTGCAGCAAGGCGAGACGCACGCGCGCTCCGTGCTGCACGGCGACTTTCACCTGTGCATGGCCCAGCGCCTGGGCAACCAGTTTCTGGTGGCGCTGCTGTCGGACCTGCTGGCCCGGTGCACCTTGGTGGCCGTGATGGCCCGTGCCAAGCCGCAAGCGGCGCTGTCCCACGAAGACCACCACACCATCCTGGAGGCCCTGCAGGCGCGGGATGAAGCGCTGGCCGTTTCGCGCATCGAGCAGCATTTGCAAGAGGTGGAGACCGCCTTGCGCCTGAGCTTTCCCCCAGCCGCATGAAGCACTACGACACCACCGCCGCCTATCCGCGCGACTTGGTGGGGTACGGGCGCCAGGTGCCCCATGCGCAGTGGCCGGGCCGAGCGCGCGTGGCGGTGCAGTTTGTGCTGAACTACGAGGAAGGCGGCGAGAACTGCGTGCTGCATGGCGACGCCGGTTCCGAGCAGTTCCTGTCGGAGATGGCCAACCCGCCGAGCTTTGCCGAGCGCCATCTCAGCATGGAGAGCATCTACGAATACGGCTCGCGGGTGGGCGTGTGGCGCATCCTGCGCGAGTTCGAACGCCGGGGCCTGCCGCTGACCGTATTCGCCGTGGGCATGGCCTTGCAGCGCCACCCCGAACTGGCTGCTGCGTTGCAGGAACTGGGCCACGAAATCGCCTGCCACGGCTGGCGCTGGGTGCACTACCAGAACGTGGACGAAGCCACCGAGCGCGACCACCTGCACCGCTGCGTCGAAGCCCTGGCCCAGCTCACCGGCCAGCGTCCGGGCGATGCCACGGCCTTGCACAACCAAGGCTGGTACACCGGGCGCGACAGCCCCAACACCGCGCGCCTGGTGGCCGACCAGGGCGGCTTTGCTTACCACAGCGATTACTACGGCGACGACCTGCCCTTCTGGATGGAGGTGCGCACCAGCAGCGGTGCCGTTGTGCCCCAGCTGGTGGTGCCCTACACGCTGGACTGCAACGACATGCGCTTTGCTCTGCCCCAGGGTTATTCACATGCCGACCCGTTTTTTCAGTACCTGCGCGATGCCTTTGATACGCTGTATGCCGAGGGCGACCCGGCCGGCGCCAACCACCCGGCCATGATGAGCATCGGGCTGCATTGCCGTTTGGTGGGACGCCCTGGGCGCATCGTGGCGCTGCAGCGTTTTCTGGACCATATTGCGCGCTACGACCAGGTCTGGGTGTGCCGACGCATCGACATCGCCCGCCACTGGCAGCACACCCACCCCTACCACCGCGCAAGCTGAGCAAGCCCATGGCCACCTGCAC
>JAYRUL010000187.1:0-4490 GCA_041919095.1 Rhodoferax sp. | reverse complement strand
ACCAGCGCCTCAAGGGCGATGCGCGCCCCAGCGACCTGGCGCTGTGGCCCTAGGCGGGCACAGACCCGGCCGCGCTGCGCCAGGCCATCGAGGCGCTGCTGCCGCGCGAGGCGGCGGCGGACGACGCGCCCCGGCTGGAATTCATCTCGGCAGACGCCATCCGCGCGCGATCGCTGCACATCTTTGACCGCAGCTTCGCCGTCACCTACTGGCTACAGGCCGTGGCCATCGGCATCGGGCTGTTTGGCGTGGCAGCCAGCTTTGGCGCGCAGGTGCTGGCGCGGCGCAAGGAATTCGGCCTGCTCGCCCACCTGGGCCTCACGCGCCGCCAGATCCTGGCCGTGGTGGCTGGCGAAGGTGCTGCGTGGACGGCCGTGGGCGCCACCGCCGGCCTGCTGCTGGGCCTGGCCGTGTCGGTGGTGCTGGTGCATGTGGTCAACCCGCAGAGTTTTCACTGGACGATGGATTTGCGGGTGCCGGTGGAGCGGCTACTGGCGCTGTGCGCCGCCGTGGTGCTGGCGGGCACGCTGACGGCCTGGATGGCCGGGCGGGCGGCTGCGGGGCGGGATGCGGTGTTGGCGGTGAAGGAGGATTGGTAGGGGTTGCAACGTGCAGGTATCCAAGGCACCTGACAGTGGTGGCCTTCGTATGCTTTGCCAGATAGTCTTCGACAGCATATAGCACTGATCGACCCGCACCAGCCTTGGAGAAAATCCTCGGCTTGATGCGGTCATCAGCAGATCCTAATGCTGGGCTGCTACCCCGAGGCCGCTTGCCGCACAAAGCCTGCGCTGCACTAGGTTGCGCAGCCGCGCACCGAGCTACTGGTTCTTACCCTTCCCCCGCTGGCAACACCTTGCGGCCAAACTCAATTTCAAACCCATCTGGCACCGGCTTGAATGGCTTGGCCGGAGACCTATAGCTGCTTTGAAACTGTCGCAAAGCCTGAACATCGATTTCGCCGATTACGCAGTAGTCGGTCACGCCTCCCTTGACTCGCAGCAGATCGCGTTGCCAGCTCTCTTTGAACGGAGCGCGGATGCGACTGTCGCCATACTGGCGGTCGTTGCACTGGATGATGTAAGCGTGTATATCCAGCGCGGCGGATTCAACTAGGGCGTTGAAGGTTTCGGTGTCCTGATTCCACTCGGGAACAAACAGCGCATCCACCTTGCCGCGCAAGGCGGCGCGGTGGCTGATGTTGGTCAGTTCACTACAGACAAGAAGGGCAAAGCGCACGTCGCCGTGCTGAAGAATGGGCGGAGTTCTCCACGCCTTGTCGGGCTTCATATCCAGTCCAGCGAGGCGCTGCAGCTCCTGTTCCTCGTGCAACGCCGGACACTGCTTGTCCTGCCGGTAAATCATCAGCGATGGGAAGCCCAGCCCGTCGTGCGACAGTGCCGCCCAAACTTGGTTGCGCACCCGTGCCTTTGAGGCGTGTAGGTATTCGATACCGGTGATCAGCGAGATGCCGCGCCCCTGCAGCTTACGGGCGATACGGATAAACCAGTGGGCGGGCAAGGCCAGTTCCGGCAGGACCAGGTAGCGGCTGTGCTGCGGCTGGGCAATCACGCCATCGAGCAAGCGGCACAGGCGGGCGTAGCGCTCGGCATCCGGGTCGGGCATACGCATGACCGAAGCTGTCCAGCTCGCCATCTGCGTTTTCCAACTGGCGACGGCAATGCCGTAGCGGCGTTGCGGCTGACCATCGGGGATCTGCAGCACGCCGTGCTTGTCGAAACTGGGTGCGGCTTCGCCCAACGTGAAGCCGCGCACGGCGAGTACCACGGCCTGCATGGCCTCGCGCGCCGCCGCGTCGTAGGCCGACTTGTTCAGGATGAACAGCTCTGGCAGGTTGTACGGACGGGTGGCAAACAGCAGCCCATGCGCTAAGCCTGTGGCGCGAATCCATTGGGCCAGGTGCTGTGTGCCGTCGCACACGGTGGCAGGTAGCAAGTCGGCCGCATGGGGGCACTGCAGCAACGTCTTCTTGGCCGGAATGCCACGCTGGGCCACCATCTCCTTTGGCAGGCCGATGAAGCGGAAAGGCATGTGCGCCAGATCGAAAGAGAACAGGAGGGCTTGTTGGGCTTGAAAACCCTGGGGTGACACATACCAGCCCAGGAAGGCGTCGAGATCTGCTGGCACGTAGTCCGCCATGTGCGCGTGCCAGGCGGCCTTGCCGTCTTTCGACAACCGGGGCGGAAAGGCCGCGCTGATGCTTTCGCGTACGGCGGTGTAAAGCTGCTTCTGCCAGCGGGCCATCAGCTCGGCGGCTGGCGGCAGGCTTTCGGTCGGGCACGCCTTGATGCCCAGCTCGCAGTCTTGTGGCAGTTGGGTGCCCAGTTGTTCCAACGCCCGTAATATCTTGCGCAGTGCCTCGAAGTCTTCGCACGCCGTAGCCAGCCGAATGACCCGAGGCAGGTAGACCGCCAGATCAAAAAACTTCGGTAGCACCAGCACATGTTGTAAAAAGGCGCGGAAGAAGGCTTGGCGGTGTGCCTGCCAGGCTTCTGGCGGCAGATCGCGCTCATAGGCTTCGAAGTCCCGCAGCTTGATGGCAAAACCGGCACGGCGCATGGTCAGTGCATCGGCCTTGCGCAGGTTGTCGGCAGCCTCGCCATCGCTTTGTGTGGCGGCCAGCAGGTCGGTGCCCACATGGCTGGCGGAACGGGGAAGCCGGGGCATGGCACGCCATTCGCTGGCGCGCTCGTGAATCTGGTGGGCAATCGCATCCACCAAGGTTTTGCCCGGCTCGCCGGCCAGCATGAAAACCTTGTTCTTGGCGTTGGCAAAGTGGATCTGGCTGTCGCGTAGGTAGTCGGTGTGAAAGCCAATCTGCTTGCGCTCCTGGCCCGCCACCCAATCGAGCTTTCCGCCGGATCGCGCAAAGAACCATTCCCAAAGCTCGGTGGTGGATCGAAAGTTGGCACCGTTCTCCATCACCAGCAGGATGTCGTCCACATAGCGGCCGTAGTACAGCGGCGCCAGTTGTTGCTCGACGATTCGATCCAATTCGGCCAGGGCGACATTCGCTACCACAGCCGACGCAGGCAGCCCGACTGGTAGGCCCTTCTTCAGCGGTGTGCCGGCCGCCCAGGCCAGCAACGCATGAATGAAAAGGCGGTGGAGCTTGGCTTGAGCTGCAGACAAGTCCAGCCCCAGCACGTCGACTACGAAGGTCGGGTCGAGCATGAAGCCAGGATTTAGCTCGTGATAGAACGAACTGACATCCGCCGTGAGCGCCACGATCTTCTTGTTAGCGTCCAGTGCGGTGCGCATGGCCTGGATGCCCTGGTCGCGCCAATCGCGAAAGGGTTTGAGGTAGGGCTGAAAGGTGCCGAGCGATAGCGGGTTGAGGCCTTTGCCGTCGCGGGTGCGGCGCAGGCGGTTGCCGTAGGCGCAGGCCGTCAGTCTTGCATCGAACAGGTGGCCTACCTCCAGCATCCACAACGTGGATAGCACATGGAAGTCTAGGCTGCATTGCGCCATCACACGGAATTCGGCCCTGGGTTTCTGTGGCTTGTCGCCTTCGGCCAGCAGACCGCAAGCGTGCACCCATTCCTCATCTGGTGAGGAGAAGATCAGGCCGTTGCCGTGCCGCTCGCGGTACTGCTCCCAGCAGGACATTTCCACAGACTTGGTAGCCAAAGTCCAGCCGCCGATGAACTCGGGCTTGGTCACCCATGACTCATCGTCAGCTTGCAACTTGATGAGCAAGGCCGTCAGGTTGGCGTGCAGCTCGCTCTCGTAGCCTGCTATCGCTTCCAGCGACGCGTGGGATGAGTAGTACAGATCGACTTTGGCTTTACGGTAGGCCAAGCCGAGATCATGGAGGCTGGTCACTGGAAATCTTTCATTGGAGCGTCGATGGCAGCAGAGCTTCGCGACGCGCTTGCCACTCTCATGGCACCTTGGAACAAGTGCTGCGAAGCGGTCTGCAGTTTACCCAGTGACTTGGTGAGGTTTCTCCGGCGTCAGTCAACCGAATACCCACCCCAGCCTTGACCCGCCAAGCCGCAGGTCTCTTAAAGGCTTCGAGCCTCGCGTTCGTCAACACACCGAGCATATGCAGAGCCGCAAGTCACGGATGTCTGGAACTGGCTCTCAGCAGCCGCTAACTGTTGCGCTGTTCTGCCCGACAATTCCCCCCATGACGTCCCCCTCCCCCTGGCTCCACGAAGCCATCGCCCGCATCGAGGCCGACTACCAGCGCAGCGCCGACACGCACCTGATCCCGCTACGCCTGCCCGCCTTTGAGCACAGCGGCATCGACCTGTACCTCAAGGACGAATCCACCCACCCCACGGGCAGCCTCAAGCACCGGCTGGCGCGCTCGCTGTTCCTCTATGCACTGTGCAACGGCTGGGTGCGCGAGGGCTCGACCATCGTCGAAGCGTCGAGCGGCTCCACGGCGGTGAGCGAGGCCTACTTTGCGCGCCTGCTGGGCCTGCCCTTCGTGGCGGTGATGCCGCGCAGCACCTCGCCCG
>JAYRUL010000186.1:0-4515 GCA_041919095.1 Rhodoferax sp. | reverse complement strand
CGGGCAAGCTGGTGCTGGAGGATGCGCCGTTTGATCTGAACCGTACCCTGGACCAGGCGCGCAACCTGTTCGAGGAAATGGCGGGCAGCAAAGGCATTTGCTTCGTGGTGGATGTCGCACCCGATGTGCCGCTGGGCTTGCGCGGGGACGCCTTGCGGCTCACCCAAGTGCTCAACAACTTGCTGAGCAATGCCGTGAAGTTCACGCAAACCGGCACCGTGCGGCTGGAGATCCGCCGTGAAGCCGATGCGCCTGCTGCGGGTGTGCGCCTGACCTTTGCCGTGCAAGACACCGGCATCGGCATCAGCCCGCCCCAGTTGGCCCGCCTGTTTGAGCCGTTTTCTCAGGCCGACGCGTCCACCACGCGCCAGTTTGGCGGAACCGGTCTGGGCCTGGCGATTTGTCGGCGTTTGGCCGACCTGATGGGCGGCAGCCTGACCGTACACAGCGAAGCGGGTGTGGGAAGCCGCTTTGCGCTGACCCTGCCCTTGGGGCTGTCCGATACAGCGCTGCAACCCACCACGCCACCACCCGCGCAGCGGCAGCACCGACTGCAGGGCCTGCGCATTTTGCTGGTAGAGGACAACCCGATCAATGTCATGGTGGCCAAACTCTCGCTGGAGGGCGAGGGAGCACACGTCACCCACCGTCCCGATGGACAGCAGGCGGTGGACTACCTGCGCCAGCACGCCAGCGAAGTCGACGCCGTGCTGATGGACATCCAGATGCCGGTCATGGACGGCTACACCGCAACCCGCATGATTCGCACCGAGCTGGACCTACGCCAGTTACCCGTGGTCGCCATGACCGCCAACGTGCTCGACACCGATCGACAAGCCAGTGTGGAGGCCGGCATGGATGCCCACGTAGGCAAGCCCTTTGATGTGAACGCCCTGGTGGCGGTGCTGCTGCGCTGTACCGGCCGGGTGCGGGACTTGGCCGGTTTTAGTGGTAAAAATGGCCGCTAGAGCCCGTGGAATAAGCGTAAGCAGCTATCAAAGTTGTAGTGAATCGTCGCAGGAAACCGTGGATATTTACCACTGCGTGCGAAACCGCGCGCACAGCTCCGCCACCGAATCAGCGCCCAAGGCACTGGCCTTGGGTGTCGTCATGAGGTACAGCCGCGCGGTTTCTTCCAGCTCTTCCAGGACGGCACTGGCCGATTCCGGACTCTCGCTCCACACCACCGGCCCCAGTCGCTCCAGCACCACCGCGCGTGTGGCAGCACGGCCCGCCAATGTGCCCACGGCCACAGCCACGCCAGCATCGCCTGGCGCTGCGTAGGGCACCAACGGCACCTGTCCCACTTTCATCACAAAGTACGGCGTAATGGGCGGCAGCACCGCCTGCTGCGACCACACACCGGCCAGCGTCAGTGCCACCAGGTGCGTGCTGTGCGTGTGCAGCACGCAGCGGGCGTGCGGTGCGGCCTGGTAAATGCGGCGGTGCAGGCGCAGCGTCTTGCTGGGAGTGCCGCCTGACAGGTGCACGTCGTTGGCGTCCACATGGGCCAGTTGCTCGGGCTCCAAGGTGCCCAGGCAGGCATCGGTGGGGGTGATGAGAAAGCCGCCTTCCTCCAGCCGCACGCTGATATTGCCGGCAGTGGCGTGCACGTAGCCGCGCTGGTACAAGCTCTTGCCCACGGCGCAGATGCGTGCGCGCAGGTGGGTGTGCGCGCTATCGGTCATGCGGCGCTCCGCTGGCTTGGGCCGAGAGCGCTTTATGGAAAAAGTCCACAGCGCCAAAGTTGCCGGATTTGAGGGCGATCCACAGGCTGGAATCGGCGTCCTGGCACCAGGGCACGCCGGGGTCAATCTGGGCACCAACCCGCAGCCGCTGGAGTTTCAACGCTTGCACGCATGCGCCCGACGTTTCTCCGCCCGCCACCACCAGCCGCTGCACGCCCGCCGCGACCAACTTTCGCGCCACGGTGGCCAGGGTTTGCTCCACCAGTGCTCCCGCTTGCTCGACCCCGAGCTGGGCCTGGACGGCGCGCACCGTGTGGGGCTCTGCCGTGGCGTAGACCAGCACCGGGCCACGGTCCAGGCGAGGCAGGGCCCAGTCCACAGCCTGCTGCGCCAGATCCAGGCCCTGGGCCAGTTGCAAGGCGTCGATGGCATAGGCTGCGCCCCCAGCGGCGATGAAGGCGGCGACCTGGGCATTGGTGGCCGCCGAGCAGCTGCCGGAAATGATGGCACTGCGCCCGCTGGTGCGTGGCCATGCGGGCCTGTGCCCGCTGGGGGCGAAGCCCATGGCCGCCGGGAGTTCGGCACCCAGGCCCGACCCGGCCACTACCAACGGCAAGGCCTGCGCGACTACGGCCTGTGCCAGCACGCCCAGGTCTTGTGGGCCAATGCTGTCCACGATCAACAGCGACTGCTGTTGGGCCAGGGCGCGCTGTGCGGCTGCAGCAACTGCCGACGCGCCAGCCTGCACGGTTGGCCAGTCGATCAAGCCCACGCCACGCGTGTGGCACTGCGCCGCCAGCACGCGCACCAAGCTGGCGTCGGTCATGGGGGTGAGCGGGTGCTGGCGCATGGAACTGTCCGAAAGCAGTTGTTGCTGCACAAACAAGTGCCCCATGTACACCGTGCGCCCGTTTTCGGGAAAGGCCGGGGTTACGGGAACCCAAGGTGCGTGCAAGGCGTCGGCCAGCGCCTCAGCCACCGGCCCAATATTGCCGCGCGGGGTGGAGTCAAACGTGGAGCACACCTTGAAGTAGACCAGGGGTGCCCCCTGTGTCCGCAACCACGCGCAGGCAGCCAGCGATGCATCCACCGCATCCTGAACCGGGGCCGTGCGCGACTTCAGGGCGATGACCACGGCGTCGGCGTCGTCGATGGCCACGTCATCGGCCGGTATGCCCAAGGTTTGCACCACGCGCATGCCTGCGCGCACCAGGTTGTTGGCCAGGTCGGTGGCGCCGGTAAAGTCGTCGGCCATGCAGCCCAGGCGCAGGGTCATGGTGCCACCCGCTTCCAGTGCTGCACGGTCTTGGCGGCCACCCAGGCCTGGGTTTCCCGGTTCATGGTTTGAAAGTGCGCGCTGTCCAGATGCGCTTGCACCGCCGCATCATCGACGTACACCTCGTACAGGAAGAAGCGGGTGGGGTCCGCAGGGTCGCGGCACACATCGAACTGCAGGCAGCCCGGTTCTTGCGTGACGGAGCAGTGTGCGTTGTGCACGATGGCCTGTGCAAAGGCTTCGGCCTTTTCGGCGTGCAGGGTGAATTCCACAACCAGGATGTGCATTGGGGGTCTTTCAGGTCAGCGATTGGATGAAGCGCGGCAACCAGGTAGAAATGCTGGGCACGTAGGTCACCAGCAGCACCACGACAAAGGTGGCGGCCATCAGCGGCCACAGGTGGCGCGTGATTTCGCCAATGCCCACCTTGGCCAGCTTGGCGGCCACGAACAAGGTGCCACCCACCGGCGGGGTGTAGAGCGCAATGGCCAGGTTGGCGGTCATGACCACGCCGATGTGCACCATGTCCATCTGGAAGTTCTGGGCCAACGGCAGGAACAGCGGCGCGGACAGCAGCATGGCGGGCAGCGGCTCTATGAAGATGCCCAGCAGCAGCAGGCACACGTTGAACAGCAGCAGGAACATCCAGGGCTCGGTGGCCACCATGCGCACCCATTCGGACATCTGCATGGCCACCTGCTCAATGGTGATGAGCCAGGCCAGCGCCCCGGTGGCACCAATCACCAGCATGACCGTGGCACTGGTGATGAAGGCATTGAGCAGCAGCTGCGGAATCTGTCGCCACTGCAGGTCGCCGTAGTACAGCAGCGAGACGCCCAGGCCGTAGACCACCGCAATGGCCGCCGACTCGGACGGCGTGAAGATGCCGCTCCAGATGCCTCCGATGATGATGACGGGCATGAGCAGGGCCGGGCCTGCATCCCGCGTGGCCTGCCACAGCTGGGCCATGCTGGCGCGTTCTTCACCGTTGTCGCAACCGCTCTTTTTGCCGTACCACATGCATACGGCCATCAACGCAATGGCAGTTGCCAAGGCGGGCAGCAGACCGGCCATGGACAAGGCACGCATGGACACGCCGGAAATGAAGGCGTAGATCAGGAAAGGAATGGACAACGGCATGAGCAGGGCAATGGTTCCCGCCACGGCTAGCAAGGCTGCGGCAAACCCCCGTGGGTAGCCGCGGGCCACCATGGCGGGTATGACCAAGGAACCAATGGCTGCCGTGTCGGCAATGGCCGAGCCCGACACGCCACCAAACATGGTGCAGCTCATGACCGTGACCACGCCCAGCCCACCGGGCAGCCAGCCAAAGAGCACGCGCGCAAACGCCACGATGCGCGCGCCCACACCGCCATGGGCCAGCAACTCGCCCGCAAAGATGAACAGCGGCACGGCCAACAAAATGAAGGGCTCCACCCCGCCGATGAACGACAGGAACACCGACTCCAGCGGATGGCCCAGGCCCATGAAGTGGATGATGCCCACGGTGGTGGCCAGCAAGGCAATCAGCAGCGGCACCCCGGCCAGAGC
>JAYRUL010000185.1:0-4550 GCA_041919095.1 Rhodoferax sp. | reverse complement strand
GTGACCATCTGGCCCATCTTCATCAAGGCTTTGATGACTTCTGATGCCTTCACCGCCATCTTATGGGCCAATTCCGCAACGGTAATGGTTTCGGGCACGTGCACCTCAAGGACGCGTGCCTCCACCGGAGCGGCTGAAGCCTGAGCGTTGTCGCGATCACGGTCACCCGACTTGCGCCCCTTGGGGCCACTGCGCCAATTGCTGGAACGACCAGCGCCGGCATTGGTATCGCCACGCGTGGGCAAGGCTTTTTTCTTGGCTGGATCGGCCGCCCAACTGGAGGACAACTTGGCCGACTTGACCTCTTTGCCACCACCCGGCGCACTCGCGCCCGGCTGGGCTTCGGCTGGCTTTGCCGCACCTTTGTTGCCCGGGGCACTCCCAACGGGCTTGTGCAGGGTGCCTTTGATCGCGGTCTTGGACTCGTTTGCCGCAGGCTTGGGTTCTTCAGGCTTTTTGGCGGTCAACACGCGCTTGGGTGCTGCCATCATGGATCGAATAGCAGCAGCTTCGGCTTCGGCTTTGCGTCGACGCCCTTCGAGGTCAGCTGCTCGAGCCGACTCTTCTTGCGCCCGTGCCTGGGCTTCAACCACGGCCTGCTCACGCAGACGCGCTTGCTCTTGCGCAGCGGCTTCTACAGCCTTGGCTTGCGCTTCCTTGGATGCCTTGGTACCGGCTTCCGCTGCATCGCGCTGTTGCTGTTCCAACGCGCGGGCGGCGGCCTCTTCGGCCGCTACACGCGCCTTTGCTTCCTGTTCTTCACGTTCGCGACGACGCTGGGCCAATTCTTCCTCTTGCCGACGGATCAGTTCCGCTTGCCGCCGCGCCTCTTCCTCGCGGCGCACCAGTTCCGCCGGGTCAATCGCTGGAGCGACCGGCGCGGCAGGCGTGCTTGCAGACACCTCCGAAGAAGTTTCGGAATCTTCATCACGGCGGACGAAGGTGCGCTTTTTGCGCACTTCAACCTGAATCGTGCGCGCCTTGCCGGTGGCATCAGCCTGCTTGATCTCGGTGGTCTGCTTCTTGACCAACGTGATCTTCTTGCGCTCCGTCGTCGCGGTGCCGTGGCTGTTTTGCAGGTAGCCCAGCAGTTTGTGTTTGTCGGTGTCGGTCAACACATCGTCAGGTGCCGACTTTTCAACACCCGCAGACTTCAGCTGCGACAACAGGGTGTCGGGGGATTTTTTGAGTTCACTGGCAAACTCAGCTACGGTGGTACTGGACATATTCTTGGTAACCCTCGCGGTTCAAACGGCTTGAAACACCTATTCAGGATTGCGCAACGTCTTCATTGGTAAACCAATGTTCACGCGCTTTCATGATCAGGGTCTTGGCCTCATCCGCAGACTGGCCCGTAATGTCGGTCAACTCGTCTACCGCCAGATCTGCCAAGTCGTCCAGGGTGTGAACCCCCGCATCCGCCAGCTTTCCGATCAGATCCGGATTCAAACCGTCAAGGTCACGAAGATCTTGGGAGACCTCTTCCACATTCTCTTCGTGCGCAATCTCCATGGTGAGCAGTGCATTCTTGGCGCGATTGCGCAGCTCGTGCACCGTTTCCTCATCAAAGGACTCGATATCCAGCATTTCCTGCAAAGGCACGTAGGCCACTTCTTCCAAACTGGTAAAACCTTCTGCAATCAGGATATCGGCGATTTCTTCGTCGACATCTAGCTTCTCCATGAACAGCTTGCGTCCGGAGCTGGCTTCATTGGCTTGCTTTTGGGCGCTCTCTGCGGCATCCAGAATGTTGATCTTCCAACCCGTCAGATCGGAAGCCAGGCGCACGTTTTGCCCACCACGTCCGATGGCGATGGCCAGGTTTTCCTCGTCGACGACCACATCCATGGCGTGTTTTTCTTCATCCACCACAATGGATTGCACATTTGCAGGAGCCAGCGCGCCGATCACAAACTGGGCCGGATCTTCGCTCCAGAGCACGATGTCAACGCGTTCTCCAGCCAGTTCGGTGGTGACACCATTGACACGGGTACCCCGAACACCGACGCAGGTACCGATGGGATCTACCCGCTTGTCATGCGACAAAACAGCAATTTTGGCGCGACTGCCTGCGTCGCGTGCGCAGGACTTGATTTCGAGGAGGCCTTGCTCGATTTCCGGCACTTCCTGACGGAATAGCTCGATCATGAATTCAGGCGCAGAGCGCGACAACAGGATGGGCGCACCCCGCAGCGTCAAGTCCACTTCCATAATCATGGCGCGCACGCGGTCACCAGTGCGAAGATTTTCCTTCGGGATCATCTCGCCGCGACGCAAGCGCCCTTCCACGCGACCGCTCTCCACAATGATGTCGCCCTTGTCCATACGCTTGACCGTACCAACAAAGATTTTTTCACCGCGGGACATAAAGTCATTGAGCAGCATTTCGCGCTCGGCATCACGAATCTTCTGCAGGATGACCTGCTTGGCCGCCATGGCGCCAATACGACCGATGGGCACCGATTCGACGGGTTCCTCGATGTACTCATCCACCTCGATATCGGGAATCTGCTCCTTGGCTTCAAATAGCAGAATTTCTTGATCCGGGAGTTGCAGGCCCGCTTCATCGGGCACCACATGCCAACGGCGAAAGGTTTCATAGTGACCACTGTCGCGATCCAGGGCGACGCGAATATCCACATCACCGGGATACAGCTTCTTGGTAGCCTGAGCCAAGGCCGCCTCCACCGCACCCAACACCACTTCACGTTCAACGTTCTTTTCGCGTGAAATAGCATCCACCAGCATCAACAATTCGCGATTCATGCCCTTGCTCTCCTGTAAACCTTAAATCGAAGCGGACCCACGTCCCTTGAAATTCACAATTGGCGCCAAACGCGCCTCCCGCAACTCGTCCAGCGCAAATCCCAAGGCTTGCACAGGCGCAGGCTGGCGTTTTTTGCTAATTTTTTGCCCTGGCTTGGCTGGAGGTTCGTCACTCCAGACGATCTGCCAACCCACCACCCCGTCAACGGCAACCACACGCTCCAGCGTGCCACGAAATTTTTTCCGGTTGGGGGCGACTTGCCCTTGTGCCGCCGCACCCATCGGAGCCTTCAGCGTGATATCCACGACATGCCCGACAAAGCGCTCAAAATCCTGCGCGTGACGCAAGGGGCGATCAATGCCCGGGGACGAAATTTCCAGGCGTTTGTATTCGATACCGTCAACTTCCAATGCAAACTGCAACTGTCGGTTGACTTTCTCGCAATCTTCCACTGCAATGAATTGCTCCGCCGACGGAGCTTCGCTCTGCGGGGCCACCCAGGGAAAATCAATCGTGACACGCAACAAACCACCAGCGGAGCGTTCTATCTCCACCAGGTCATAACCCAATCCGCGAACCGTCTGCTCCACGAGGTCTTGCAATGCCACTTGACTCAAATTACCCTAAAGTTAAAAGCGATTGACCAAAAAAAACGGGCGGTAGTTACCCGCCCGTTTGGTCGTGAGCCAGTATTGTAATCCAAAAATGGCGGTAAGTGCATTGATTCGTAAGGAAATAAGGGCGGATTTACACAGCCCGTACCGCCGGGCGTGATTGCCGCTGGCGTCCCGGTTGCATGCAGAGCACCTGCAGCATGCGATCCAAAGTTGACGTGCGACAATCCCGCGCCGATACATGCGAACAAAAAGAGGATGAAATGGGTTTTCTAGCAGGCAAAAAGTTCTTGATCACCGGAGTGTTGTCTAACCGATCCATCGCCTATGGCATCGCCAAAGCGTGTCATGAACAGGGCGCGGAGCTGGCCTTTAGTTACGTTGGCGAACGGTTCAAAGATCGCATTTCCGAGTTTGCTGCCGAGTTCGGCTCCAACTTAGTGTTTGAATGCGACGTGGGTGACGATGCGCAGATCAACCAGATCTTTACCGATTTGGCACAACACTGGCCGCAGTTCGACGGGTTTGTGCACAGCATCGGTTTTGCGCCACGAGAGGCGATTGCCGGCAACTTCTTGGACGGCCTGACCCGCGAGAACTTTCGCATTGCGCATGACATCAGCGCGTACAGCTTTCCGGCCATGGCCAAGGCCGCCCTGCCCTACCTGTCTGACCGGGCCGCATTGCTCACCCTGAGTTACTTGGGTGGCGTGCGCGTGGTGCCCAGCTACAACACCATGGGCTTGGCCAAGGCATCGCTGGAGTCGTCCGTGCGCTACCTGGCCGAAGCCATCGGGCAAAAAGGCATTCGCGTCAACGGGCTGAGTGCCGGTGCCATCAAGACGTTGGCGGCCAGCGGCATCAAGGACTTTGGCAAGCTGCTGTCCATCTCGGCCAGCGCTTCGCCGCTGCGACGCAACGTGACCATCGACGAAGTGGGCAACGTGGCAGCGTTTCTGCTGAGCGACCTGGCGTCCGGCATGACCGGCCAAATCACCTACGTGGATTGCGGCGTCAGCCAGTCTGCCGTTGCGGTTGTTGACTCGGCCAACGCGTGACTGCCCTTCGGATCGCGATCAATGGCTTCGGCCGCATTGGTCGCTGCATCCTGCGCGCCCTGGTCGAATCCGGCCGTCAGCGTGAGTTTGAACTCGTTGCCGTCAACGAAC
>JAYRUL010000184.1:0-4553 GCA_041919095.1 Rhodoferax sp. | reverse complement strand
TGGCCTGCATCAGGCTGCGGTGGTCGGTTTCGTATTCACCGCCCAACATGGACTGCAGGCTGGATTCGTAGTGCCCGAGCGGGATGTCGGTGATAAAGCCCAGGCGTCCTTGGTTGATACCGATCAGTGGCACATTGAAGGCGGCCAACTGACGTCCGATTCCGAGCATGGTGCCGTCGCCGCCCACCACCACTCCCAGGTCGCAGTGCTTGCCAATGGCCTTGACGTCCATCGTCGGAAAATCGGCCAAACCCATGTTGGCGGCCGTCTCGGCTTCCAGCACCACGTCGCAGCCCAGATCGGTCACAAAGTGGGCGATGCGCTCCAACGCTTGCCGCGACGAGGTGCCACCCACGGCGCTGGAAACGGCGTGGTACTTGCCAAAAAGGGCGACGTTGCGAAAGTGGGGGCTGTGCATGGGTAAATTACAACATCAAAACGCTCACTAAAATGAACCGCATGCTCGATGACCGTTCCAAGTTGTTGCTCAAAGCCCTGGTGGAGCGCTATATCGCCGACGGCCAGCCCGTTGGCAGTCGCACGCTGTCGCGCGCGTCGGGGCTGGAGCTATCACCGGCCACCATCCGCAACGTGATGTCGGATCTCGAAGAGTTGGGCCTGATCGCCAGCCCCCACACGTCAGCGGGGCGCATTCCCACGGCACGCGGCTACCGGCTGTTTGTGGACACCATGCTCACGGTGCAGCCCGGTGGCATTTACAGCCCCAGCCTGGCCGCGGATCAGCCGCAAAAAGTGATTTCCAATGCAGCCCAGTTGTTGTCCAACCTGTCGCAGTTTGTGGGCATTGTGGTGGCGCCGCGACGCACGTCGGTGTTTCAGCATATCGAGTTCCTGCGCCTGTCGGAGCGGCGCGTGCTGGTCATCCTGGTTTCACCCGATGGGGACGTGCAAAACCGGGTCATCTTCACCGAGGCCGATTACACCCAGCCCCAACTGGTGGAGGCCGCCAATTTCCTCAACAGCCACTACGAAGGGCTGGATATCGACCACGTGCGCGAGCGGCTCCTGGGCGAAATGGAGTCGCTGCGCACCGAAATTGCCGCGCTGATGCAAGCTGCCGTGACCGTCAGTTCCGAAAGCATTGCCGAAACCCGGGACGAGCTCATCATCTCAGGCGAACGCAACTTGCTCTCCGTGACGGACTTCTCCAGCGACATGGACCACCTGCGCCGGGCCTTCCAGCTGTTTGAGCAAAAAGCCCAGCTCATGCGCTTGATGGACATTGCAGGCCAGGCCGAAGGTGTGCGCATCTTCATTGGCGGCGAAAGCCAGGTGGTGCCGTTTGAAGACCTGTCCATTGTCAGTAGCCCCTACGAGGTGGACGGCAAGGTGGTGGGTACCTTGGGTGTGATTGGCCCAACCCGCATGGCCTATGACCGCATGATCCAGATTGTGGACGTCACCTCCAAGCTGGTCAGCAACGCCTTGAGCTATCCCAAATAACGCCTGGCCTGTCGCATGCTGGATGGTCTGACGCTCCACCCCATGGTGCATGCCGATATTGACGCACTCGAGCCGGTCATCCGCCATGCGGCGGTCTACCGCCATTTGGGTGGGGAGCCACCGGATGCAGACACCTTTCGATTGGAATTGACGCGGGCGCTGGCCGGACCACGGGAGCGCCACGGCCCGCAAGCCTGGTTGAACTACGTGATGCGCCGCGACACCGACCAGGCCGTGGTGGGCCGGCTGGAAGCCACGGTGCATGACGGCATCGCCGAGGTGGCCTTCCTGCTCGGGCCGGCCTATTGGGGCCAGGGCTATGCCACTCAAGGACTTCGGTGGCTGATCCGGCAGGTGCTGGATCGGCCTGACTGCCACGCGGTATGGGCGACGACCATTGCTCCCAACCTGGCTTGCCAACAGCTGTTGCGCCGGTGTGGCTTTCAGGCAACCACCACGCACTGGCCGCGGACCTTGTTTACCTACGACGCGGGTGACTTGGTCTTTCAGGGACCGACGAAGGGCTAGACGCCCCGGGTACAGGGCCGCGTTGCGGCGCGGTCTTCGATTTCAATGCCAAAAGTGGTTCTAGACCATATGGAATAAGCGTAAGCAGCTATGAAAAGCATAGCAAATTCAGGCTGCTTCGCTGCGGCTTAGAAGCGCATCCACAGTTTGGCGAAATACGAGGCACCATTGAGGCCGAACTGCACGCTGTCATAGATGAAGCCGTTGTCGGTCTCGTTGGCGTCTTGCGGTGTGGGCTTGATGTTGAAGATGTTGTTGCCACCGAGGGTGAGCTTGGTGTTCTTGCTAAAGCTGTAGGTTACGGACAGGTCGGCCGAGGTTTTGGGCTCGTAATAGGCGTTGGGTACCCCGTTTTCGGTGCCCGAGAACGTGCCCAGGGTCTGGCTGCCGAAGTGAATGATCTTGAGGTTGGTTTCCCAGGCCCCTTGGCTGTAGTCAAAACCCAGCGTGGCCTTGCTGCGCGGACCGCCTTGTTCGATGAACAGGCGTTCGCGTTCGGACAGCAGCACAGACTCGTAGCCCTTGAGCGAAGCCGGTGCATGCACGTTGGTCACTTCGGTCTGGCTCAAATTCACGGCCAAAAAGGTATTGAGCTTGCCGCTACCCAAGTCCGACTTGTTCGACACGGTCAGGTCCAATCCCTTGGTCTTGGTGTCGATGGAGTTCACGAAAAACTGCGCCTGACCGACACCCAGTGCCGCCAGCTTGGTACCCAGTGCGGGGTAGTTGTCGGCGTCGAAGCGACCCGACAAGCCGATGCGGTCGGTGATGTCGATCTGGTAGAGGTCAGCGGTAACCGAAGTGGCCCGGTTGGGGGTGAGGGTGAAGCCCAGGCTGAAGTTCTTGGAGTTCTCTTCCTTGAGTTTGGGCAGGCCCGCCGCATTGGCGATGGCACCGCCGTTGGGTGCCAGGACCACATCCTGCGCCTGTCCGCTGATGAAATCGGTGAACGTGGACGAAAAATACACCTGCTGCAAAGACGGGGCGCGAAAGCCCGAGCTCAAGGCACCGCGAAACAGCAAGGCGTTGCTGGCCTTGAGGCTGGCGGCCAGCTTGCCGGTGGTGGTGTTGCCAAAGTCGCTGTACTGCTCGGTGCGCACGGCGGTCTGCACCTTGAGCCGCTCGGTCACGTCGGTTTCAATATCGGCGTACAGCGCCGTGCTGTCACGGTTACGGTTGGTCACGTCGGCCGGTTGAAACCCGGGAAACCCCTGGCTGCCCGCGTTGCCGCCAAAGCCCACACCGTCGGCGTCGATGTAGGAACCGGCTTCGCCAGCATAGATCTGGTAGTTCTCGCGGCGGTACTCGGCACCAAAGGCCACGTTGGCGCCCAGCAAGAAACCGTCAAAGAACTTGCTGAAGTCCAGGTTGGTGGTGGCTTGCGAGAACAGGAATCCGCCGGCATTGAAGGCGCTGGCGCTACGGCCTGCACCCCCTTGGATCAGGTCTTGGTTGGCGAGGGAGGCATTGATGGTGTTGGAAATGCGGTAGTGCATTTCGTTGGCGCCGTAGGTCTGGGACAGGTCGGCACTCCAATCTCCGACTTGCCAGCGGTGCCCCAGGATGGCGTAGCGGTCGGTGATGTCGCCGTTGATGAACGGCACAAATCCGGCCGGGTACATGGCGGCGGAATTGCGGCTGGGAATGTCATCAGAACCGATACCGCCGCGTGCAAAAGCGGCCGACGAGGCATCCCGGTTCTGCGCCCCCAGCGTGAAGTACAGCTTGCCCGATCCGCTGGTGGGCAGTTCGCCGTTGAGGTAGATCGTGCCGTTCTTGGACTGGGTGTCGCCAATGATGCGCGGGTTGCCGGGTTCGGCCCGGTTGGAGCGCCCCCGGTCCGAATACTCGGCCGTCAGGCCCAGCACCCCGTTGTCCCCGATGCCAAAGCCGCAGTAGGCCGATGGCAGGTAGCTCTTGCCGTCTCCCACCGAATACTGGCTGTAGCCGAGAACGGCTTCACAGCCCTTGCTTTTCTTGAGCGCGATGTTCATGACCCCGGCAATGGCGTCGGAACCATATTGGGCCGCCGCTCCGTCTCGCAAGATTTGTACGTTGTCGATGGCCAGCACCGGAATGGCGTTCAGGTCGGTGCCGGTATTGCCGCGGTTGCGTGCCCCGAACAGATTGACCAGCGCCGTGGTGTGACGGCGCTTGCCATTCACCAGCACCAGGGTCTGGTCCGAACCCAGGCCGCGCAAGGCGGCAGAGTCAATCAGGTCCGCTCCGTCTGCGCCGGTCTGGCGCGTCGAATTAAAGGAAGGCGAGAGGTACTGCAACGACTGGGTCAGATCGAACTGGCCGCCTTGCTCGGAAGCTTTGGTCAGTGGCACGAAATCGACGGGCAGTGTGGTGTCGGTGGCCGATGCGGTGGCGCGGCGCGAGCCGACGATGGTGACCGTTTCCAGACCCGAAGCCGCATCCTTGGCTCCAGCGCCCGTGGTCTGGGCGACCGCCAGAGAAATGGGTGTTAATGCAGCGAAGGCCGCCGCGCTGTAAAGACTAATGGAAAGCGCTTGGCGCAACGGGGTCATGGCGGGCCTTTACAAATCGGTTACGGT
>JAYRUL010000183.1:0-4564 GCA_041919095.1 Rhodoferax sp. | reverse complement strand
CCTGACCAAACGCAACGTACACCCAACTCAAGACTATGAGCAACGCCAAGGATGGCAGCACAAACAAGACGCCGGCTGCGACACCGCCAACGGTGCGGTGCATGAGCCAACCAATGTAAGTCGCCAGTTGCTGCGCCTCGGGACCGGGCAGCAGCATGCAGTAGTTCAGGGCGTGCAGAAAGCGCGATTCAGAAATCCAGCGCCTTTGTTCGACCAGTTCACGGTGCATGATGGCAATCTGCCCGGCCGGCCCACCAAAGCTGATAAATCCCAGTTTGCACCAAAAGCGCAGGGCCTCGCCAAAGGACACGCCGTGCGTCTGCGCTGCGCTGTCAGGCTGCGGACTCATAGGGGCGCTCCGATCATGGATTCAGGCTTCCAGTTGCGGGATTCGTCTCGGTGCAACGCGGTCGCGGCCTTTGAGGCTACAGGTATTTCTAGCGGGTCAGTTTGTACACAGAAGTACCTGCCCGCAGATTGGGGGCAAAGCGAACTACGGTGCCATCCTGGATGCCGAAGCTGTCTTGCACCTTCAATCCGTTGCGCTCGGCCAGCACCGCCAGGTCGGCATGGGTACCGACGCGGATGTTGGGCGTGTCGTACCACTGGTAGGGCAGGCGCTTGGTGACGGGCATGCGGCCCTTGAGGATGCTCAGGCGGTTGGGCCAGTGGGCAAAGTTGGGGAAGGCGACCACGCCGACGCGGCCCACACGCACGGTCTCTCGCAGCATGACCTCGGCGTTGCGCAGGTGCTGCAAGGTGTCGATCTGCAGCACCACGTCAAAGCTGGCGTCGTCGAACATGGCCAAGCCGGCGTCCAGGTTGAGCTGGATGACGTTGACGCCGCGCTGCACGCAGGCCAGCACGTTGGAATCATCAATTTCGATGCCGTAGCCGCTACAGCCGCGCTCCTTTTGCAGGTAGGCCAGCATGCTGCCGTCGCCGCAGCCCAGGTCGAGCACGCGGGATCCGTGGGGCACCAGTTCGGCAATGGCGCGTTGGGTCGACATATCCGTCATAGCTACAAGGCCCCCCCATTGGTCGCTTCACGTACTGCACGGCCCCCCGATGGGGCGCTGCCTGGCTTGGGGCAGCCCGGCGCTGCGGCACTCACCTCCTTACAAACGCTATCAAAAAAAGAGCGCACCACGCGCATGTAGCGCGGATCATCGAGCAAAAAGGCGTCGTGGCCGTGGGGTGCATCGATCTCGGCGTAGCTGACCTCGCGCTGGTTGTCGAGCAGGGCCTTGACGATCTCGCGGCTGCGCTTCGGGCTGAAGCGCCAGTCGGTGGTGAAGCTCACCAGCAGGAACTTGCAGGTAGCCGCGGCCAGGGCCCGGCTCAGATTGCCTCCATGGGCACGGGCCGGGTCAAAATAGTCGAGCGCCCGGGTGATGAGCAGGTAGGTGTTGGCGTCGAAATACTCGGCAAACTTGTCGCCCTGATAGCGCAGGTAACTCTCAATCTGGAACTCGACATCCTGCGTGCTGAATCGATAAGGCGTGAGCGCCGCCGGGCCGTCCCAAGGCGCGAGGGCCCCCTCGGGGGGCAGCGCACCACGCGCAGCGGGAAGCGTGGGGGCCTGTTTCTGCTCGCGCCCAAACTTCTCGTTCATCACGTCGTCGCTCAGGTAGGTGATGTGGCCGATCATGCGGGCGATGCGCAGGCCGCGCTTGGGGATGACACCGTGTTCGTAGAAGTTGCCGCCGTGAAAGTCCGGGTCGGTGACGATGGCGCGCCGGGCCACTTCGTTGAAGGCAATGTTCTCGGCCGTGAGGTTGGGCGCGCTCGCCACGACCACGGCGTTGCGCACGCGGCTGGGGTGCTGCAGCGTCCAGGAGAGCGCCTGCATGCCGCCCAAGGACCCGCCCATCACGGCGGCCAGGGTCTCGATGCCCAGCTTGTCGAGCAAGCGGGCCTGGGCGTTGACCCAATCCTCCACCGTGACCACGGGGAAGTCGGCACCGTAAACCCGGCCCGAGTCGGGGTGGGTGTGCATGGGGCCAGTGGAGCCGAAGCAGGAACCGAGGTTGTTGATGCCGATGACGAAGAAGTGGTCGGTGTCCAGGCTCTTGCCCGGCCCGATCATGTTGTCCCACCAGCCCTCCGAGTTGTCCTTGCCTTCGTAGCGCCCGGCCACGTGGTGCGAGGCATTGAGCGCGTGGCAGATGAGCACGGCGTTGGACTTGTCGGCATTGAGCGTGCCGTAGGTCTCGAAACTGAGGTCGTAGTCGCGGATGCTCGCGCCGCTTTGCAGCGGCAGCGGCGCATCGAAATGCATGGACTGTGGTGTGGCGTACATAAAAGAAAACCCAGCAACGCTTGTCTTTCAACTAAGGGCGTGGCCGGGTCGGCTTGGTCTTTAGCTGAACTTATTAAGCGCCCGCAAGCGGTGGCAAATCGGCGCTGGGACGCATTCTACCGAATGCCAAGAACGTTCGAACGGGTGATCCGTCTGGGAAACCTATTGAAGGTTCTCGCAAAAGGCGGTTTGGTGGATGCTCGAATTGGTGCATCATGAGGCCATGTCTGACCACTTTTCACTGGATGCCTATACCCCGGCAGAAATCGCCCGCCGCATTGAAACCGTTGGAGTAGCCAAGGCGCGCATGCCCCTACTGCCGCTGCTGCTGCTGGGTGCAATGGCCGGCGTTTTTATTGGCATGGGTGCTCTGTTTGCCTTTGTGGTGCGATCAGACCCCAATCTGACGCCGGCGATCAGTGCGGTTGGAAGCGGGATGGTTTTCTCATTAGGTTTGCTGCTAGTCGTCGTCGCGGGTGCCGAACTGTTTACTGGTAACAACCTGTTGGCCATGGCCTGGGCGGACGGCCGCATCAGCACGCGCGAGTTGTTGCGCAATTGGGGCTGGGTTTGCCTAGCCAATCTGGTTGGTGCCAACGCGCTGGCCTTGCTGGTGTGGCTAAGCGGAGTTCCTGAAATCGGCGGGGGTGCCATGGGACATGCTGTGATCCAGTCTGCCTTAGCCAAACAAACACTGCCGTGGGAGCAAGCGTTCGTTCGAGGTTTGCTGTGCAATGTACTCGTCTGCATGGCGGTCTGGATGGCTATGGCGGCACGCAGTGTGGCAGACAAGTTTTTTGCCATTCTGTTGCCGATTTCCGCATTTGTAGCGGCGGGATTCGAACACAGCATTGCCAATATGTACATTTACCCCCTGGCTTGGTTGTTGCAGACGTTTTCAGGGTCATATTCAGCTACAACTCCCGTCAATAATGCGCAAGCAGCTATGAATTTAATAGCGGTTATTGGTGGAAATCTGGTCGGTGGCAGTGTGTTAGTTGGGCTGACCTACCACATCATCTACCGTCGAAACCCGCAGCAGTAGGTTTGTCTCCACTGTAACGACTGCGCACAGCTCCAATTTGGCGCGTTTTTTGCTTTAACCTGGTGCGCCGCCGTCAAATGCGGTCCACATGCACCAGTTTCATACATTTTCGCGCGAGGTTTCTTATGGATGCACTCAAACAGGGCGCCGATGCCCTGTTCATTCTTCTAGGTGCCATCATGGTTCTGGCCATGCATGCCGGGTTTGCCTTTCTGGAACTGGGCACGGTACGGCGCAAGAATCAGGTCAATGCCCTGGTGAAAATTCTGGTGGATTTCTCTGTCTCAACCGTGGTCTATTTTGCGGTTGGTTACAGCGTGGCCTATGGAACCCATTTCTTCGTTGGAGCCGAAGTACTCGCGGCCAAGAATGGCTATGACCTGGTCAAGTTCTTCTTCTTGCTCACATTTGCGGCGGCCATCCCTGCGATCGTGTCAGGTGGCATCGCTGAGCGGTCCAAGTTTTGGCCACAACTAATCGCCACCGCCGTCATTGTTGGTTTTTTCTATCCATTCTTCGAAGGCATTGCCTGGAACCAGCATTTCGGCTTTCAAGCCTGGCTCAAGGATGCAACAGGGGCGGAGTTTCACGATTTCGCGGGTTCCGTGGTGGTTCATGCCGTGGGCGGGTGGATCGCGTTGCCAGCCGTAGTCTTATTAGGTGCCCGAGCCAACCGGTACCGCAAGGACGGGGGCATGTCGGCACATCCTCCATCCAGCATTCCGTTCCTGGCCTTGGGTGCCTGGGTTTTGACGGTGGGTTGGTTTGGCTTCAATGTGATGAGCGCGCAAACGCTGGACAAGATTTCCGGCTTGGTCGCGGTGAATTCTTTGATGGCCATGGTTGGGGGCACGTTGGCCGCATTGGTGTTGGGAAAGAACGATCCTGGATTCGTCCACAACGGCCCTCTTGCGGGACTGGTTGCAGTCTGTGCTGGATCGGATTTGATGCACCCGCTTGGTGCGCTGCTAGTCGGTGGCATGGCCGGTGCCATCTTCGTCGTCATGTTCACACTGACGCAAAACAAATGGAAGATTGATGACGTATTGGGTGTTTGGCCTTTGCACGGCTTATGCGGAACGTGGGGTGGCATCGCCGCTGGCATCTTTGGCAGCAAGGCTTTGGGTGGCCTGGGTGGCGTGACGTTGGGGGCACAGCTGGCTGGAACACTTCTGGGTGTGGCATGGGCGGCACTGGGTGGTGTGCTCGTGTACGGA
>JAYRUL010000182.1:0-4639 GCA_041919095.1 Rhodoferax sp. | reverse complement strand
CCCGCTTGTTCGGGACCCTCGTGGTGGCCGTAGCCGCTGCGCACCACAAGAAGACGCTCTTTACGCTCGATGAACGCTTGCTCTGCGCGCGAGAAGTGTTGGCGGCCATTCCCAATGTGCGGGTGGAGCCGTTTACCGGGCTGGTGCGTGACTTTGCCGTAGCGCAGGGAGCCGCCGTGATGCTGCGCGGCGTGCGCTCGGTCACCGACTTTGATTTTGAAGCCCAACTAGCCGGCATGAACCGTGCCTTGGCACCGGACGTGGACACGGTGTTCCTGACGCCCGATGCGCGCTACCAGTATGTTTCCAGCACCCTGGTGCGCGAGATCGCGACCTTGCAAGGTGATGTGGCCCCCTTTGTGGCACCGGCCGTGCTGGCGCGGTTGCAAGCCAAACTCAGTGTCTAGGAGCGTGTGATGAAAATCTTGATTCCAATCGATGGGTCCACCCAGGCGCTGGAAGCCGTGCGTTTTGCAGTGCAGTTGCTGACGACAGGGCTGCAAGGCGAGGCGGTATTGGCCAATGTGCAAGAGAGCGCCAATTTGTACGAGTTGCTGGTTGCCCATGACCCGGAGGTAATCGACCGCGTGGCGGCCGAGGCCGGTTTGCACCTGCTTTCCCCTGCCCAGGCGTTATTGGATGCCGCTTCCATTTCCTACGAGTGTGAAGTGGCGCGCGGCGACCCCGCGCATACGCTGGTGGAGATTGCCGAACGCTTTGGCTGCGACATGATCGTCATGGGCGCGCGCGGTGCTAGCACTCTGCGCAGCGCGATGCTGGGGTCTGTGTCCAACGAGGTCCTGCACGCCAGCACGGTACCGGTAACCATTGTGAAAGTCCCGGAATTGCCAGACGCCTAGAATTGCGCCATGGCCTTGATGATCACTGTCGACTGCATCAACTGCGACGTCTGCGAACCCGAATGCCCCAATGACGCCATTTCCATGGGCGAGGAGGTGTACGAGATCGATCCGCACAAATGCACGGAATGTGTCGGCCACTTTGATGAACCCCAGTGCGTGCAGGTTTGCCCGGTAGCTTGTATTCCGATCAACCCGGCGTTTTTCGAGAGCCGCGCCAGCCTGTGGCAAAAGTACCAGCAATTGCAGAAGGACGGAGCGGCTCGGTCAGACGCCAAGGCGGCTTAGTCGCCGCTATTTTGGCGGTGTTTTCAGTACGGTCTTCCCTGGGTTACCAGCTTTCTTTGCCGATTTCCGTAGTGAGTCGCGAGCCTTCTTCGCTTGCACGGCTTGCTCCCTGGCTTGCTTGGCTTCAGCCTTGGCGCGCGCCGCGTCTTCCTTGGCTTCTTCCTTGGCTTGTGCTGCAGCCGCCTTGTTTTGCGCCGCGGCGATGCGTTTTTCTTCTTGGATGCGGGTTGCTTCGACGCGATTGGCGGTTTCCAACTGTTGTTTCACGCGGGCGTCGGAAGCTTTCTTTTGTTCGTCCGTGCGGGCGTCACTCACGTTCAGTGCGGTCCCATCGGGACAGGGCGTTTGGCTGTAGTTGCTGCCGCATCGGTATACATTTTGAGAGATTGACGGCGTGGAATAAGCGTAAGCAGCTATCAAAAAAATAGCAAATCGCAGGCCGGTATTCATGCATTCTCCGTTGGTAGTTTTGCTGGTGGGGTTGCCCGTTCGACCTGGGGCGGCTTTTCGCCTGTGTCTACAGCATGCGCGCGGGCGGGTTTGTGGGTGTGCACCAAAAGCATCGCTTTGGCCATATCGCCCGCCAGCAGCGCTGGCAATGCCTTGACGCTACGGTCAATGGTTTGCTCGATGGCGATGCGATCATCCAGCGAAGGCTTCTTGAGCACCCAGTTCACCACTTCCGCCTTGGTGCCCGGGTGTCCGATGCCGATGCGCAGCCGCCAATACTGATCGGTTCCCAACTGGGCATGGATGTCGCGCAAGCCGTTGTGCCCGGCATGGCTGCCGCCGAGTTTGAGCTTGGCTTGCCCCGGCGCAATATCGAGTTCATCGTGGACCACCAGGATTTCCTGCGAAGCGATCTTGAAGAACCGCGCCAAGGCAGCGACCGATTTGCCCGAGAGGTTCATGAAAGTCTGGGGCTGCAGCAACCAGACGTTGTGCCCATGCAGGTTGGCCCGAGCCACGTAGCCATGGAAGCCTTTGTCCATGTTCAGGGATACCTTGAGCTGACGCGCCAAGGCATCTACCCACCAGAATCCGGCATTGTGCCGGGTGGCTTCGTATTCAGGGCCGGGGTTGCCCAGGCCGACAAACAACTTGATCATGGCGTTAAAACAGTGTGGGACGTACCCAGTGGTCAGACCGCAGTGTAGCGAGGTGCACCAAACAAAACGGCCCACCGAAGTGGGCCGTCTTTGCGCAGGAAGTGCAGCAATGGCAGGAATTACTTCTTGCCCTTGCCCTTCTTGGCGTCTGCAGCCGGGGCCGCAGCAGGAGCCGCTGCTGCCACTTCTGCGGCGGGAACCACCACAGACACGACCACAGGGTCAGCTTGTCCCTTGCGGACAGCCTTGACGCCCGCGGGCAGCTTGATGTCACTGACGTGGAAGGAGTCGCCCTTCTTCAGGCCGCTCAGGTCCACTTCCACAAACTCGGGCAGTTCAGAAGGCAGGCACGAGACGTCGATTTCGTTGAGCACGTGGGTGATCAGGCAATGGTCCAGCTTGAATGCGGACGACTCTTCCTGGCCCTTGAAGTGCAGCGGCACCTTCATGTGCAGCTTGGTATTGGCGTCCACGCGCTGGAAGTCTATGTGCAGCACCAGGGGCTTGTAGGGGTGCATTTGCACGTCACGCAACAAGACCTTGTGCTCGGTGCCGGCAATTTCCATGTCCAGTACGGACGAGTGGAACGCTTCTTTTTTCAGGGCGTGCCACAGGGCGTTGTGATCGAGTTCGATCATGGCGGGCTCAGAGGTCGAACCGTAGACGATACCGGGCGTACGACCCGTAATACGCAGACGGCGGCTCGCACCCGTTCCCTGCTTGGCGCGCTCAAAAGCGACGAATTTCATAGTTAACTCCTGTGAGAGTCCACCGCGACCAGTGTGACTCCGGTTTAGAAATAGCCCGGAAATCGCTACACCATGCAGCGCGGGCGGTTTTGACAGTGACCTTAGAAAAGATTCTCTTGGTCGCTGAACAAACTCATGACCGACTCCCCCTTGGCGATGCGCTGGATCGTTTCGGCGAACAGCGGGGCCACGGAGAGTTGGCGGATCTTCTGGCACGCGGCGGCTGCCGGCGACAAAGGAATGGTATTGGTCACCACGATTTCATCAAGGGCGTCGCCGTGCGCAATGCGGTCAATGGCGGGGCCAGAAAAAATAGGGTGGGTACAGTAGGCGTAGACCTTCTTGGCGCCACGGGCCTTGAGCACTTCGGCGGCTTTCACCAACGTGCCGGCGGTGTCGATCATGTCGTCCATGATGACGCAGTTGCGGCCTTCGATTTCACCGATGACGTGCATCACTTCCGACACATTGGCCTTGGGGCGGCGTTTGTCGATGATGGCCAGGTCGCAGCCGAGTTGCTTGGCCAGGGCGCGCGCGCGCACTACGCCGCCTACGTCGGGCGAAACCACGATCAGGTCTTCGTAGTTCTTCTGGCGTACATCACCCAGCAGCACGGGAGAGGCGTAGATGTTGTCGACTGGAATGTCGAAAAAACCTTGAATCTGGTCGGCGTGCAAGTCCATGGTCAGCACGCGGCCGACACCGGCAGCTTGCAACATGTTGGCCACCACCTTGGCGGTGATGGGCACACGGGTGGAGCGCGGACGGCGGTCCTGGCGGGCGTAACCGAAGTAGGGGATGACGGCGCTGATGCGCTCGGCCGATGCACGCTTCAAGGCATCGACCATGATGAGCAGTTCCATCAGGTTGTCGTTGGTGGGGGCGCAGGTGCTTTGAACCACAAAGACGTCGCGGGCGCGCACGTTTTGATTGATCTCGACGGTGACTTCACCGTCGGAGAAACGGCCTACGGACGCATTGCCCAGTCCGATGCCCAGGTGTTGCGCAATCTCGGAGGCCATGCCCGGATTGGCATTGCCGGTGAAAACCATGAAATCAGGGGTGGGAGATGCCTGCATGTGGATTCCAGCGGTATGTATCGGTTTGGGTTGCTACGTCGCGCGCGCTGTGGTCGGACGATTCCGAACAGCCGATTTGGCAGGGGAAGAAGGATTCGAACCTTCGCATGCTGGAATCAAAATCCAGTGCCTTAACCAACTTGGCGATTCCCCTACACAGGTTGGCAGCTTTCGCTACCCACCGATAAACCTTTGCTGTTTGCCCAACCCCACTGGGGGTGAACATCCAGGTTGCTGCATAACCTGACCTGCAACGCGTCCGGCGCGTCGCTGAAATCCATGCCATGCGCACATCGCGCAAAAACCGCACTTCCAGAGCCAGTCATTCGGCCTTGCAACCCCTTGGTAGCCAGCCACGCCAGGGCTTGGTCCACGCCGGGGCACAGGGTCTGTGCGACGGCTTGCAAATCATTTCGACCAAATCCCCAGATTGTGTCGAAGGCGTTTGCAGCGAAGCCTGCGATTGTAGCAGTTTCTGTATCGCGCTTCAACGCGGAATGCGAAAAAATTTCAGCAGTGGAGAGGCCCTGGCTGGGTTTGACCACCACAAATTG
>JAYRUL010000181.1:0-4651 GCA_041919095.1 Rhodoferax sp. | reverse complement strand
CCCGCTACGGCTCGGAGCCGATCAAGGCCGCCTGGCTCAAGCCTTTGCTGGAAGGGCGTTTTCGCTCTGGATTTGCCATGACCGAACCCGAGGTTGCCTCCAGCGATGCAACCAACATCGCCACCCGTATTGAACGCGAGGGTGACGAATACGTCATCAATGGACGCAAATGGTGGACGTCCGGCGCGATGGACCCGCGCTGCAAAGTGCTCATCACCATGGGCAAGACAGACCCTGAAGCCGCTCGCCACTCCCAGCAAAGCATGATCGTGGTACCCGCGGACACCCCGGGCGTGCAAATCCTGCGAGGGCTCTCGGTATTTGGATACGACGATGCTCCCCACGGCCACGCCGAGGTGATTTTCAAGAACGTTCGCGTGCCAGCCACCAACATTTTGCTTGGAGAAGGCCGTGGGTTTGAAATTGCGCAGGGTCGTCTTGGCCCGGGGCGCATTCACCACTGCATGCGTCTGATTGGCTTGGCTGAGCGTGCCCTGGAACTCATGTGCAAGCGCGCTATTGCACGCGTTGCCTTTGGCAAGACGATCGCCCAACAGTCCGTCACGCAGGAACGCATCGCCGAAGCACGCTGCAAGATCGACATGGCCCGACTACTGACATTGAAGGCGGCGTGGATGATGGACGTAGCGGGCAACAAGTTCGCAAAGAATGAGATTGCGATGATCAAAGTTGTGGCACCGAGCATGGCCTGCCAGGTCATCGACTGGGCCATTCAGGTACATGGTGGTGGTGGCGTCAGCGATGACTTTCCGTTGGCGTTCTCGTATGCGCAGGCGCGCACACTGCGCTTTGCAGACGGCCCGGACGAAGTCCACCGTAATGCGATTGCCAAGATGGAACTGGGCAAGTACATGCCCCCTAAGCCATCTCTAAGCTGAGCCAATCTGCCCGGACCACAGCTCGTTGAGGTCCGAGAAACGCCACTTGGCCGGGTCTTCCCGGCTCAGGATTTTCTCGGTCGTTGCCGCTGCAGACAAATCGACGACGGAGGGTTGAATGCGCAGGTTGGATTTGGTCGAAAAGAAAACCTTGACCAAGGGTGTAGTCAAAGATTTGCCACTTTGCGACACCACCACGCCTAGCCGTCCCGAACTCAAACGCACCAAGGAACCAATGGGATAGATACCCAAGCTTTTGACAAACGCCTGGAAGACGAGGTTGTCAAAATGCCCATTGGCCCACTCGGCCATCTTTCGCAGGGATTCGGCTGGATCCCAGCCTGCCTTGTAAGGCCGGTTTGAGGTAATGGCATCGTACACGTCGCAGACGGCACCCATCTTGGCGAACAAGCTGATTTCATCAGCCTTGAGCCCTTTGGGATAGCCGGAACCGTCAGTTTTCTCGTGGTGATGCAAGCACACATCCAAAACAGCCAGGTCCACATCCTGCCCCGTTAACAAAAGCCGATGGCCTTCTTCAGGGTGCGTCTTGATGATGGCAAACTCGGCATCGGTCAACTTGCCCGGCTTGTTGAGCACTTCCATGGGCATAAGTGCCTTGCCCAAATCGTGCATCAAGCCAGCCAACCCTGCCAGCCGCGTTTGCGCTTCATCCAAACCCAGTTGTTTCGCCAATCCGACCATCATGGCGCATACCGCAACGGAGTGCATATACGTATAGTCATCGACCGTCTTCAAGCGCGCCAAGCTGATTAGCGCGCTGGGGTTTCGGGCCACAGAATCCGAAATCTCTTCCACCAGTTTTTTGGCACCACCCGTGTCAACGGCCTTGCCCATCCGGGCTTCCTGAAACATGGAGATGACGGCTTGCTTGGACTGTTTGCAAATCTTGGCGGCACGCTCCAACTCCACCGCGGTTGACACCGGTGCAATGTCACGCGAGCCCAAAGTTGCTTGGTGCAGCTCGGCTTCGACCTGCGCTTCCGACTCTGTCTCGGAAACTGCCACCTCGCCGGGAGCAACGTCATCGCCTTTGGACGCGTCAATCCAAACCTCCTTGATGCTGCTCGCGAGAATGGTCCTGATGTCCTTCGGATCGGTAATGACGAACCCGGTTCGCCAAAACGGATGCTCCATCCAGGATCCGCAGAATTCCTTGAGGTGCATCCCGACCTTGAGTTGCTCAACGCTAATTTTTTTCAGCATGGTCGGACATCAACAAGATGAGTGTCAGGGCTTGTGCCGCACTGGCTGTGGCTTCGACTACAGGAATCAGTGTACGCCTGTTATGGCGACTGAACCCGCGTTTTAGTGCAAATGCCGGGGCTTGCGACCGCCGCCGTGTCCACCGTGGCCACCACCCGAACTCGGCTTGCCCATGGCCAGCGAGTTCACCATGGCATCAAAGCGTTGCGAGAAAAGTTTGTCAACTTCCGCAACCACCCCGCCGAGTTCCGCGCCGTCAAAGTGGCGCTCCATCAAGTGCACCAGATCCTGCACCAACAAATCACGCTGGACTTGCATGATGGCGGCCGGGTTAGGGCCAACGAACAGCATGACGAAATCGTCCCGCGCCTCGTTTCCCGCAGATTGATCTTCCTCATCGAAATCCGCGTCGTAAAACGTCACTTCAATTGCTGCACCCGTTGCCGCTAATTCGTTGAGGTTCATGCAGAACTCGTCCAACGACTGACGAAAGTCATGATCGCCCGTGACAGTCCAGCACATTTGAAGCAGGTGGCCCTTGGCATCAAACTGGATGCCAGGCTCGTCTTCGTAGGCACTCCCGGCCCCATCGACCAGCGACTTGGCACCCGCATAGCGCCAAAGCGGTTTTAACGCATCTTGCAGCGACTCAAAGCGCACGTCGGACCGCAAGGGTACGTCCCCGTGTACATGGATTTCAAAGGGTGCGTTGTAACGTGGCATAGGCTTTAGTGGTTGGTGCCCGAGACCGGGGTCGAACCGGTACGCCCGCTGTTCACGAAGCGGCGGATTTTAAGTCCGCTGTGTCTACCAATTTCACCACTCGGGCAGGTGGCACCTATTGTGAAACAAAAATGCCTCGCCAGTAGACGCTGGCGAGGCATAGAGTGCCAAAAAAAATGGAGGCGCGAACCAGAGTCGAACTGGTCTAACCGGATTTGCAATCCGGGGCATAACCGCTTTGCTATCGCGCCTTGATCATGCAGGGTTTTGCCAACGACAGCCCCCTGAATCTCATGAAAAATGGGAAGCCGAGCTTCCCATTATTTCGGAATCTGGAGCGGGAAACGAGGCTCGAACTCGCGACCTCAACCTTGGCAAGGTTGCGCTCTACCAACTGAGCTATTCCCGCATTTGAAACGTCTTGTATTGTAGCGCAGATTCCTTGCCTTCAAACTTCGGCCACGAAAATTCAGCAAAAACTAATGCTTGATGGCTTGCAACGGCTCGGCTGGGACTGCGCCGGATGCAACGGTTCTTGAGTCGCCCGCTTCGTCATCCGACAGCGCGATTGGCGCACTAGCCAAAGCGAACTCAATGACTTGGTCAAACCAGCGCACAGGTACGATCTCCAGCCCGTTCTTCACGTTCGCAGGGATCTCTTGCAGGTCCTTGGCATTCTGCTCGGGAATCAACACCGTTCGAATTCCACCTCGCAAGGCTGCCAACAACTTTTCCTTGAGCCCCCCAATTTCGGTGATCTCACCACGCAGTGTGATTTCACCGGTCATTGCAACGTCCGCACGAACCGGAATACCCGTTAACGCGGACACAAATGCGGTTGCCATGGCTGCACCAGCGCTTGGGCCATCCTTGGGTGTAGCGCCATCCGGTACGTGGATGTGAATGTCCTTCTTCTCAAACACCTCGTCCTTGATGCCTAATCGCCGGGCACGGCTACGGACAACGGTACGCGCCGCTTCAACCGACTCCTTCATGACATCGCCCAGCGAACCGGTGCGTGTAATCACCCCTTTGCCAGACGTGATAGCCGCCTCAATAGTCAACAAGTCGCCACCCACCTCCGTCCACGCCAAGCCGACCACCTGACCCACCTGATCCTGCTTTTCTGCGCGACCATAGGTGAATTTGCGTACACCCAAGTATTCATTGAGGTTTTCTGCGGTTACCCGCACTGGACCCTTGACCTGCTTCAGTAGCAGCGCCTTCACCACCTTGCGGCAAATCTTCGAAAGTTCTCGTTCCAGCGAGCGTACGCCCGCCTCTCGCGTGTAGTAACGCACGATGTCACGAATCGCGTCGTCTGAAACGACCAATTCAGACTCCTTCACGCCGTTCGTTTTCATCTGCTTGGGCAACAGATAGGTACTAGCGATATTTGCCTTTTCGTCTTCCGTATAGCCCGACAAACGAATCACTTCCATGCGGTCCAATAACGCAGGCGGAATATTCATGGAATTGGACGTCGCCACGAACATCACATCGCTCAGGTCGTAGTCAACCTCGACATAGTGGTCGGCAAACTTGCTGTTTTGCTCGGGATCCAGCACTTCCAACAAAGCGCTACTTGGGTCCCCACGGAAGTCCGTGCCCAGTTTGTCAATTTCATCTAGCAAAAACAGCGGATTGCGCGTTCCAACCTTGCTCAAGGATTGCAATACCTTGCCTGGCATAGCGCCGATATAGGTTCTACGGTGTCCACGAATCTCCGCCTCGTCACGCATCCCGCCCAAAGCCATGCGCACGTACTTGCGACCCGTCGCTTTGGCAATAGACTGCCCCAG
>JAYRUL010000180.1:0-4706 GCA_041919095.1 Rhodoferax sp. | reverse complement strand
CGTGCGAACAAAGCAATGGAGCCAGCACTTTGAGGGGCGACGCCAATATATTGGCCAACACCAGCTGAAACTGACCCTGGGCCGTTTCCGGCGTACCTGCTGCCACCAGCACGGCGTTGGCCTGGGCGTTGTCCAGCGTGGACTGCACGGCTGCCGCATCGATGTCCACACCCACCACTTCGCGCGCCCCATACTTGGCCGCGCCGATACCCAGAATGCCCGAACCACAACCGTAGTCCAGCACGCGCGCATAGGCAGCAGGATGGTTCGCGATCCAACGCAGGCACATGCGCGTCGTCGGGTGGGTCCCAGTACCAAAGGCCAGGCCGGGATCGAGCACGATGGTGTGCACTGCCGCGGCGGGAACCTGATGCCAAGTGGGAACAATCCAGAACTCTGGCGTAATTTCCACCGGCGCAAACTGCGACTGGGTCAACCGAACCCAATCCTGATCGGGCACCGCCTGCCAACCCACGACCGCACAACCGGAAAAGAAATCCTGTGCTTGCAGCAGCTCGGCAGCTTCTTGCGCCTGTGCGGCCTCGCTAAACAAGGCATTGACCTTGGAGCGCAGCCAGCCCTCTTGCGGAGGCGGCATGCCGGGCTCGCCAAAGAGGGCCTGCTCTGCATCGGTCTGCGCATCGGCGTCTTCCACACTCACACTCAAGGCGTCCAGGGCGTCCAGGGCATCACTGACCGCGTCAACACGGTCTTGCGGGCACAGCAGGCACAGTTCAAACATACAGACAGGCATTCAGCGCTGGCGCTGGTCCAGCCACTGTTCCAAGTAGTGAATATTGGTCCCACCGTCCATGAACTTGGCATCGACCAACAACTCGCGATGCAAGGGAATGTTGGTGTTGATCCCCTCCACCACGGTTTCGGCCAAGGCGGTGCGCATGCGTGCCATCGCCTGTTCCCGGGTGTCACCATGCACGATGATCTTGCCCACCATGGAGTCGTAATTGGGCGGCACGAAGTAATTCGTATACACGTGCGAATCAACGCGCACACCCGGTCCACCGGGTGCGTGCCAGGTGGTCACGCGCCCTGGGGAGGGCGTGAACTTGTAGGGGTCTTCCGCATTCACCCGGCACTCCATGGCATGACCATTGATCACGATCTGGCGCTGCGTGAATGGCAACTTTTCCCCAGCCGCCACCATGATTTGGGTTCGCACAATGTCCACACCCGTCACCATCTCGGTCACAGGGTGCTCGACTTGGACCCGGGTGTTCATCTCAATAAAGTAGAACTCACCGTCTTCGTACAGAAACTCAAAAGTCCCCGCACCCCGGTACCCGATTTTCTTGCACGCATTGACGCAACGCTCGCCAATGCGCTCAATCAGCTTGCGATTGATGCCCGGGGCGGGCGATTCTTCCAGAATTTTCTGGTGCCGACGTTGCATGGAGCAGTCGCGCTCGCCCAGATAGACCGCATTGCGGTATTTGTCAGCCAGCACCTGGATTTCAATGTGCCGGGGGTTCTGGAGAAACTTCTCCATGTACACGGACGGATTGCCAAAAGCAGCCCCCGCTTCCGCTTTGGTCATCTGCACTGCGTTGATGAGAGCGGCCTCGGTGTGCACGACCCGCATGCCACGCCCACCGCCACCGCCAGCCGCCTTGATGATGACCGGGTAACCGACGGCTTTGGCAATGCGACGCACCACGACGGGGTCATCGGGTAGTTCACCTTCCGACCCCGGCACACAGGGCACGCCCGCACGAATCATGGCCTGCTTGGCAGAAACCTTGTCCCCCATGATGCGGATGGATTCCGGTGTAGGTCCAATGAATTGAAACCCGCTTTTCTCAACCCGTTCGGCGAAGTCGGCGTTTTCACTCAGGAACCCGTAACCGGGGTGGATAGCTTCCGCATCGGTCACTTCTGCTGCAGAAATGATGGCCGGCACATTGAGGTAACTACCTGCGGACTGGGCTGGGCCAATACAAACCGCCTCGTCTGCCAACTTGATGTATTTCGCATCGCGATCCGCTTCCGAATACACCATGACCGCCTTGATATCCAGCTCACGGCAGGCGCGCTGGATGCGCAGGGCGATCTCGCCACGATTGGCGATCAAAATCTTCTTGAACATGTGCAGGGCGCGCCTTATTCGATGATGAACAGACCCTGTCCGTACTCCACCGCCTGGCCGTTATCCACCAGGATGCGGCTGATGGTGCCGGACTTGTCCGCTTCAATTTCGTTGAGGATCTTCATGGCCTCCACGATACACAGCGTATCGCCTTCCTTGACAACCGAACCAACGTCCACAAACGACTTGGCACCGGGCGAAGCGGCACGGTAAAACGTACCGACCATGGGCGACTTGACCGTATGGCCCTCCGGCAACGGCACCACTGCCGGCGCGGCGACCGGTGCGGCCGGTGCGGCCGGTGCAGCCTGAACGGGCACGGGCATGTACGCTTGCGCTGTAGCCGCACCACCCTTCACAATGCGAACCTTGCCTTCGGCCTCGGTGATTTCAAGCTCCGAGACGTTCGAATCAGATACCAGGTCGATCAGGGTCTTGAGTTTGCGTAAGTCCATGCCGTCTCCAACAACGAATTCATTAAGGGGGCGAATTTACAGCAAAATTAATCGAAATGTCGTCAATTTCGATTTAACTGCTGCTATTTTTTAGTTGCTTTCTGCGAACCCTGCTTTGGTGTAAATAAATCCAAAGCCTTGCATCGAGTGAAAATTCGACGAAATTGACAGAAGTTGGCTCATTTTAGCTGACGCCAACGATCCAGATCGGTGGGTTTGAGTTTTCCCAGCTTGCGTGCCAGCACGAACCCATCCTGCCCCACCACAACCGAGAACGGCAGTCCACCCGCCAGGTTTCCCAAGCTCCGTCCCAGCTCAGAACCGGAGCTCCCTGCCATGCCAACCGGGAAATCCAACGGCATCTGGCGCAGGAATCCGCGTACCGGTTCCAAACGATCCACCGCCAACGCCAGAATCTGCCATCCACTGTCCTTGTTGGCCCGGTAGAAATCATTCAACAGCGGCAATTCTTCCACACAAGGGGCACACCAAGTTGCCCAAAAATTCAGCAACAACGGTTTCCCTTGAAACCCTGCCATTGCCAGTGGTTGACCATGTGGGGTATCCCACCGCAGGGTCCAAAATTGATCCGGGAGTTGCTGGGCGGCGGGCGCCGACGCGTCCCCCTGCCGCCCGCGCCACCACCACGCCAACCCGCCGCCCGCCAGCGCGGCGCCGACGGCTACGGTGGCGATCAGCCCTGTACGGCGGGTCGCCTGCACAACGGAATCAGGGGAAGCGGCGGGGGGTTGATCGGGGGGCGACGCAGTCATGGGGCGTCATCATGCACCAAAGCCCGCAGCGCTGCCATATCCCCACGCGGCGCACGCCCGCGCGGATCGGGGCGCAGCGCCCCGCGCAGATCATCGAGGTCGTAAACCATCAAGTGCAGGACGACATAGCTGCCCCAGGCAGGACAACGCAACTGGATATGCAGCGCATCGACCATTTCACCCTTCCATCCCGGCAACGACCCTGGCGTATAAGGAACGTTGTTGTCGATCAGAAAGATCTCAGCAGACTTGGGGTCATCACAAAACAATTGTAGGTAGATATCGCTATGCCGGGTTGCGCTGCCGTGCCAAACCGAACCGGAAACGGTCGGCCTGAACGGCTGCAGCCGATGCATCCACACCAGGGCCAGCTCTCGCAAGGTTCGCAATTCCTGCGCTTGGGTATCGGCGCAGAACAGGGCAATGTGCTCCTCGATCGCCCGCTCCAATGTCTCGTTGTCGGGCAAGGCCGTGCGCGGGGACAAGCCCAGTTGCTTGACTGCTCGGCGCTTCGCCGCCCCCCATTCTTGCCCCTCTTCAACGACCATGCGGGCGGCCGTTGCTGCGATCTCGGTCTTGGTTGCGTCCATGCGGAGATTGTGCCTTGCGCCTGCATCCTGGGTATGCCTGCCTCACACCCCCGGATTCGCTATCACATTGATAGCTGCTTACGCTTATTTCACGGGCATTTAGGTACTTTTCCTTACTAAAACAAGGAACGGGGTCGCCCGTAGAATAGTGCTCCATGCATATTCACATTCTTGGCATTTGCGGAACCTTCATGGGCGGCCTGGCAGCCTTGGCCCGTGAAGCAGGCCATCGCGTGACCGGCTGCGATGCCGGCGTCTACCCCCCCATGAGCGACCAGTTGCGCGCCCTGGGCATTGACTTGATAGAGGGCTTCAGCGCCGACCAGTTGGATCTAAAGCCCGATGTGTTCGTGGTGGGCAACGTCGTCAGTCGCGCCCGCATGGGCGATGGCACCCCCAAGTACCCGTTGATGGAGGCGATCCTGGACGCCGGTGCCCCCTACACCAGTGGGCCGCAGTGGTTGGCCGAACACGTGTTGCAGGGCCGCCATGTGCTGGCGGTGGCCGGAACCCACGGCAAGACCACCACCACGGCCATGCTGGCCTGGATTCTGGAAAGCGCGGGGCTGCAACCAGGGTTTCTGGTGGGTGGCGTGCCGATGAACTTTGGTGTCTCCGCGCGGCTAAATCCTTTGCCCCGCCCGGACCCGTCACTGTGCGAGCGCCCGTTGTTCGTGATTGAAGCCGACGAATACGACACCGCCTTCTTCGACAAGCGCAGCAAGTTCGTGCACTACCGCCCCCGAACGGCGGTACTGAACAACTTGGAGTTCGACCATGCCGA
>JAYRUL010000179.1:0-4799 GCA_041919095.1 Rhodoferax sp. | reverse complement strand
ACCTGGGCGCCGTTTTCGACCTGCTGGCGCGCCACCGAGAGCGCGTCTTCATAGCGGCCCTCCAGGATCATGCGGGCAAAAACCTTGGAGCCGGTCACGTTGGTGCGCTCCCCCACGTTGACAAACAAACTGCCGGGCTTGATGCGTAACGGCTCCAAGCCGGACAGCAGCATATCTGCTACAAAATTCGTAGCTGGTTGCGCAAATTGGACGGGGGCTAGAGGCATAAACTCACCTGATTGGTTGCAAAACAGGCGAGCGTCGTTGCAAGTGGGGAGACCCTGCTTCCAAGCCTGACGGGGGCGGCCCCGCTGCAACGCTCCTTGGAAGAGTTGCGGATTTTACGACACCGGTTGCCCTGGGCAACGAGAAATGGCAGACCGAATACTGCGGGCCTGGCCTATGATCGAACCCGTTATTGACGCGAACCCGCATGCCCACCATGGAACCTACAGAACCCACCGCCGTCCCCTTGTCTGAACCGCCGAAACTGCGTGCGGTCGAGCGGGCCGCTGAATTGCTGGTGGCACCGAATGCTTTGTTGCACCTGTCCATGGACGAAGCGCGGGTGGTGGTGGGATATATGATGCCGCGCTACTTGCCCGCGCAGACCACCTTCATTCGTGAAGGGGACACGCAAGACGATGGCTTCATGGCGCTGCTGCTGGAAGGTGAAGTGATTGTGGAGAGCATCACCGTGAGCCGCACCGAACCCCTGACGCTGAGTGTGCTGGGCCCGGGCGCGCTGGTGGGCGAAGTGGGGCTAGTGGACAAGGAGCCGCGTACCGCCTCGTGCACCACCAGTACCGATTCGCTGTTTGCCATCTTGACCCGGGAAGCGCTGGAGCGCTTGATTGTGGAACGTCCGCAAATGGGGGCCAAGCTCTTGCTGGCGATTTCGGCCCGCCTGGCCGAACGCTTGCGCGACAACGCCCGCAAGCTGCGCCTGTACGCCAAGCTGGCCAAGGCGATGCAGCTGGAGATTGAAAACTTCGTTCAACAGCAAGCGCAGGCCAAGCGCGGTTAGTCTGGGGCTTAGGCCGTCGCCGGGTAGAAGTACCCCCGCTGCACGCTGCGCGTTGGCAGTGGCTGCACGGCGTGCTGGATCGCCTGGATATGGTCTGGCGTGGTGCCGCAGCACCCGCCCACGATGTTGACCAGCCCTTCGGCGGCAAACTCCCGGATCAGGCGCGCGGTGACTTCGGGCGTTTCATCAAAGCCGGTGTCGGACATCGGGTTGGGCAGCCCGGCGTTGGGGTAGCAGCTGATGAAGGTATCCGGTGCAACCCGGTTGAGTTCTTGGATGTAGGGGCGCATCAGCGTAGCGCCCAGGGCGCAGTTCAAGCCGATGGCCAGGGGGCGCGCGTGGCGCACGCTGGCCCAGAAGGCGGCAACCGTCTGCCCCGATAGGATGCGCCCGGAGGCATCGGTCACGGTCCCGCTGATCAGGATGGGCAGTCGTTCACCGCTGGCCTCAAAGAACTCGTCGATCGCAAAGAGCGCGGCCTTGGCGTTGAGGGTGTCGAAGATGGTTTCCACCAGCAAAACGTCGGCACCACCCTCCACCAAGGCCTGGGTTTGTTCGTAGTAGGCGTGGCGCAGGGTCTCGAAATCGATGTTGCGGGCACCGGGGTCGTTCACGTCGGGGCTGATGCTGGCCGTCTTGGGGGTGGGGCCCAGGGCACCGGCGACGAAGCGAGGCTTGTCGGGGGTGGAATACTGGTCGCAGGCGGCGCGTGCCAATTGGGCCGCAGTGCGGTTCATCTCAAACGCTAGGTCGGCCATGCCATAGTCTTCTTGCGCGACGGTAGTGGCGCCAAAGGTGTTGGTCTCGATCAGGTCGGCACCGGCAGCCAGGTAGCGCGCATGGATGTCGCTGATGACATCGGGCCGGGTCAGGCTGAGCAATTCGTTGTTGCCCTTGACGTCGCGAGGGAAGTCTTTGAAACGCTCGCCTCGGTACTGGGCTTCGTTCAGATGAAAGCGCTGGATCATGGTGCCCATCGCACCGTCCAAAATGGCAATGCGTTGTGCCAGGATGGCCGGCAGGGCCTGGGCGCGGGTGTAAACGAGAGGTTGCATGGCGGGCTCACTTCCTTTCAGGGAAACAGTGAGCGCCGTTGAAAGTCCCAAGCCTGACAAGAAGACCTGCGCCATTGATTCGACGCGACTGCCCTTGCTGCAACGCTCCTTGGGAGGCCCCGATTTTACATCCCGGCGTCGGGATACCTTGGCAGGGTCAGGGTGAAGCGGGCTCCTTCGCCCAGGACGCTGTCGACCCGAATGCGTCCGCCCAGGGTGGTCGTGACCAGGTTGTAGACAATGTTCAAGCCCAGGCCACTGCCACCGCGGCCAAACTTGGTGGTGAAGAAGGGGTCGAATACTTTGGTGAGATGGTCCGGGGCGATGCCCACCCCGTCATCGGCGACCAGAATTTCTACCCAATCGTCTGGGAGCGCGCGCGCCTGAATGCGAATGCGACCGTGGTCACGCGATTCAAACCCGTGCAGGATGGAGTTGTTGATGAGATTGGTGACAACCTGACCCAGCGGACCCGGATAACTATCCATCACGATTCCACTGGGAATGTCGCATTCGACGGTGTGCGGCGTCTTGCGCATGGAGGGGCCGAGCGTGGTCAGCACTTCGTTGAGGGTAGCGGCGAGATCGAATGCACGTCGATTGACGCTGGTTTGATCGACAGCGACCTGTTTGAAGCTCGATACCAGCTCGGCGGCATGGTGCAAGCCGCGCACCAGGATTTCGGCACCCAACCGGGTGTTCTCGACATATTCCTCCAGGCGGCTGCGGGTCAGCCCCTTGGCCATGTCCCGGGAAAAGGCGACGCAGTGGTCCTGGATGGTGCTGGCTACGGTGAGGCTGTTGCCCAGGGGGGTATTGAGTTCGTGGGCGATACCCGCCACCAGCGCGCCCAGCGCCGACATTTTTTCGGCGCGCACCAACTCATCCTGCGCGGCAGTGAGCTGTTCCAAGGCACGGGTCAGTTCGCTGGTGCGCTCTTGCACACGCTGCTCCAGGTGAGCGCGGCTTTGGCTCAGGGCCTCTTCGACCACCTTGCGTTCCTGCAGTTCACGTTGCAGGGCCGCGTTGTGGCGGTCGCGTTCGGTAATCAGCGCGGCCAGGTTGCCACGCATGGATTCCAGCCCCATGGCCAGAGTGCCCATTTCATCCTGGCGCTGCCAGCGTATGGGTTGCTCCAGTGCACCACCTGCCAGTCGCTGGGCACCTGCCAACAGGGCCTTCAGGGGGCGCATCATGCGTTGCTCAAACAACCACCAGATGCAGGCAAACGAGATGACCACTTGGGCCAGCAGCGCCAAACCCAGCTTGAACAAGTCGGCCGCAAGCTCCTGCTCCACGCGCTCGGTGGTCAAGACCAAGGTCAGGCTGCCTACCCGGTTTCCATTGTGGACAATGTGGCGTTCCTCATGCAGGAGCTTGGCACCCGACGGCGCCGCCTTTTCCTGGCGCACGAACTCGGCCTTGTATTCGTCCATCACGGACACGCTGACCAGGTCTGGGTTTTGCATGACCGCTGTGGTCAGCTCGGATGCATAGGCTTTGTCCACGTTCCAGATGGCGGCGGCCAATCCGTGGGCCAGGACGTCTGCGTATTGTTGGACCGGTGCACGCACCCGTACGTTGATTTCGCTGTCCCATTTGCTGACGACCTGGTAATACGACAGAACCAGGGCTGGAAGCAGCATGCCCAGCCCCGCCCCGATGAACAAGGTCTGACGCAGGGACAGGGGCCGACGGCGTTGCATAGGGCCCAGTTTACCTGCGGCGACAATGGGCCCCCGCGTTTGCCTGAGTGCTTTGCCCACCTTTTGCATGTTGTCTTCCACCGTCTCATCTGTTGAAAAAGAGCCTGTTTCGATCTTGGAAGAGGTTTTTGGCTACGCCCAATTCCGAGGCGAACAGCAAGCGATTGTGGAATGGGCTACCCAGGGCGGAGATGCTCTGGTGCTTATGCCGACTGGTGGCGGTAAATCACTGTGTTACCAGATTCCGGCGATCGCGCGTCATCGTCGCGGCCTGGGTGCCACAGTGGTGGTCTCTCCCCTGATTGCTTTGATGCACGACCAGGTTGGGGCCCTGCACGAGTTGGGGGTGGCAGCAGCTTTTCTCAACTCGTCCTTGACGTCGGAGCAATCCCATGCCACCGAGCAGGCCCTGCTGCGCGGAGAAGTAACGCTGTTGTACGCCGCGCCCGAACGAATCACCCATCCCCGCTTTTTGGCTCTGCTGGATGCCCTGTATGGGCAGCAGAAGCTGAGTTTGTTCGCCATTGACGAGGCGCATTGCGTCAGCCAATGGGGCCATGATTTCCGACCGGAGTACCGGTCTTTGACCGTTTTGCACGAACGATTCCCGCACGTTCCTCGAATCGCGCTGACAGCGACGGCCGATACCCTGACGCGCGCCGACATTCTGGAGAGGCTTCAGCTGGAGCAGGCGCGTTCGTTTGTGAGCAGCTTCGACCGGCCCAATATTCGCTACACCATTGTGGAGAAACGCAGCCCCGTTGAGCAGCTGCTGCGGTTTATGCGCACCTACCATGCCGGTGAGGCCGGCATTGTTTACTGTCAATCACGCAAGCGGGTAGAAGACGTCGCGCAGATGCTGTGCCAGCACGGGGTGGACGCGCTGCCCTACCACGCAGGCTTGGACAACAAGACGCGCCAGACCCACCAGGACCGTTTTCTGCGCGATGACGCAGTCGTGATGGTGGCTACGGTTGCATTTGGAATGGGTATCGACAAACCCGATGTACG
>JAYRUL010000178.1:0-4806 GCA_041919095.1 Rhodoferax sp. | reverse complement strand
GCAGTCCCTCGGGGTGTATTCCAACTATTTGTTTCTATCCGTCAAAGCGGGTTTCGTCCAACGAGCGCTGCCGGATTGGGCGTGGATTCGCTCCTATGAACGACATGCTGAAAAGCCCACGCTTCCTGGGTCAGATGTGTTTTCAAGAAGCTGGGCCGTACATCGGTATGCGCCAGTTCTGGGATCGCAAACCAGCGAAAAATCAGGCCGGTTTCCTTGCCAGCAAATGCCTCGGCGGTGGTCGGTAGGGCGTGGGCGGCAAGCGCAACCTGGAAGTAAAGACCCATCTCATGGTGCGCCTTGCCCGCGTGCGAGAAGAAGTTCTCTACCAGCAGGCGCAGGGGACCTATTTGCACCGCCAGTCCCAGCTCTTCGCGCATCTCCCGTGCTACGGTCTGCGCCGCATCCTCGCCGGGTGCAACCCGCCCGCCCGGCAGGGCCCAGAAGTCGTCCGTTTGCTTGCGGTGCAGCAGCACCGCGTTGTCGCGGCAGATGACTGCGGCTGCGCGCAGGTGAAACCGGTGGGAGGGAGTGTCCAGCGAGATCATGGTTTGGCACACCGTATTCAGTCAAACGAACCGGTCGTCAATCCAAGTCCGCATCAGCAGGCGGCTGACGGGGCCGTATTGCATGCGATCGACGTTGGTGAGCAACACGGCGATCAGGCCACTCTGGGGTTCCATCAGCAGCAAGGTGGTGGAGCCCGCCGTTCCCCCGGTGTGTCCGATGGCCGTGCATTGGTTGCCTTCAATCACCATGAAGCCCAGGCCCAACTGCATGGCGGGCAGACCCGGCGGCGCAACCATGCTGTTGAGCGGCACGCAGAACGAATTCCACGTTGCACGCCGGAGGAGTTTTTCGTTCAGCAGCGCCTGCGCAAACCGCACCATATCGGGAGCCGTGCCGACCGCGTCACCGGCGGGGCTGCCCTTGAAGGCCGTCAGATGGGTACTCGTGCGGGCCGCGCCGCGTGCGGGGTCATCGCCCAGGCGTCGGTAGGTGTAGCCGACCGCCAGGTTGGGCGTGTCGGCATCGGCTTCGAAGTAGCCCGAGTCCCGCATGCCTGCGGGGTCGAAGACGTGCTGCTGAATGAAGCCAAAGTAGTCTTGACCGCTGACGCGTTCGATCATGGCCCCGAGCACGATGAAACCGACGTTGCTGTATTCAAATTGCGTGCCGGGCGCAAACGCCAACGGCGTCTGTTCAAACAGGGCAAAGTGGTCCTGCACCGTGAGCAGCGCCGTTCGCTTCGCGTCAAATGCTGGCCCCCAGTACGAGCCAAATCCGCTGGTGTGCGACAACAGATGGGAAACGGTGACGTCGGACCACCCCGGTCGATGGGCGTGCTCGGGCAGGTATTGGGTGATCGGGTTGTCCAGCGCCAGCTGCCCGGACTCCAACAATTGACCGATGGCCACCACCGTAAACAGCTTGCTGGTGCTGGCCAGGCTAAAGCGTGTGTCACGGTCTATGGGTAGCTTGGCCCAACGCAAGGCATAGCCCACCGCCTGCTCCAACAAGACCTGATCGCCCTGCACCACCAGAGCCACACCGCCAAAACGCCCCGCTGCGGCTTCATCCCGCATGAGGCGGGCCACGGGTGTGAAGTCAAGGTTGCAATTCATGAATGTGGCAGCAATGGAAACGGGCCAATGCACTCAGGTGAGGAAGTGGGTGTCTGCAGCTTTCGGATGAATGCTTCCATCTCCTGCGGCCACGTGCAGAAACTGATAACGGCCTGGGAGTTTACAAAAACCTAGCGCCGCACCTGTTGCAGCACCTCCTGTGCCGCCGCAATCACCAGTTCGGGCCGTTCCAACTGCAGGTAGTGCCCCGCATCAGGAACCACCACATGCCGGGCCCCCGTGTCCCGCGCCAACAGACGCTGCCCGTTCATCCAGTGCTGGCGCATGTAGTCCGTATCCCAACCCGGTGGAAACTCGCTCAGGGCGTTGGTGCTTAGCACTATGGTTGGCACGGCGGGCACCGGTGGGAGGCTGCGTGCTACGCCCAAGGCCGGGTCGATGCCCATGTACTCGGTGTACAGGGCTTGGTAGTTTTTGCTCTGCATGGCCAATCCGCGCGCGGCGGGTTGTTCGGACGCAGGCAACTTGTCCAGCACTACCGAGGCCGGCATGGCGGCCAGCCGAGTCAAGCCAAACGGTGCCAACCAGGTGGCAGAACCCGTCAATAGCCGCATGTTTTGGCTGTAACGCGCATGGATCTCAGGGTCCATGCTGGCGGTCTGGTCATGGTGCAAGGCATCCACCAATACCAGCCCTGCCACCTCTTCGGGATGGGTTTGCGCCAGCATCTGGGCCAGCATACCGCCCCACGAATGGCCTACCACCACCATTGGCCCCTGCAGGCCTGCTGCGTGAAGCAAGGTGCGCAAGTCCTCGACCGCCTGCAGGCCGGTGCGCGGCTCGGGCGCTTCGTCCGACCACGCGTACCCTGCACGGTCGTAGCTGCACACGGTGGTGTGGCGCGCTAACTGTGGCTGCACCAATGCCCAATCTTGCGACCAACCGCTTAATCCCGACTCCAGCAACACCAGAGGTTGGCCACTGCCTTGGCAATTCAAATGCAGGCGATGGGTTCCCACCTGCACCAGCTTGCCAGGGGGTACATGCAGCGTGCGCTCGTGGGATGTGAGCAGGCTTTGCGTCAAGGCCCCGGCTCCCAGCAAGACCAATAAGCCCAGGCCGACCACACCACCCATCCAACGGCGGCGAGCCGCGCAACGAAGTGTTTTCAGGTGGTTCATGGGGGCGTCCTTGTTCTGTAGGTGTGTGTTTGCTGGATTGCAGCGATTCAGATAGTCATTTCCCTGTGGGATGGACTGAGGTTAAATGTGGCGTTGACATTTGTAAAATCGATATAACAAATTCAAGACATCCAAATGTTGGATATACCGCGCCAAAATCTGAACCTGCTGGTGGTGTTGGACGCGCTGCTGAGCGAGCGCAGCATCACCCGCGCGGCGGCGCGTCTGCATATGAGCCAACCCGCCATGAGCGCGGCGGTGGGCAAATTGCGGGCATGGCTGGGCGACCCATTGCTGGTACGCGGCGCGGGCGGCTACACACTCACCACTCGCGCAGAAGAACTGATCGACCCACTGCGCCAGATACTCCAAGACATCGACCGCACGCTGCAAAAGCCCGCTGCTTTTGACCCGGCCCGTGCCGAAAACACCTTTCGCATTGCCGCCAACGACGCCTTTGAGCTGGTCGTATTGCCGCCCCTGATGCAACGCCTGCAGCAGACCGCTCCCCAGGTGCGCATCGTGGTCGAGTCGACCGAGGGCGTGGTACCGGTTGAGGCATTGACCCACGGCGCGGTCGATGTGGCCTGGGGGCACTTTGACGCGATTCCCCCCGGGCTGCGCAGCGAGGTGGTGCTGGAAGACACCCTGGCCTGTTTGGTCCGCAAGGGACATCCCACCATCCAGGGCGCGCTGTCGTTAACGCAGTTTTGCACTGCGCCCCATCTGGTGGTGGCCTTGAAAGGCAACACCCTGCCCGAGCTGGTTCAGCGCCGCATGGCAGAAAGCGGACTGGCGCTCACTATTGCGCTGCAGGTTCCGCACATGCTGGCCGCGCCGGTGATTGTGATGAAGTCCGACTACTTGCTGACGCTGCCAACCCGCGTCGCGCAGCGCTATGCCGAACTGTTGGGGTTGGAGTTGCTGCCACTGCCTTTCAACTACCCGCCGTTTGCATTAAGCCTGGTTTGGCATGAGCGGGCTCATCGCGACGCGGGCAACCTCTGGTTGCGCCAGACCATGGAGTCCGTCTGCGCAGGCCTTTGACCGCACGCCAAGCCCACCTGTGGCCACGCCGTAGAGTGGTCACACTGCGCCACCGAACCCCGTCGTCTTGTCGTTGGTTCATTGCAGATTTGCTCGAACCCAGGGCCCTGTCTTTGCGCGCTGAGACTCAATCCCATGGGATCGAGATGCCTGTCATTTTTATATAAGTTATTGATTTATATTGTTTTTCAGGGTAAATTGAAGTTTTTTCAAAAACCACCTGAAATGGGCCGAATACTCGAACTCACTCCGCAACAAACACGCCAATACATTGACGCGGAAACCGTGTTCCTGGAGCTGCAGCGCGCCCGGCGCGAGGCGGCTGAGGTGCGTGGCTCGATGTTCTGGCGGACACAAAGTGGCGCGGAGTACCTGATTCGAGAATCGTCCGGTGGCGGCCAAAAATCGCTGGGCACCCGTACACCCGAGACCGAGCAGATTTTCCAGCGTTTTAAATCGCGCAAGGAACAGGCGCAAAGCAGGCTCGCTGCATTAACGGAGGCTGCGCATCACCAGCAAAGGCTTAACAAGGCCCTTCGCGTGGGTCGCGTGCCGGGTATTGTCATCAAGACGCTGAACGCCCTGCAGGCTGCGGGGCTTCAAGATCACTTCATGACCATTGGCACCCACAGCCTGTACGCCTATGAGAGCGCATGCGGCGTGCGATTCTCACCGGACGCCATGGCCACCCAGGACATTGATCTGTTGTTCGACAGCCGCAAGCGCATAGCCTTCATGTCACGCATGAAGAAGCTGGACAGTTCCTTCATTGCCGCCTTGCAAAAGGCCGATCCCACATTCAGGGTCATGCCGGACCAAAAGCAAACAGCCATCAACGACAGTGGCTTTGAAGTCGATGTGATTCGACGCACCGCCAAAGACGACGATCCTCACCCGTTCAGAATGAGCAGCAATGAAGACGATTTGTGGGCCGTACAAGTCGAAGGCGCGGACCAGATGCTCAGCAGTGCGCGGTTTAGCCAAGTGGTGGT
>JAYRUL010000177.1:0-4817 GCA_041919095.1 Rhodoferax sp. | reverse complement strand
TCATCAAGATCGTGGGCGAGGTGGGCTGCGGCAAGACGGTGCTGTGCCGCCATCTGCTCAAGACCCTGCAAGGCGACTTCGTAACCGCCTACATCCCCAATCCCGACATGGGCCCCGATGACCTGCTGATGGCCTTGTGCCTGGAGTTGTCGATCACCCTCACAGCGCCCATCAGTCGCCACTCGGTGCTGCACGCCTTGCGCGAATGCTTGCTGCGCCACGCCCAAGAAGGGCGCGCGGTGGTGGTCTGCATCGACGAAGCGCAGGCCATTCCGCTACGCACGGTGGAGAGCCTGCGCCTGCTGTCCAACCTGGAAACCGAGAAGCGCAAGCTATTGCAGCTGGTGCTGCTCGGGCAGCCGGAGCTTGATGCCAAGCTGGCCTTGCCCGAAATCCGGCAGCTGATGCAACGCATCTCCTTTGCCGAGTACCTGGGCCCCATGCCTGCAGACCACGTGGGCGTCTACCTGGCCCATCGCCTGCGCACGGCGGCGCGCGATGCCCATACCGACACTGCCGTGTTTGAGCCTGCCGCGGCTGCGGCCATCGCGCGCGCCAGCGCCGGGGTGCCGCGCCTGATCAACGTGCTCGCCCACAAGTGCCTGATGCTGGCCTATGGCGAAAATCTGCACCGCGTCAATCCCACCCACGTACGCCTGGCTGTTGCCGACACACCGGGCATCGCAGCGCCACCGAGCTGGTGGCAGCGGCTGTGGCGACGGGTTGTACCCGCGCGTGCACGCACGGCCACGCCACGCGCGGTGGATGCGCCCAACGGAGGCCAGGCGTGAGCGTGATCAACAAGATGCTGCGCGACCTGGACCAGCGCCAGGCGCAGCCGGTCGCACCCCCGGCCATCATGCCGCCACCAGCTGTGGGCAGGACCAAGGCACAAGGCGCGCCACGCAAGCAAACCCCGGTATGGATCGTGGCCTTGCTCGTGGCGGCGGTCGGTGCGCTGGCGGCCGTTGCCTGGCAGTTGGGGTATCTGGCACCACAAGACGCGGCTGGGCCTGTGCCGTCTGTGCCAGTTGCCTCCGTTCCAGCAGCGGCGTCCGCACCCAGCCCGGTAGCGGCGGCGTCTGAGGTACCCGCTGCCGTGGCGCGGGTGGCGGTAGATGAACGCGGTGCCGTGCAGTTGCGCATGGAAGACCAGCTGTCAGCCCAAAGCGCCATGGACGCACTCTTGACGACACCACCTCCGCCGCCCCTGCGCGCGCCATCTGGCGTGGTGCCAGAGCCTGCCCTGGCCAAGTCACCGGCATCGGCATCGGTCGCGACACCGCTGGCGTCACCCGTGGCCGCAAGCCCGGCTGCGCGCGCGGTTTCTCAGCCACGAACCGTACCGGCTCCAGCGCCGGCGGACGCGGTGCATCGCCCCGCCAGCGTGGCGGCCAGTGCCGCACTGCCGCCCGTCGTCCGGCGTGGCCCCCTGGCGGGGGCGGAGGCATTGGCGCAAGCACAGTCGCTCTGGAACAGCGGCTCGGCCGACGCGGCCATCGAGGTGCTGAGCAACGCCTTGGCGGTTGCCGAGACGCAGGCGCGCTCGGGCGCGGAAGCCCCGGGCAATCCAACGCTACTGACGCTGGTACGGGAATGGACCCGGATGCAGCTGGCCAGTGGGCGTTACGGCGCCGTGTGGGAAATGCTCACGCGCCTTGAGCCGGTCTTGGGTACCGCACCCGATATCTGGGCGTTGCGGGCCAACGCGGCGCAACGCATTGGCCGCCACCAAGACAGTGTGCATGCCTACATGGCTGCGCTGCAATTGCGTCCCGATGAGCAACGCTGGCTCCTGGGCGCGGCAGTGTCCCTCGCTGCCTTGGGGCAAACCAGCAGTGCGGCAGAATTGGTGGGCAAGGCCCGTGCGCTCGGACCGATCAACAAGAGCATTGCAACGTATTTGCGCCAATCGGGTGTCAACCTGCCCGACTGAAACCCCAGAAAGGAACCCGCTCCATGAACATTCTCCTGGCCGTCGACGGCAGCGCCTACAGCAAGAAAATGCTGGCCTACTTGACCACCCACGATACCTTGCTGAGTGCCAGCAACAGCTACACCATCTTCTTTGCCCAGCCAGCGTTGCCGCCGCGCGCGCGCGCCGCCGTGGGCAAAGACATCGTCAATGACTACTACGCCGAAGAAAGCGAAAAAGTGTTGGCACCGGTCGCCAAGTTCCTGTTGCGCCATGGCATCAACGCCAAGTCGGTCTGGAAGGTAGGGCCCGCCGGTGCCACGATTGCCAAGATGGCCGATGACGGCGCCTTTGACTTGCTCGTGATGGGCTCCCACGGGCACGGCGCATTGGTCAATCTGGTCATGGGCTCGGTCGCCACGCAGGTGATGGCGCACTGCAAGGTGCCGGTATTGCTGGTGCGGTAGGGCCATCGGCCCAGGCCCCGTCTGCGCGTTCGGCAGCGCATCAGGCTTTGCTGCTGCGCAAAACCTTGGCAGCGGTGGTGGACAAGGCGGCGGTGAGCCGATCGATGACCACCGAGTCCAGGTTCCAGCAATGCCAATACAGGTTGACGGACAACTTGGTCTGCGGTGCCAGGTTCACCATCACTCCTTGGTCCAGGTAGTCACGCACCTGCAACTCCGGCAGCACGCTCACACCCCAACCGGCCATCACGGCTTGCACCTGGCCTTCGGTGCTGGGCACAAAGCGCTGGCTGAGTGCCACGCGGCGCAGTCCGCAGGCCTTGCTCACGAATTCGGTTTGCAGGTCGTCCTTGCGATTGAAGGCAATGAACGGCAGCTGACGGAAGTTGTAGGGGGTCAGTCCTTGCGGGCAATGTTGCTGCGCATAGTCAGCATGCGCAACCGCCACGTATTGCATCGCCCCCAGCGGTAGCACCTTGCAGCCGCGCAAGGCTTGCTTGAGCGTGGTCACACAGCCCAAGACCTGGCCTTCGCGCAGCCATTCGTGCGTGAAGTCTTGGTCGTCGGTAATGATTTCCAGCGGAAGCCCCTCGATCACCAGATCCCCCAACGCGGGCAATACCCAGGTGGCAATGCTGTCGGCGTTGATCGCAATGGAAATGCGGTCCTCCTCGCGTTGGCCGCCCATGCCCGGAGTCAGCTCCTGCAAGTCGGTTTCCAGGTCCGCACGCAGCAAGCGCAACTGCATGGCGTGCTTGATCAACAGGCGTCCGGCCGCAGTGGGTTTCACGGGCCGGCTGCGCACCAACAAGACGGTGCCGACCTGCGCCTCCAGCGCACGCAGGCGCTGCGAAACCGCCGATTGCGTGACCGACAGGCGCACCGCTGCACGCTCGAAACCACCTTCTTCCACAATGGCGGCTAGGCACTCCAGTGCATCAGCATCAAACGTGCGCATCGGCAAACCCTCCGGGCGGAAAAAGAAAGTATTCTATAAGTTCAGTTAATGAATAGAGCCCTATTTGTTCTTGTTTTGCTACTGGGCAATGCTGCGGCCATCTCACAGAAAAACGAGGATGTCGCGATTTGTGGCCTAATACAAGGTTTTGACCAACCTTGAGAAAGTACCGCCATGGGCAACAAGATCGTTACCGAAGCTGACCGCAAAGCCACTCCCCGTCCCGTTCCTCCCAATGGCGTAACCCTGCCCTCTCCCGGCCGTGGCCAGCGCATCAGCCTGGAGCGCGGTGTGGCGACCCGCTCCAAGAAGAACCCCGGCAAGCGTCATCGCTGAACTGACGGCCCCCACGCTGCGCCGTTTGACGGGTCGATGCCCCCGAGGGGGCTAATTGCCTTACGGCGCTGACCGCCATGCGGTTCAGAGCCCCTTGGGGCGGCCCGGCGGGGAATTGCCCTCTTGCAAACCAAGGTTGTGGGCCTTGCCCAAACAGTCCAGAAACGCCCGCGTCGAGCGCCCCGGTTGCGGCGAGCGCCGGGCGATTGCAAAGAACTGGCAGGTGTAGCGAAACACCGCTGCGTTCACTGCGCGCATCTGTCCGGCTTGCACAAAGCTTTGTGCGTAGTGGTCCGGCAGGAATCCTAGAAAAGCCCCCGACAAAATCAACGTGGCAATGGCCTCCTGGTCGTAGCCCGTGGCCTTGCGCGCCAGGCGCAGCTGCTGGCTGACCTCCATGTTGGGCGAATGGTAGCCCAGCCCGGCAAAGGGCTGGCCGCGCAGGCCATCCCAGTCGTTCGGTGCCTGCTTGGGCGTAAACAGTGCATGGCTGGAGCCGCAGTACAGCAGCATGGTCTCGTCAAACAGCTCGGCATATTCCAGCGCGTCGGAGCTGCGGTGCCCGGGGATGATGCCCACCTGGTACTGGCCATCCAGCACACCACGTTCGATGGCATTGAGCGTGCCTACGTGCAGATGCAAGGCCACATCCGGTGCCGCCCGCGTGAAAGCCGCCAGCGCCGGGGCGATGTGCGACGACGGGTTGCTGGCCGTCTTGTCGAACAGGGCCACATGCAGCGCGCCACCCATGCGCTGGTGGATGGCATCCACCCCGGCGCGAAACGTGTCCGTGGCCGCCAGCAGGGCGGTGGTCTGGTCATAGATCTGCTGGCCTTCCGGTGTGAGGGCAAAACCCGCCCGCCCGCGCCGACACAGCGTCAGCCCGAGGCGGGTTTCCAGGTCCTTGATGTGGCGGCTCACAGTGGAGGTGCCGATGTTCAGCTCCAGCTCCGCCGCCGCCATGCCGCCGCAATCCACCACCGCGCGGAACACCCGCAACAGGCGCAAATCCATGTCGCTGATCTGGCCGAGGAAGGCTTTGGTCTTAACTTTCATGAATCGGTAAGTAAACGGTGGTATTTGTGACTTTGTGAGAGTAACAGAGCCACCCACAATGCGCCATGCCCCGCGCTGGGGCACG
>JAYRUL010000176.1:0-4832 GCA_041919095.1 Rhodoferax sp. | reverse complement strand
TGCAGCACCGCCTGAAGGCCGAGTACGACGCCGACATCCGCCTGGAAGGCTGCCAGTACACCGGCGCGCGCTGGATCACGGCCGACAAGCCCGAAGACCTGAAAGCTTTTTGCGACGCCTACCCCCAGCGCCTGGCTCGCGATGCCGCCGACACCCTGGCCTACCTGTGCACCAGCCCCTACGACGTGCGCCTGGCGCAGGAACGCTTTCCCAAGATCCATTTCCACCCCTTGCGCGAACACGCCGGGTTGGCGCTGCAGAACGCCTGATGCGGCCCTTGAGCGACTGGAGCGCGTCGGCGCGCCGTGGCATCACGGGGGTGTTGACCGACATCGACGACACGCTCACCACCCACGGTGCCATCGGCGCGGATGCGCTGCAGGCGCTGCACGCCCTGCGTTCGGCCGGGCTCACCGTCATCCCCATCACAGGGCGCCCGATTGGCTGGTGCGAACGTTTCATGGCGGGGAGCGCGGACCAGGCACCCTGGCCGGTGGATGCCATGGTGGCCGAAAACGGAGCCGTGGCCTGGGTGCTTGGGGACACCCCCGATTTTTTAGGTCAAATTGGCCTCCAGGGCTTATGGAATAAGCGTAAGCAGCTATCAAAACTGTATCAACAGGATGCATCCACGCGCGCAGCCAACGCGACTGCCATGCAAGCCGTAGCCGCCCAGGTGCTGCGTGAGGTACCCGAAGCCCGCCTGACCGACGATGCCGGTGGCCGCGAAACCGACCTGGCCTTCGACTACGCCGAACACCACAACATGACGCCCGCAGGCGTGACCCAGTTGCTGGCCGTGCTGGAGCGCGCGGGCATGCGAACTACCGTGAGCAGCATCCACATCCACGGCTGCTGGGGCGACTTCAACAAGTGGCAAGGTGCCCAGTGGATCGTGCGCAGCCTGTACGGGCGTGAACTGGCCCAGGAGCTGGACCGCTGGGTGTTTGTGGGGGACTCCGGCAACGACCAGGTCATGTTCCAGCACTTCCGCCACAGCGTGGGCGTAGCCAACATCCGCGACTGCGCCGCGCGCCTGACCCACCTGCCGGTGTATGTGACGCCCAGTGCGCGCGGGGCCGGGTTTGCCGAAGTGGCGCAGGCCCTGCTGGGCTGAGCGGCGCGGCCGTTCGCTGGCCTTCAGCGGACCTTTACTTGGCGTTCAGGTCGTCGTTCTTGAAGTACTTGGTGCCCTGGATGGTGGCCTGCAGGGCCAGGCCGTTTTCTGTGAGCTGGTAAAGCTTGACGCCCGGTGCCACCGTGATCGCCCCAGCCGCCGCGCCGCCCTTGTCACCGGCCTTGGCGGCAGCGTCGGCCTGTGCACTGGCTTCCCAGCCGCTGTCGGTGAACTGGTGGAGTTTCTCGGTGGTGGAGAACACAAACACCCCACGAAAGTCCTTCACCCCCAACCCGATACCAAAGCCGCCTGACACCATCTTCATGTACACGTCTTTGCCACTGCGGTTGTCATGCGCCACACCCGAGCCGCCGGCGGCAGACAGCAAAATCAGGTTGATGCCCACATTGCTGAACACCGCGTAGCCAGCAGCCTTTTGCACATCGGCCCGGGCGGCCGGGTGCACCTTGTACAGGCGCTCTAGTGTGCTGCTGCGCATCTTTTGAATCTCGGCACGCTGCTGGGCCGGCGTATCGGCCTGCACCGGCGCAGCGGCGGCGGCTAAACCCAGCATCAAGGCCAAGGCGGCGGTGCGCCTGCAGATCACGGTGTGTTGCATCGATTTCCCTCCGGTTGAAACGGCCAGCGTAGCCGCTGGCTGGTACCGGCGTCAAGCCGCTGCAAACCCCTGCAGCACATTGACCGCATTCACCCCCACTTCGGCCACCGCGTAGCCGCCCTCGAACACCAAGACGGTGGGCAGGCCTGCGCGGCGCAGGCGATTGCCCACGCGCAGGTAGTCGTCGCTGGTCAAGGTGAAGCCGGAGATGGGGTCGCCCACAAAGGTATCCATGCCCAGCGACACCACCAGCGCTTCCGCACCAAAGCGGCCCATGGCCGTGAGCGCCACCTCCAGCGCTTGCGCCCAGGCTGTGTAGCCGGTACCGCGCGGCTGCGGCAGGTTCAGGTTGGCTCCCAGCCCGGCACCAGAGCCGGTTTCGTCCGCATGGCCCAGGTAGAACGGGTATTCAGTGCGTGGGTCGCCGTGGATGCTGGCGAAGAACACGTCGGCGCGGTCGTAAAAGATGGCTTGGGTGCCATTGCCGTGGTGATAGTCGATGTCCAGCACCGCCACCTTGCGGCACCCACCATTGCGCAGGTGCTGGGCGGCGAGCGCCGCGTTGTTTAGGAAGCAGTAGCCGCCAAAAAAGTCGGCCCCCGCGTGGTGGCCCGGCGGGCGGCTCAGCGCAAAGGCCGCCGCGTCGCCGTCCAGCACCGCCTGCGCAGCGCTGAGCGCGCACAGCGCCCCCTCGCGCGCGGCGACCCAGGTGCCCGCCGTGAACGGCGTGCCTGCGTCGTACGAATACAGCCCCACCTTGGCGGCAAAGTTGTCAGGTTCGATGTCGGTGCGAAAGGTGCGCGTGGGCCAGACAGACGGCAGGATGTCCTTGTCCGCGTGGGCGGGGTCCAGCGCCACCCACTGCGCCCAGGCCGTGCGCAGGAAATGGAGGTAGCGCGGGCTATGCACCTGCTCCAGCAGGGCTTCGTCCCACTGCGCCGGGGCCAGCACCGGCCCGAGCGGGCGGCGCTGCAGTTCGGCCAGCACGTGGTCGGCGCGAGCAGGTACCTCGAAACAGGGCACCAAGGTGCCGCGAAACATCTCGACTTTGCCTTGGTGCTGGGCGTGGAGGTGGTTGTAGAAGGTTTTCATGTGCGTTTTACTGGTCAAGTTGGCATTTAGCCCTCGTGGAATATGCGTAAGCAGCTATCTATTCAATAGCATTTTCAGCCAAATCCGCAGCAATCAGTTTGAATTGCTCCAGCGCCGCCTTCAAGTCTTCCACGATCTCCTGCGCAATGACGCCCGGCGCGGGCAGGTTGTCGCTGTCGGCCAATGAATCGTCTTTGAGCCAGAAGATGTCCAAGCTGGTTTTATCGCGGGCCACCAGCTCGTCATAGCTGTAGGCACGCCAGCGGCCTTCGGGGTTCTCGGGCGACCAGTTGGCTTGGCGTTGGTGCCGGTTGCCCACTTGGTACAGGTCTACAAACTCGTCCAGGTCGGCGCGCGTGAGCGGGTTGGTCTTGAGCGTGAAGTGCTTGTTGGTGCGCAGGTCGTAGATCCACAGCTGCTTGGTCCAAGGCGTTTCGCTCGCACCCTTCTTCTCAAAAAACAGCACATTCGCCTTGACGCCCTGCGCGTAGAACAGGCCTGTGGGCAGGCGCAGCAGCGTATGCACGTCGCACTCGTGCAGCAGCTTTTTGCGGATGGTCTCGCCCGCGCCGCCTTCAAACAACACGTTGTCGGGTAACACTACCGCTGCGCGGCCATGGGTGGCCAGCAGGGTCTTGATGTGTTGCACACAACGAAGTTGCAGCGCAGGCTAACAACTGCCCGCAGGGCTTGTTATGCCGTAGCTAAAGTTGAGCTGCTTGTTGCTGGTGGTCGCCCAAAAGTCGTCGCGCTCAATGGTGTCCTTCTCGGTGCTGGTGCGGCCGTCTTCACCCACGATGACGGTGCTGCTCTTCTTGCCAAACGGCGGGTTGGCCAGCACCACCTCAAAGCGCTCGCCGGGGTCTGCGGCCAGTGCGTCGCCCACCACAACCGGCACCTGCTTTTCGGAGCCAATGCCGTGCAGCATCATCTTGATCGCGCCCTGCCGGTCGCGCCCCTGCGGGCGGCCTTCGGCCGTCCAAGCCGCTGCTGCGGCTTGACCGTGGCGCACACGCGGGCCGTGGCTTGCACCAGCTCGTAGCCGGTAAAGGCTTTTTCCTTCAGGTGCTTGAGCTGCTCGCGCGTCAGGCTCTTGTTGTGGTTGGTGATGTAGTTGTGCGCGGTGAACAAAAAGCCGCCGGTGCCACAGGCGGGGTCGGTAATGCGTTCGCCGGGTTGCGGGGCCATGCAGTCCACCATGGCCTGGATGAGCGCACGCGGCGTGAAGTACTGGCCCGCACCGCTCTTGGTGTCTTGCGCGTTTTTCTCCAGCAGGCCTTCGTAGGCGTCGCCTTTGACGTCTGCGCCCAAAATCGTCCAGGTCTCAGCGTCGATCAAATCGACAATCACGCGGCGAAGCTTGGCCGGGTCCTGAAACTTGTTTTGCGCCTTGCCGAAGATCAGGCCCAGCGTGCCCTTTTCTTGGCCCAGCTTTTAGCTGCGACTAACATGCTGCGCAAATGTAAGTCTTCGCTGAAACTTCGTTTTCCAACGCGTGGCGGTAATGGTCAAACAGCTCTTCGCCATCTTTGGCCAGTAGTGTGGGCCAGGCATAGGCGGCGGGCACGATGCTGGGCTGGTTGTAGGGCGGCTGGGCGCGCTCGTCGGCCATCTTGAGAAAGAGCAGATAGGTCAGCTGCTCCACATAGTCGCCATAGCTCATGCCGTCGTCGCGCAGCACGTTGCAGTAGTTCCAGAGCTTCTGTACGAGAGAGTTGGTGGTGGTGTTCATGGGTGTGCTCTATAGCTCAGAAATTTGTGTAAACCGCTGCAGAACCAGGCCGGTGCGTGAGCTTTGTGAAACGATGCCGGGCAGCACGTTGGTGAAATCAGTGTGCCGCAAAATGCCGCGCAGAGTTTGCGCTACGAAGTCGCGAACATCAGGTGGGGCCGAACTAAGCTCGCTGATCAACTCTTCACGGCCGTCGACCACGGTGATGACATCTTCCAGATCGTGGCTCAAGTACACGTCGTTGTTGCCCCGGTCTTTAAAGGCTTCCAATT
>JAYRUL010000175.1:0-4844 GCA_041919095.1 Rhodoferax sp. | reverse complement strand
CGGGGGGGCAGCGAACCACACGAAGTGGGAGAGCGTGGGGGCCCTATTCATCGCCGGGCCGCCCCAAGGCACAACACGGCCCCCTCGGGGGGGCAGCGAACCACACGAAGTGGGAGAGCGTGGGGGCCCTATTCATCGCCGGGCCGCCCCAAGGCACAACACGGCCCCCTCGGGGGGGCAGCGAACCACACGAAGTGGGAGAGCGTGGGGGCGACATTCTCTAATGGAGGGTGCGGCGGTTGTGGCCGCTGGGATCGCTCAGGGCGTCCAGCACGAACATGGGAATGTCCGCGTCGAAGCGTTCGCCGTCTTCGGCCACGCAAAACAGGCTGCCGTGCATGGTGCCGGTGGGGGTGGCCAGGCGCGTGCCGCTGGTGTATTCAAAGGCCTGGCCGGGTTTGAGCAGGGGTTGCTGACCGACCACGCCCAAGCCCTTGACCTTTTCGGTGCGGCCGTTGGAATCGTTGACGTTCCACGTGCGCGCTATCACCTGGGCGGCCACTTCGCCAGTGTTGGTGATGGTGACGGTGTAGGCAAACACATAGTAGTCGCCTTGCGGGTCCGACTGGTCGGGCAGGTACTGCGGGGTCACTTCGACGGTCATGTGGTACTGCGGCATGGCTGGGATGCTAGCGGAAAATCAACTGCTTGGGCTGCAGCCACGGTATGCCCTCAGTACACTTGCGGCCATGACCACCTACCGCATTGCCCCTTCCATCCTGTCTGCCGACTTTGCCCGCCTGGGCGACGAAGTGCGTACCGTGATTGCCGCCGGTGCCGACTGGATTCACTTTGACGTGATGGACAACCATTACGTGCCCAATCTCACTTTCGGCCCCATGGTGTGCCAGGCCTTGAAGCCGCATGCCCGCACGCCCGCTGGCCAGGCCGTGCCCATTGATGTGCACCTGATGATCCAGCCGGTGGACGCGTTGGCCGCTGCCTTTGCCGAGGCTGGAGCCGACTACATCAGCTTCCACCCCGATGCCAGCGGGCATGTGCACCGCAGCATCCAGGCGATCCGCTCCCAAGGTGTCAAGCCGGGCCTGGTTTTCAACCCTGCCGAACCGCTGGACGTGCTGGACTGGGTGATCGAGGACATCGACCTCATCCTGATCATGAGCGTGAACCCCGGTTTTGGCGGGCAGAGCTTCATCGATTCGGCCCTGCGCAAGATCGAGGCGGTGAAGAAACGCATCGACGCCAGCGGCAAGGACATCCGGCTGGAGGTGGACGGCGGCATCAAGGCCGACAACATCCGCCGGGTGGCCGACGCCGGTGCCGACACCTTTGTGGCCGGCAGCGCGATCTTTGGCAAGCCCGATTACCGCGGCGTCATCGACGCCATGCGCGCGGCGCTGGCGTAGTGAATAGCGCTTAACGCAGGGCCAATTGGCGGCTCTCGTCGAGCTCAAAGGCCGCCACCACCTGCACCAGTTCCGCCGCTTGCGCCTTGAGGCTGCTGGCTGCAGCGGCCATTTGCTCGACCAGCGCGGCATTTTGCTGGGTGGTTTGGTCCATTTCCGTCACCGCATCGCCCACCTGGGAGACGCCTTGCGACTGTTCACTGCTGGCGGCGCTGATCTCGCCCATGATGTCGGTCACGCGGCGAATGGCGCTGACGATTTCGCCCATGGTGGTGCCGGCCTGGTCGACCAGGGTGGTGCCGTGCTCCACCCGTTCCACGCTGGCATTGATCAGAACTTTGATTTCCTTGGCGGCTTCGGCGCTGCGCCCAGCCAGTGCACGCACTTCGCTGGCTACCACGGCAAAGCCGCGCCCCTGCTCGCCCGCGCGGGCGGCTTCCACGGCGGCGTTTAGGGCCAGGATGTTGGTCTGGAAGGCAATGCCGTCAATGACCTGGATGATGTCGCTGATCTTGCGACTGGACTCGTTGATACCCTTCATGGTCTCCACCACCTGGTTGACCACATCGCCTCCTTGTACCGCCACCGTGGAGGCACTCTGGGCCAACTGGTTGGCGGTGCGTGACGAGTCGGCGTTTTGCCGCACCGTGGAAGACAGTTCCTCCATGCTGGCGGCGGTTTCTTCCAGCGCGCTGGCCTGCTGTTCGGTGCGGGCCGACAAATCGTGGTTGCCTTGGGCTATTTCGGCACTGGCGCTGGCGACGCCTTCGGAGCCGTGGCGTACCCGCGAAACCACTTCGGCCAGACTGCTTTGCATGGCCTTGAGCGAATGCAGTAGCTCGGCCACCTCGTCCTTGCCCACCACGTCAAACCGGTTGTTGAGCTTGCCCTGGGCCACCTTGCCCGCCAGCTCCACGGCATGGGAGAGGGGTGCCACGATCTGGCGGCTGAGCCAGACCGCGCCCACCAGCCCGAAGGCAGTTACCGCGACCATGACGGCGATGGCCAGGGCGGAACTGGTGGAGGCTGCGGCAATCGCGGACTCGGCGGCTTGGGCTTCAGCTTTGGAGAGATGCTCTTTCAACTCTTTCATGGCCTGACCGGCTTCGCGGTCTTTGCCACGAGCCGCTTTGTCGCCCGCAACCGGGTCGAGGTCGGCCGCCTTGAAGGCATCAAAGGCCGACTTGTACCCGTCGGCAACGCCCGGCATGGCGCGGCTCAGTTTGTCCAAAGTGGCTTTGGCGGGCGCATCCAGGCGCATTTTTTCCAGCTGCTGCAGCCCATCTTGTACGGTTTTCATTTCCTTGAGGTGCGCGGCCCAATACCGATCCAGGTCTTTGGGCTCCTTGCCGCGCAGCAGCACGTTCTTCCATTCCTGGATGGCGGTGGAAAACTGGTTGTCGATTTGCGCGAGTTTCTTGTGCGCGGCCACGGTTTCCAGTACCTCGTTTTCAAACGTGGCGACTGCGGCATTGAGTTTGAGGATGCCGAACATGCCGCCTAGGAACAGCAGCCCCAACGCGGCGGCAAAGGCAAGCGGGAGCTTGAGGCGCAATTTCATGGGCGATCTCCTTGGGTTTTTCTGGCTTGCGGATGAACGGTGTGCCAGAGAGCACTCTAACGGGAAATCGACGGTTTGTCAGGGCAAAAGAAAAAAGGGCGCTTGCGCGCCCTGGGGTGATGCACCGCAGGGATCGCGGCTGCCTGTGATTGTGTTTACTTCTGGCCCAGCAGCGCATCCTTGAGCGTGTGGTCCGCTGGCACATTGCCAAACCAGATTGACATGATGGCGCGGTAGAACTCGGGCTCTTTGAAGGGTTCGCCCTGCACCTTGCCCTTGGCGGTGATGAGCATGCCGGTTCCCGGGACCCAGTCGATGTGGATGACATCGCCAGGGACCAGCACCTTGTTGACGGTGAAGATGTCGCCCATGCGGATCAGGCCGGGCACCAGCTTGGACATCTCGGATTTGGAGATGTTGTCTTCCACGCCGCGGGTCAGCAGTTTGCCGAACGCGCCGGCTTCAATCTCGCGCAAGAAAACCATGGACAGCCGCTTGGGTCCGGGTGCCGCAATCAACTCTTCCAAGGACGCCACTTTTTTGGTGGTGTAGAGCTCGCCCACATACACCTTGAAAGGCCCCTTGTAGCGCGTGCCAAACCCGTTGATTTGCAGGTTGACACCGGCTACCGCGGCCGTGTCTTCCACCTTGACTCCGTGCAGCACACTCGCCGCATGGGCACTGGCAAGACCCATCAGCAGGGCCAACGAACAAGCGAGAGCGCGAATTACGATGCGCATGCAATTACTCCTTCTTTTTCATCATCTTCCAACGAACCGCCATTTCCTTATTTTGCAAGGGGCCATGTCGGTTTCAGGGGCGGTCCTCACCGGGGTTCTCAAGACATGTCGCCCAGCAAGTTGTCTTTTAGCTTCCAGTAGGCGGGTTGCGGCCCGAGCCAAATGCCCATCAGGGCTTTGAAGAACTCGGGTTCCTTGAAGGGCTCGGTATCGACCTTGCCCTTGACGGTAATGACCAGACCGGTGCCCGGAATCCAGTCCATGACAATGGAGTCTCCCGGGACGAAGCCTTTGTGCAGTGTGAACAATTCACTCATTTTCATCAAGCCCGGCACCAGCTTGGACATGACGGCCTTGGGGTTGTTGTCTTCCATGCCACGGGTCAGGAGCTTGCCAAAGGGGCCTGCCTCGATGTCACGTGTCATGACCAGGACCATGCGTTTGGGGCCGGGAGCCGCCACCAGTTCGTCCAGGTTGGCGACCTTCTTGGTGGTGTACAACTCGGCAACGTACACCTTGAATGGGCCTTTGTAGCGGATGCCCGCGCCGTTGAGTTGCAGCTTTGTGCCAGCGACCATGGCGCTGTCTTCCACTTTTACTCCCGCAATGTCGATGGTGCTCGCCCACGCAACCGACCCGAGCAGGCAAGCCACTGTCACTCCAACCAAGGCGTTAAGAAGTTTCATGATGCATCCGATAAGGAAAAGTGAACAACCGTTCGTTTTTGATGTGCCCATTTTCCGCGCACTATTCGCAACGCGATCCTAGGGTTTCTGTGTAGATGGTGTCTGGCTCGGGTTCTCCAACCGTCCTGCACAGGGTGGGCGCTGTTACACTGGCCCCATGTTCATTCACCGCATCTGCATTACGGGTTGTAGCGACCGGGGAGCCTGGCCCTGGCGTACCTGGCCTGCCATGCCGGGACCCTTGCCTATCCCCTCCGTCTGATTCGGTTGTTGGTTCAATAGGCCTTCGGTTCATGCGCGACCAAGCGGCACGGACCCTCTCCGCCACCTTGCGCGCTCCCGTTTTCCCCGCACCGGGGATTGGTTTGAACACCAACGACTCGCACCGACTGGCAGAGGACGTTGGCGGCCCCCACGGGGCCGGTTTGCATCGAAAGGCACGCCACCGTGATCAATGAATCCGAATTCCAGGCCCTGGCGGCACAGGGCT
>JAYRUL010000174.1:0-4897 GCA_041919095.1 Rhodoferax sp. | reverse complement strand
GCGTCACCGATGCCGATGAAGCGGTGGTCATCTCCCACAACTGGGACGAACTGCGCCGCTTCATGTGGGACTACGTGGGCATCGTGCGCACCAACAAGCGCCTGGAGCGTGCCGCCCACCGCATTGCACTGCTGCAAGGGGAAATCCAGGAGTTCTACGCCCACTTCCACGTCACGCGCGATTTGCTGGAACTGCGCAACCTGGTCCAGGTGGCCGAACTCATCGTGCGCTCCGCCCAAGCCCGCCACGAAAGCCGGGGCCTGCATTTCAGCCGCGACTATCCCGAACTGGCCCCCGACGCCCGGCCCACGGTGCTGGTGCCGCGCGCTTGATGCTGGCTACGGGCGGTTGCGCGGCTTGAAGAAGCGGTAGTTGGCGTAGGGCTCGAAAGCCTCGTAGACCGCGCAGCTGCGCGGTGCCAGCTGCAGTCGCACACTGGCCGCTTGCACGCGCGTGTCCGGGGACTGCCCCAGGGCATCGCGCAGCGGAACCCCGTCGTACCAGTGGGAGTAGGGTAGCAGCAACACCTGCTCCAGCGGCTGCTCGCTCAGATTCACCACCACCAACGCTGCTTCACCCGGTGTTTGCGTGTGGCGCAGGACTACCAGTGCATTGCCGCCCAAGCGGTCTCCGAGCACGGTGACGTCGCCGTACTGCAGTGCCGGGTTGGACTGGCGAACCCGGATCAGCAGTCGCACCCAGTCGCGCTGCACCGCATTCCAGTCGTGCGGATCCCAACGCATGGGGCGGCGGCAATCGGGGTCGTTGCCGCCCTCCATCCCGTTTTCTTCCCCGTAATACACCAGGGGCACGCCCGGCAGGCTGAACTGCAGCAGCAAGGCCAAGCGGGCCAAGTGCGCATCGCCCAGCGCCGTGATCAGGCGCGGCGTGTCATGGCTGGAGAGCATGTTCCAGGAGCACAGCAGGCCGCGCAACCCATAGCCGTCGCGGGCATCACGCACCGCCTGGTTCATTTGCACGGCGTCGATCTCGCCGCGCAACCAGGCCAGTGTGGCGGTGCGATACCAGTAGTTCATCATGCCCTGAAAGCCTTCGCCCTGGGCAAACCAGCTGCCCGCAAAGCCATTGAGCTCCCCGAGCAAGTTAGCGGCGGGAAAGCGGGCACCGACGATGGCGCGCATTTCCTGCGCCACGGCAATGCCCACATCCTGCGCCACATCAAAGCGCCAGTGGTCTACGCCGCGCGCCAACCAGTGCTGCACCAGGCTGTCCGGGCGGCGGTAGAGCACGTCGCGCACCTGCGGGTTGGCCAGGTTGAGCTCGGGCATGGGGTCATAGCCCTGCCAGCACTGGTGGCTGCCGTCGGGCAGAAAGCTGAACCAGTCCCGTTTGTCCGGGTCGCCCGCTTGCGCCGCCACGAACCAGGGGTGGCGGTCGGAGACATGGTTCAGCACCGCATCCAGCGTGAGGGACATCTCGCGCGCATGCAGCGCGTCGCACAAGCGCTTGAGGGCGGCCTCGCCGCCAAACATGGGGTCGATGCTGAAGAAATCCGTGGCGTCGTACTTGTGGTTGCTGGGCGAGGAAAAGATGGGCGTCAGGTAAACGCCGGTCACCCCCAGGTCGCCCAGGTAATCCAGCCGGTCAACAATGCCGTCCAGATCGCCGCCAAAAAACTGGTTTGCGCCGCCTTCGGGGCTGGGCAGATCGTCCCAATCGCGCCGAATCACATGGGGTAGGTCGTAGGCCGGCTGCGCCAGCTTATGCGCGCTGCTGCACCCGCCGCCAATGGCAAAGCGCTCGGGAAAAATCTGGTAGACCACCTGGCTGGCAGTGTGGCGGGTGAAGGCGTCAACAATGTGGCTTGGCATGGCAGGGCTCCGCAGTGGCGAAACCATAGCAGCAAATCCCCGCTGCGACCCCGCGTCGGGTTACCAACGGGGAACCAAAAAAGTGTTTGCGTGGTCAGGCCGCGCCAAGGTGGGGCACCAGCGCGCCCACGGGCTGGCCTGCCTTGAGCGCGGCGGTGAATGCCAGCATGCGATCGATGGGTTGGCGTGCGCGGGGAATCAGCGCGGGGTCCACGTGCACGGCGCTGCCACCCGTTTGCAGCACCTGGGCCACGGCGGCCAGGCCGTTCATGGCCATCCAGGGGCAGTGGGCGCAGCTCTTGCAGGTGGCGCTGTTCCCGGCGGTGGGTGCTTCAATGAACACTTTGCCGGGGTTGAGCGTGCGCAGCTTGTGCATCATGCCGTTGTCGGTGGCGACGATGAACTCCTTGGCGTCCATGGTCTGCGCGGCCTTCAGGATGGCCGAGGTGGAACCCACCGCGTCGGCCAGGGCTACCACCTCGGCCGGGGATTCGGGGTGCACCAGCACTTTGGCCTGGGGGTTCTCCTTTTTGAGCGCCTCCAGCTCGAAGCCCTTGAATTCATCGTGCACGATGCAGGCGCCGTTCCAAAACACCATGTCGGCGCCGGTTTCTCGCTGGATGTAGGCACCCAGGTGGCGGTCCGGTGCCCACAGGATCTTCTGGCCGGCGTCTTTCAGGACACGCACAATGTCCAGCGCGCAGCTGCTGGTCACCAGCCAGTCGGCGCGGGCTTTCACGGCGGCACTGGTGTTGGCATAGACGACCACGGTGCGATCCGGGTGTTGGTCACAAAAGGCGCTGAATTCCTCGATGGGACAGCCCAGGTCGAGCGAGCAGGTGGCGTCCAGGTCGGGCATCAACACGGTCTTCTCGGGCGAGAGGATCTTGGCCGTTTCGCCCATGAATTTCACGCCGGAGACCACCAACGTCTGCGCCGCATGGTCCCGGCCAAAGCGCGCCATCTCCAGCGAGTCGCTGACGATGCCGCCGGTCTCTTCGGCCAGGTCCTGCAGGTCGGGGTGCACGTAATAGTGCGACACCATGACTGCGTTCTTTTCCTTCAGCAGGCGACGGATTTGGTCCTTGAGCGCAGCGCGCTGGAGTGCTGGGGGTTCTACGGGCACGCGTGCCCAGGCGTGGCGGGTGCTGCACAGGGCACCGGCCGTTTGCGGTTGCTCGTAATCCACCGTGATGGTGGTGGCGGTGGGTGTGTTCATGGTTGGGTTGTAAAACGCATGGAGTAATCGGTGGCCTGGATGTCCTTGGTGAGGGTGCCGATGGAGATGCGGTCCACCCCCGTTTCGGCCAGTGCGCGCAGGCCCTGCAGGGTCACGCCGCCAGAAATCTCCAGAATGGCCGGTACGGGGCTGGCTGCGTTGATCCGCACGGCCTCGTGCAGGGTGGGTAGGGGCATGTTGTCCAGCAGCACCATGCGCGCGCCGCAGGCCAGCGCCTCGCGCAACTGGTCCAGTGTTTCCACCTCGATCTCCACAAACTCGGCATCAGCGGCCACGCGCGCGGCCTGGGCCAGCACCGGGGCAATGCCACCGGCGGCGGCAATGTGGTTTTCCTTGATGAGCACGGCGTCGAACAGGCCGATGCGGTGGTTCGTGCCGCCGCCACAACGCACGGCATATTTTTGGGCCAGACGCAGGCCCGGCAGCGTTTTGCGCGTATCCACAATGGCTGCGCGGGTTCCGGCCACCGCAGCGACATAGGTGGCGGTCTTGGTCGCCACCGCGCTGAGTACTTGCAGAAAGTTCAGGGCGGTGCGTTCGGCAGTGAGTAGCGCCTGGGCCCGGCCCTGCACCTCGAAGACCGTCTGGTCCGCCGTGCACCGGCCGCCATCGCCCACATGCCAGGTGATCTGTGCCTGCGGGTCCAGCGCCAGAACGGCGGCCTGCACCCAGGCTTGGCCACAGACCACGGCGGCCTCGCGCGCCACCACGCGGGCTTGGGCTGGCAATGCGGGGTCCACCAGGGCGGCGGTCAGGTCGCCCGGGCCTACGTCTTCGGCCAGAGCGCGCGCCACATCCGCCTGGGCCAGTGCGGCCAGCGCAGCGGGAGAAAAATCAAAATGCTGTGTCATAGGGGAAACCGTCCAAAACCGCCCATCCGGCCTGCCATACACTACGGCGCCGTTGGGGCGGACTGCGATGGTACACATCTCGCCGCCGGTTATCCGTTTTTCAAGAGGCACCCGCCATGTTTCGAACCCTGCTCAAATCCAAGATCCACCGCGTGGCCGTGACCCAGTGCGAGCTGCACTACGAAGGTTCCTGCGCCATTGACGAAGACTTGCTGGACGCCGCCAACCTCTGCGAAAACGAGCAGGTGCACATCTGGAACATCAACAACGGCGAGCGCTTTGTCACCTACGCCATCAAGGGCGAGCGCGGCAGCGGCATGATCTCGGTGAACGGCTCGGCGGCACGTCGCGCCAGCAACGGCGATCTGCTCATCATCGCCGCATTTGCCCAGGTGCATGAGGACCAGGTGGCCGCGCACCGGCCCAAACTGGTTTTTGTGAACGACAAGAACCAGCAGGTGGAACTGCGCGACAAGGTGCCCACCCAAGCCGCGCCGCGCACCTGATTCGGAAACGGAAGGAACCGCGCCAAGCCTTACGGGGCGGCCTTGCCCAGGTGGCGCACCGAGCCCGAACCGGCAATGGATTGGGTCACGCTGGCCTCGCCGTAGTAACGCACGTCGCCCGAACCGGCAACGCTGATGGCCAGCGATTCCTGCGCAGCCACTACCGCATCGCCCGAACCTGCCACACTGACCTTGACCTGGCGTGCCAACAGCTTGGCGGCGCGGTAGTCGCCGGAACCGGCCACGCTCAGCTCGGTTTTGTCTGCGCGACCGGCTACGTCCATGTCGCCGCTACCGGCAATGGAAGCCTTGAAGGTATCGGCGTCCAGGTGGTCGATGCGCACCTGCCCGCTGCCGGCAACGCTGGTCTTGAGGGTGGCGACCTTCAGGGCCTGGGCGCGCAAGCTGCCCGAACCAGAAACCGCCAATCGCTCAAACGAGGGGGCGGTAATGGTCAGACGCAAAGTT
>JAYRUL010000173.1:0-4953 GCA_041919095.1 Rhodoferax sp. | reverse complement strand
GCGTTGACGTGGCAGTGCACGCAGCTCTGGTTGCAGCGGTAGCCCAGGTTGACCTGCAGCGTGGTCAGGGTACCCCGGCGCAGCGCCGGGAAGGTGGTGGCTTGAAGCAGGGGCAAAGTGGCGTGCATAGTTGTCTTTTTACTTTCTGGCGAGCATCGATCATCTGTTCTTCTGCGTTGGTCGCGCAGACAGCGCGGACTATTACAGGGCGGGCAAACGCGCTTGGATCCAAGCCAAGACTTCGCCCGGATCAGCGGGTACGGTTGGCGCTACTGCGAGACGATTGCGTCACGCACTTCCCTTGCACCTTGGAGGAGCTGATTCAGTTCCGACGGACTGAGTGAGGCTTCTGTAAACCACACCAGCAATGTGCCAGATCCGCCGATTTCGCCTTTGATATCCAGCGCCAAGAGTCGCCTTCGCATGCAAGCATCGAAAAATCGCTCCAAAGCAGCTGGATCGGATCCGGCAAGGAGCCAGCGATTGCAGAACTCTGTATCCACAGCAATGCTGGAAATACCTGCTCCAGGATCTGGTGGCGCAAGTTCACCGCCCAAGGAGCGTACTAGCGGATCGACTATTGGAGCTAGAAGTTGCCGTAGGACGGGTCGACCACCGCCCGCGCGTAGTGTGAATTCGGGAAGTATGTTGTCCTTCAGATCGACAACAACCAGCGTGTGCCAAACCCGATTGCTTCCCAAGGTGCTGCGTATTTCCTGTTCTTGCATGCGCAAGGGTTGCCCATCCAGCAAGCCGTGGACGCTATAGCCCCAACTGGTAGGCACATGCGTATGAACGATGTTGGCCAGTGTGGACCACTGGGCTCGCTCATCTGGCAAAGGCCCTGCTGAAATCGTCAATCCGTGCGATTGACCTGCTGCAACTAAGCGCTTGAAGCGGAAGTGCCGAAACAGAAGGTAAACCGTCAGCAGCACAGCAACTGCGAAAAAAGTATCCAAGCGCCCGTCTCCCAAAAAAGGGCTTCTACCAATCTTTTTGCCCGTCTACAAGCTCAAATCCAGCGCGCCACGTTGTGCCTTGAGCCATGCGTGCAAGGCTTCCCCATGTAGAGGCTTACTTGCGAGGTAGCCTTGCATCACTTCGCAACCCAGGGCGGTGATGGTGTCGCGTTCGGCTGCAGTTTCCACCCCCTCGGCGGTGACGGATAGTCCCAGAGCACGCCCCATTTCCACCATGGTCTTGAACAGACGTTGCGTCGTCTCCCGCTGGTCGATCTGTTGTACAAAACTGCGATCGATCTTGAGTTCGCTCACCGGCAGCTGCTGCAAATACGCCAAGGACGAATAGCCCGTTCCAAAATCGTCGATGGACAGGCCAATTCCCATATCTCGCAAGGCACATAGTTCGGTTACGCTCGCCTGAGGGTCATCCATCAACCCGCTTTCCACGATCTCCATGCGCAAACGTTGGGGATTGATCTGATGGCGCTGCAACAGACTCTTGACAATGGAGCGAAAGTCCGTACTACGCAAATCATGGGTGCTGATATTGACGGCAATGTACAAGTCTGGCTGGTGCACGCTCCAGTCTGCAAGGGTGATGAGTGCTTGCTCAACCATCCAGCAGGTCAACATGCTGATGTATCCGGTCTGTTCTGCAAACGGTACGAACTCTGCCGGAGAAATAAAGCCACGCTGCGGATGTTGCCAGCGCACCAATGCTTCCGCGCCGACAGCTTTGCCACTTCGAAGTTCAAATTTGGGTTGCAGCCACATTTGCAACTGGGGCTCGGCCACAGCCTGGCGTAGATCGGAAACCAAGCTTAAATGGCTCAGACGTGACGCGTCCATGCTGGCGCTGTACCAAGCGGAACCAATCTTGCTGCGTTTGGCATGGTTCAGTGCTACCTCGGCATTGCGCAGCAAAGTCTCTACGGGTATCAAGTCCGTTGAGTCAACATTGTCGGCCAGTCCGGCAACCAGATTCGCGTCGACGCTGTGCCCAGAACAATGAACGGGAGCGGCCATCGCAACGCTCACTTGCTCCAACCACGCAGTGACAGCTTCCCGCGAGACCCCACTCCATGCTACTGCCAGGCTACCACCAGACAAGCGCACGGGGAGTGCATTCGCTAGAGCTGGCGCTAGTTGCAATTGCTTCTGAATGCGCTGCGCAGTGGCCTGAATCAGGCTGTCGCCAGTTGTGTAGCCCAGGGTTTCGTTGACTGTCTTCAAGCGGGCCAAATCCAACAGCGCAATGCCATCAAAAGCCGCTTCAGGAGACTTGGCAGGGGTGAAGAGCGAGGTTCGATTGGGCAAGCCCGTGAGGGCATCAAAGTAGGCCAGTTGCGAAATCATGTGTTCGCGTTGGACGACAGCAGCAACCATGGCGTTGAGCGACTGTCCAACCCGGGCAAACTCTTCGGCGCGGGCGGGTGCAATCTGGACGCTGTAGTCGCCCCTCGCCATACGCTGCGCTGCGTCTTCTAGTGAAACCAAAGGCTTTATCACAGCGCGAGTCGTTCGCACCGCGAGCCAAATGCCCATGACGATGGCCAATATAGACAGCCCCACCAGCCAGGCCGCTACTTCATCAAAAGTGCGCTGCCCCTGGGCGAGAACCCTCTCCACACGTTCACGCTCGTAGTCCAGCAATGCGTTGGAATTACGTTGCAGTATGTCCAGTGCAGGGTTGACCTTGTTGCCCAGTATTGCCGAGGCAGCCACAACGTCCCCCGCTTCCAGTAGCTCCACTGTCGAAACAAATGCCTCGTGGTAGTGTTCGCGAGCCAGTGCAAGTTGATTGAGCAGGAACCTTTGTTGGGTATCCAGTGTGTCTTTGCCCAATGTGGTGATCAGGCCTTGAATATTGCTGTTGAGCCCGTCGACCCGCGCATATTCCTGTTCACGTTGGCTGCGTTCGGAGTACATGAGCCGCGTGAGGGATCCCGCCACGCTCTCGGTATGTAAAGACAGTGCCTGCACGCGCATCAACCGAGGCAAGTCTGTCGTGGCGAAGTACTGGGTAAGTTCTGTGATGAGACGAATATGCAAGTTGGCTTTGATCAGTGCCGCCATCATGATCAGAACCATGACTCCGAACCCCAACGCAAGCTGCCATCCGATGCGGCGGCGGAACCAAACCCGGTTGACTTCCGTATTGGAGGTGGTTGCGGGTTTCGTGTCCAGTGGGGGCATGGTGGACATCCTACCCCGGGTCTATTGAATGACGCAAACCGTTGGGTTGTTCGGGCTTAGCCACCGCAGCGCCGCGCCAACCATGCATCCAGCGACAGCTTGCCCGGGCCGTGCGCCATCAGGTACAGCAGCACCGCCGCCCAAGTGCCGTGGGTAGGGTAGGCGCCGGGGTACACCAGCAACTGGATCACCAGCGTCATGCCCAGTAGCCCCAGCGCCGACAGGCGCGTGGCCAGGCCTAGCAGCAGCATCAGAGGCAGCACATGCTCGCCCGTGGCCGCCAGCAGCGCGCCCCATTCGGGCGGCAGCAAAGGCAGCCTGTATTCCTCGCGAAACAGCGCCACGGCGTTGTCGGACAGGCGCGGCCAGCCGAGCTGGAATTCGCCGCTCACGATATCGACTGCAAGCCCCTCCAACTTGGTCTGGCCGGACTTCCAGAACACCGCGGCGATGGAAAAGCGCGCCACGAAGGCGATGACGGTATTGGGCAGGGACTCCATGCGGTCGTGGACTCCCTCCAGCAGGGCCAGCACACGCGCCAGGGGACCGGTGCTTGTCGTGGAAATGGCATTCATGGGAGGGCTCCGGGGTCAATGTGTGTCGGCAGGTTCCAGGCCCACCACCAGACCATGGCGCAACAACTGCGCCAGTGCCTGGGATACGTCCAAGTCGGCTTGCAGGTTTTGGGCCTGGGCCACGGCGTCACCCAGGGGCGCGCCGCCCTGCAGGGCGTGGGCCAGCGCGTGTTCGCCCGGGGTGGTTTGCAGCACCATCACGTCCAGATCGCTGCGGAAAATCCAGGCGCTCTCGGCTTGCTCAACGTCCACGTTTTCCAGCGCCAGGCCGCTGCCCTCCTGGTGCGCGGCCCAGATCGACACGGCGGCAAAGGGCGCGGAGAAAAGCTGCAGGCTCGGGGCCAGTTGCCAGCGCGTGCGCGCCAGGGCCTCGGGGTCGGCCAGACAATGGGCGAAGGCGTCGGTGTCTACCGGTAGCGCATCCGCAGCGTGCAGCGCCTGCAGGCGCAGCCACTCCAGGCGCGCCACGTCGCCCAGGTAGGGCACCGACGCGGCGGGCACAAACTGGGCAATGAAATCGGGCATCGCACCGCCATAGCGCACCAGCACCGGCGAGCGCGGTGGCTGCTGGCGCACAAAGCGCTGCGCCATGGCACGGAAAAATTCCTCGCCCACCAGTTGCTGCGTGACGGGGAAGGTGCTGGCCAGCGCATCCACCACCGAGACCACCACATTGTTGCGGTACACGCCCAAGCGGCGCGTGGGGTCGGAGCCGTTGTGGGTGACCAGGTCGGCGGGGGTGGGAAAGCTGGGCTCCAGCAGGGCCTGCGCCCAGACGGACTGGAAACTCATACCGCCACCTCCGGTGCAGGGTGTGGCATGCACGGGCCGGGCTGGGTGCGGTGGCCCAGGCGGGCCTGGGCGTGCAGCAGCGCCAAGGCTTGCAGGGCCTCCTGCTCCAGCACCGGAAAACTGGGCACGTCGTTGTCGCGCTCGATCAGCGTGGGCTGGGGGCCGGTCAGCTCCAGCGCACGGGCGTACAAGTCCCACACCGCCTGGGCCACGGGCGCTCCGTGGGTGTCGATCAGCAGCGGGTCGCCCGCAGCATCCTGGTCTTGCGCAAAACCGGCCAGATGAATTTCCCGCGCTGCCGCGCAGGGCATGGCACGCAGACACTGCAAGGGGTCGCGCCCGTGGTTGATGGCCGACACGTACACGTTATTCACGTCCAGCAGCAAGCCGCAGCCCGTGCGGTGCAGCACTTCGCGCAGAAAGTCGCC
>JAYRUL010000172.1:0-4958 GCA_041919095.1 Rhodoferax sp. | reverse complement strand
CGGCTCCCCAGCGCATCACCGAGCTGCCCAAGTGGGTGCGCGAACACCGCAAGATCTCGGCCCAGGAATGGGCCAGCAAGGCGGTGCGCACCAAGGCCAACTGCACTGCCTGCCACGACCAGGCTGAGCGCGGTTTCTACGAAGACTGAACCACGCGGAGAACCTTCATGTACCTGTTGATCACCCTGTTGTTCGCCCTGGTCGCCAGCGTTTGGGGCTGGGACCTGGCGCAGACGGTTGCGCCAGTGGGCACGCATCCGCTGTGGCTGGCCCGACTCCAGCTCTTGAACCTGAGCGGCTTCCTGTCGCTGGCACTGCTGTCGCTGGCCATGCTGCTGGCGACACGTCCGACCTGGCTGGAGACCCCTTTGGGCGGCATGGACCGGGTCTACCGCACGCACAAATGGTCGGGCATCCTCGCGGGGGGCTTTGCGGTCCTGCACTGGCTGGTCGAGATGTCCGGCGGCCTGCTCAAAGCCACCATTGGCCGCACGGGTCGTCCGCCCAAGGAGACCTACACCGGGTACTGGGAGGTGCTGCGCGACCTGGCTGGTGAGATGGGCGAATGGGCGATCTATGCCTTGCTGGTCATGCTGGTGATCAGTGTGTGGAAACGGTTCCCCTACCGCGTGTGGCGCATGCTGCACAAAGGCATGCCGGTGCTGTACTTGATGCTGGCCTTCCATGCCGTCTTGCTGGCGCCGCGTGCGTACTGGAGCCAGCCCGCCGGTGCGCTGCTGGCGGTGTTGCTCGCGCTGGGTGTCTACGGTGCCATCGGCTCGCTGATGGGGCTGATTGGACGTCGCCGGGTCACGTTGGGGCGGATCGTGGCAATTGAGCATCCCAGCGCGGACATCACCACCGTGCGCTGCCAGTTAGCCCCCGGTTGGCGCGGGCACCGGGCCGGACAGTTTGCCTTTGTCACTTTTGATGCGCGCGAAGGGGCCCACCCCTTCACCATTGCCAGCGCGCACCGGGCGGACCACACCATTACCTTCCAAATCAAGGCGTTGGGCGATTACACCCAGAAGCTGGCCGATCAGCTGCATATCGGTCAGCCCGTGCACGTGGAAGGCCCGTATGGCCGCTTCCAGCTCGATCGGCGCGACCCCCATGCGGAGCAAATCTGGATTGCGGCAGGAATCGGCGTGACGCCGTTCCTGGCCTGGCTGGAATCGTTGCAGCGTCAGCCCGAGCGGGCGCATCCGGTCGTGCTGCACTACTGCACGAGGGACCAGGACCGTGATGGCATGGTGGCCCGCCTTCAGGCTCTTTGCGCAACCTTGCCCATGGTGCAGTTGCACATCCACGACGCCAGCCAGGGAGCCAAACTGCAGGCGCAAGCGCTGCAGGCGGATCGCCCATCCGAGATCTGGTACTGTGGTCCGCAGGGACTGGCCGCTTCCTTGCGCGAAGGGTTGCGCGCGCTCGGTGCGCGGCCCCGTTTTCACCAAGAGGCGTTTGACATGCGATGAAGTGCGGCTGTCGCCCCAATGACAAGCCCACCCCCGGCGCTGCAGTAGAGTCCCGCCGATGGGAACCTGCTATCTCGTCCGGCATGGACAGGCTTCGTTCGGCGAGGCCAACTACGACCAGCTCAGCGCGCTTGGCCACCAGCAGAGCGTGCGTCTGGGCCAGTACTGGGGGGCTCGGGGCCTGCAGTTCGAGGCGGTCTACACCGGCACCTTGCAGCGCCACGCGCAGACCTGGGCTGGCATCGCCGAGGGTGCAGGCTGGTTACAACAACCTGCGGTCTGGCCGGGCCTGAACGAATATTCCAGCGAGGCAGTGATCGCCGCCATCCACCCCGAGCCGCTGCAGCGCCCGGACACGCCCGAGCTTTACCGCCACCACTTTCGCCTGCTGCGCGACGGTCTGACGCAATGGATGAACGGCGTCGTCAGCCCCAAGGGCATGCCCAGCTACCGCGAGTTCGTGCACGGTGTGGCCGAGGTGCTGGAGCACATCCGCAAGCAGCACGGCGGCAACGTGCTCATCGTCAGCAGCGGCGGCCCCATTGCCACGGCCGTGGGCCACGTGCTGGGCACCTCACCCGAGACCACCATCGAGCTCAACATGCGTATCCGCAACAGCGCGGTGACCGAATTCATCTTCAATCCCAAGCGCCACACGCTGCTGAGCTTCAACAACCTCCCCCATCTGGACGGTGCAGAATACGCGCCGTGGATCACCTACTCCTGAGCGCTTTTCCCATGCAGCGCGCGCTGACCTGGAGCGCGGGCGCGCTGTGCGCGGCCACGCTGTCGCTGGCCCATGCCGAGGGCGCGCTGCTGCGCTGCCAGGTGACCTACGCAGGGGCCACGCAGGAAGTGCGCGCCCAGCCCAGGCTCGACCCTTACGACGCCCCCCGCGTGGACATTGGCGGGCGCTTCGGGTTCAAGCCGGTACTGGTGGGCGAGGGCCAGCGGGTGGACTACATTGCGTTGTACGCCTATGTGGACACACGCCGTGGCCCGGTTCTGATCCAGCAGGCCACGTACCGGCCGCCCTTCCCCGCCACGCCCACCCCACTGCCCTTGACCGGCGAACAACATCTGTACGCCGGGCCGGTGGAGCGCGAGCTGATCTACCACTGCACCCTGGAGGGGCACCAGCCATGAGCGCCGGGCTGGGCCGTCCCCAAGCAAGCTCGCACCGCAGTGCGCAGCACGAAGGCACTCCAGTGAGCGACCACCACGGGCATGGCCTCGCTCACTTAGGCCGTCGTTGGGGCCGGCTTGCGCGCAGGACGCTGGCGTGCGCCACCTTGGCCGTCTCGGCGGTTGCCACAGCAGATGGCGACACTGCTACGGTAAAACTGCTGTTCGCCGGTGATGTGGTGCTGGACGACACCGCCGGTGCCCTGATCGCCCAGGGCGGCGACCCGTTCCAGGGGTTTGCGCCGCTGTTTGCCAGCGCCGACATCCGCCTGGCCAACCTGGAATGCGTGGTGGCCACCACCGGCAGCGCTGGCGACAAGAATTTCACCTTCCGCGCCCATCCGCGCGTGCTGCCGGTACTCAAGAAACACTTCGACGCCCTGGCCCTGGCCAACAACCATTCCGGCGACTACGGACGCGAAGCCTTTGCCGAGATGCTAGGGCTACTCAAGGGCGCAGGCATCGCCCAGTTTGGCGGTGGCCACAACCTGCGCGAAGCCCACACCCCGCTCATCCTCGAGCGCAAGGGCCTGCGCATCGCCCTGCTGGGCTACAACGAATTCATGCCGCGCAGCTTCGAGGCTGACTTTGACGCCCCCGGCAGCGCCTGGAGCGAAGACGAACGGGTCGTGCACGACATTCGCGCGGCACGCAGCCGCCACCGCGCCGACCTGGTGATCCCGGTCATGCACTGGGGCTGGGAAAACGAGCTGGTGGCCAACGCGCGCCAGCGTCAACTGGCCCGCACCATGATTGCCGCCGGAGCCGACGCCGTGATCGGCGGCCACCCACACGTGCGCCAGGACATCGAGATCGTGCAGGGCAAGCCGGTGATCTACAGCGTGGGCAACTTCGTCATGAAGGAAACCGACAACGCCCACCAGCGCATCGGTTGGGTGCTGGAGCTGAGCCTGGACCGCAACGGCGTGGCATCGTGGCGCACGCATACGGCGGCGATTGACATGGAGGGGATTCCGACACCGGCGCCGGTGCGGGCGAGCCCTTGTGGGGGGCGGGGAATGGAGAAACCGGGGCTGTGCCGCGCGGCGCCCTGACGTTGAACGTGTCAGGCCAGCACACCCAACCCGTGCTTCTGAACCACGGCTCAACTGGACATCGGTAATCACCGACTTCCTTGCGTGCTTGACAGACCAAGCCGTCTTGAAACACGTTTCACGGATGGTTTAGGCATGAACATGTGTAGCACCTGGTGCAATGTTTTGGAAATGACCTTTCATAGGCTGACGTTCAACCTCTCGCCGTTGAGGGGGAGTCCGCACAGAAGGATTCGCCTTCGCCGCGGAGCAGATGCCAAGCTTCCTTGAACTCCGAGAACACCTCTGGCGCTACGCTGACGCCGAGTTGGGTCAATCGGTTTTGCCGCATCGAGCGAATCGTGCACGAAAGGGGATCGCAGCGGCTACCAACAGCATGACCGCGCTTGCGCCTAGGCCAAGAAGGGCAACACCGGCTTCGCCCAGGGTGGTTTCCAGGCCGAGGGTCAAGGCGACTTCGGATGCGTCATAGCAGAGCCAAAGCAGAAGGCCGAGGCCAAATATCGACAGTACGAGGGATGAAAGTCTGTTTGGGTTCATGGGGTCCTCTTTGGGTATGCGCGCCCGGTCGGCGCATGCCAATGTTCGACCAATACGCTGGGCCTGAACAACGGATTTCCGACGAAGTGCATGAGACGCATGACAGACTGACGTTGACAGGCTCGCTCCCCATCTACACCAGCAGACTGATCTCCACCACGGTGCGCCCCGGCTGGCTTACAACGTTTAGGCCGGCCCCGATGGCCTTGGCGCGCTCGTGCATCACGCGCAGGCCGTTGCCGCGCACCTGGCCAGTGTCAAATCCGCAGCCGTCGTCGATGACGCGCACCACCAGGCGGTTCTGCCCTGCGCCCTCGGTGGAAGACGCGGCGTGGGCTTCGATGCGCATGGTTGGTGCGTGGGCATGTTGTTGCACATTGGACAGGGCCTCAAACAGCATGAATTGCAGTTCAGCCATACCCGCGGCATCGAGCTTGTCGCAGGTGGGCAAGGCATCCACATCCCATTGCAGTTGCATGCCCATGGCCTCAAAACGCGGGCCCAGGCGGTAGCGCAGATTGGCCAGCAGCGCCGTGACGTCACCCGTTGCCAGGCTCATGCAATCGATGGAGAGCTTGAGCTGGTCCAGGGCGTCGCGCAGGGTCAGCTGAACAACGGCACTGTGGGTGCGCCGTTCCAGGTCCACCGGACACTGTATTTGGCGCAGCGCCGAACTGATGTACGAACCCACGCCGTCGTGCAT
>JAYRUL010000171.1:0-4961 GCA_041919095.1 Rhodoferax sp. | reverse complement strand
TCACGCCCCAATCCCGGAATGGAAAAGAACACCTCAATCAGGAACGAGCCGATAAAAACGCCTGGCAACTGGGTGGCCACGTTGGTCAGGATGGGAATCATGGCGTTGCGCAACACGTGCTTGAACAGGATGGTGTTCTCCGCGACCCCCTTTGCGCGGGCCGTGCGTACATAGTCGTGGCCAATCTCGTCCAAGAAAAAGCTCCTGTATAGACGAGTTTGCGGTGCCAGGCTCACCAACACCGCCAGCATGACGGGTAGCGGTGCGTAGACCGCCAGATTCTTCCAGACACTGTTGGACCACCCTTGTACCGGGAACCACCCCAGCAAGAAACCAAACACGTACTGCCCGATGATGATGTAGACCAGAAAGCTCACCGACAACGCGATGGTGGTCAGAATCATGATGGCCCGATCGGTCAGGCTGCCGCGCACATAGGCCACGGCCAGTCCTGCGCAAATGGCCAGCACCACTTCCAGGAGCAGGATGGGGATCATGATGGTCAGCGTGGCCGGCAAGCGCGTGGCAAACAGGCTGGAAATGGCTTCGTTGGTGGTCCAACTCTTGCCCCAGTTGAAGGTGAACACCTGCTGCATAAAGATCCAAAGTTGTTCCCAGACCGGTTTGTCCAGACCCAATTGGGCGCGAATCGAGGCCAAGCGTTCGGGGGTGGCTTTCATGCCCGCCATGATTTCAACGGGGTCACCCCCGAAAAACTTGAAAAGGAAGAAGACCAGCAGGATCACCCCCATGAGGGTGGGAAGCATCTGCCAGATGCGTCGCAGGATGTAGGGAAGCATATTTTCGGGAACTAGGGTTAAACGCTGTTGCAGCGGAACAAGGGGCGCATTATCCTTGCGCGTTTTGCTTTGGGCATTGGTGTTTGTATGAGGGTGACTATGGGTTTTGGAAAAATGGGCGTGGCCCTGGCATTACTGTGCGGGGGCTTGGGCGCTGTCGGGCAAAGCGCTCAAAAGGCGCCCACTGAGAAAGTGTTGCGGTATGCGTTTGAAATTGCCGAGACCGGGTTTGACCCGGCGCAGATCTCGGATTTCTACTCCCGTACTGCTACGGAAAACATGTTCGATGCGCTGTACCGCTATGACTATCTGGCGCGTCCGGCCAAGGTGATTCCCAATGTGGCGCAGGGCATGCCGGTCGTCAGCGATGACTTCAAGACCTACACCGTCAAGGTCAAGCCGGGCATCTTTTTTGCGGACGACCCCGCGTTTTGCGATGCCGAAGGCAAGAACTGCAAAAAGCGCGAGCTCACAGCGCATGATTTTGTATACACATACAAGCGCATTTTTGATCCCAAGACCAAAAGCCCGATCTACTCCGACCTCGATGAACTCAAGTTCGTCGGCATGGATGTTTTGCGCAAGGAGGCTGACAAGCCCGGTGCCAGTTTCAACTACGACACCGAGGTCGAGGGTTTGCGCGCATTGGATCGCTACACCATCCAGTTCAAGTTGCAAAAGCCCCAACCTCGATTTGTATACAACTTATGTGAGTCGAGCGTGCTGGGCGCGGTGGCGCGCGAGGTGGTGGAAAAGTATGGCGACAAAATCATGGAGCACCCCGTGGGCACCGGCCCATTCAAGCTGGACCAATGGACCCGCTCGTCCAAGATTGCCTTTGTGAAGAACCCCAACTTCCGCGAGGAGTACTACGAGGCCGAACCACCGGCCAACGACGTCTTGTCGCAGGAAATCTACCAGCGCATGAAAGGCAAGCGCATCCCCATCGTGGACAAGGTGGAAATCTCCATCATTGACGAGGTGCAGCCGCGTTGGTTGTCCTTCCTGGGCAATGACCACGACTTTTTGATGTACCTGCCCCCGCAGTTTGCCAACCAGGCCATCCCCAACAACAAGCTCGCGCCCAACCTGGTCAAGAAGGGGATTCGTATCGAGCGCTATGCGGCACCGGAGTTGACGTTCTCCTACTTCAACATGGAGAACCCCACGGTGGGTGGCAATAGCGTGGAAAAGGTGGCGTTGCGCCGTGCCATCGCCTTGGCCTACAACACCGAAGAAGAGATCCGCCTGCCGCGTCGCAACCAGGCCATTGCCGCCCAGGGCGTGATTCCGCCCAATACCTGGGGCTACGACCCCACGTTCAAGTCCGAACTGAGCGACTACAACCCAGCACGGGCCAAGGCCTTGCTGGACATGTATGGTTATATAGACAAGGACGGGGACGGCTGGCGGGACATGCCTGATGGCAAGCCTTTGATGTTGGAATATGCCACTTCGCCCTCTGCTGCAGATCGGGAGCTGAATGAGGTTTGGAAGAAAAGCATGACCGCCGTGGGCATCCAGATCGTTTTCAAGACCGCCAAGTGGCCCGAGAACCTGAAATCCGCACGGGCCGGCAAACTCATGATGTGGGGACTGGGTAACTCGGCATCTTCGCCCGATGGTGGTAGCTTCCTGGACTTTGGGTACGGTCCCCAGAGGTTCGAAGGCAATCTGGCCGCTTTCCAGAACGACGAGTACGACAAGTTGTTCCGCCAGCAAGTCGTGATGCCCGATGGTCCCGAGCGCCAGGCCATCATGCAACAAATGGTCAAGATTTTGGTGGCCTACATGCCCTACAAGTTCAACACCCACCGCATCCGTACCGACGTGATGCAGCCGTGGCTGGTGGGGTACCGCCGCCATCCCACGTCACGCTCGTTCTGGCGTTACGTGGACATTGACACCGACAAGCTGCCTAAGTCCTGACGGGGCAGGGCGCTGCCGCCCCAACTGGGGGCCTTGCAACGGCAGCGCCTACAATCCCCCGCTTTCGCTTCCCCTGCGTATCTGCAACCCAGTTGGTCTGCCAGCGTTTGCACAACGGACGTTGGTTACCGCTACTCCATGAGGAACCGCAACATGCGTTCACGTTTCACCCTGACGCGCAGCATGGCTGTGTGCTTGGCCCTGGTAGGCCCCGCCTTCGCTGCTGTGATCCCGCCCGGCACCCAACTGCATCCCACGCAAACCATGGTGCGCTCCAACGGATCGGAGCCCGAGAGCATGGACCCGGCGGTGGCCGAGACCGTGCCCGCCAACCAGATCCTGCGCGATTTGTTCGAGGGCCTGACCGCTACCACCACCGAGGGCAAGACCGTTCCCGGCGTGGCCGAAAGCTGGAAGCAGACCAATGCCACAACTTGGGTGTTCAAACTCCGCACCAACGCCAAGTTCTCCAACGGCGCGCCGGTAACGGCTGACGACTTTGTCTATAGTTTTCGTCGGTTTGTAGACCCCAAGACGGCGTCTCCTTACGCGGCCGCGTTTGGCGTGTTCTTGCAGAACGGTCTGGAGGCCGCCCAAGGCAAGAAACCCACCAGTGAACTGGGCGTGAAGGCGTTGGACAAGCACACGCTCGAAATCAAGACGCAAGACCCGGTTGCGTTCCTGCCGGAGATGTTGACCAATACCCAGTTTGCCCCGGTGCACAAGGCAACCGTGGAGAAATTTGGCAAAGACTGGGTCAAACCCGGCAACATGGTGGGCAATGGTGCCTACGTGTTCAAGGAATGGCAGGTCAACAACCGCATCGTGGTGGAAAAGAACCCGCAGTACTGGGACGCGGGCGCGGTGGTACTTACCAAGGTGACCTATCTGCCCATCGAAGACCAGTTCGCCGACATCAAGTTGTACGAATCCGGGGAAACGGACTATGTGTACCAGATGCCGCCGGGCGTGTTCGAGAAGTACAAGGCGCAGTACCCCAAGGAAATGCGCAACCAATCCATCGTTGGGCTGCGCTACTACGACTACCAGACCAAGGACCCTGTTTTCAAGGACGTGCGTGTGCGCAAGGCCTTGTCCATGGTGATTGACCGCGACATTCTGTCCAAGAAGGTTACCGCTGACGGCCAGCCGCCAGCATACAGCCTGATCGTGCCCGGGGTCGTGGGCGCCGACCCGACGCCGTATGAATGGTCGACTTGGCCCATGGACAAGCGCGTGGCCGAAGCCAAGAAGCTGCTGGAAGCAGCCGGTGTAAAGCCGGGCACCAAGTACACCTTCTCGTACAACACCAGCGAATACCACAAGAAGATGGCCGTGTTTGTGGCCTCGGAATGGAAGACCAAGCTGGGTATCCAGATGGAAATGGAGTCCATGGAGTTCAAGGTGCTGGCCAAGAAGCGCCATGACGGTACCTTCCAGATCGCCCGCAATGGCTGGCTGGCCGACTACAACGATGCCACCACGTTCCTGGCGTTGGTGCGCTGCGATTCCGACCAGAACACCAACCACCACTGCAACCGGGACGCCGAAGCGCTGATCCTCAAAGGCACGCAGTCCACCGATGCTGCAAAACGCAAGGCCTTGTTGACCGAGGCCTCCAAGAAGATCATGGACGACTACCCCATGATCCCGCTGGTGCAGTATTCACTGCCGCGCCTGATCAAACCGTGGGTGGGTGGGTATTCCGAGCTGAATCCGCAGGACCACTACCGCAGCAAAGATTTCTACATCATCAAGCACTGAGGCGCGCGATGTGGTCTTTTGCCTTGCGCCGCGTGCTGTCGGCGATTCCGACCGTGTGGGTCGTGATTACGGTTTGCTATTTGTTGTTGCATGCCACGCCCGGCGGCCCTTTCGACAGTGATCGCAAGGTATCCGAAGCCGTCTTGGCCAACCTCCAGGCCAAGTACCACCTGGACCTGCCGCTGTGGCAGCAGTACTTGCTGTATTTCAAAGGCTTGTTGCAGGGTGACTTGGGGGCATCGTTTCGCTATGCTGATTGGTCGGTCAACGACCTGGTCGCCAGCGCGTTGCCGGTGTCGCTGGCCATTGGCGGCATTGCCATGTTGCTCTCGGCCGTGATCGGCGTTGGCCTGGGCATTGTGGCGGCCCTGCGTCAAAACAGCCTGGTCGATTACCTGGTCATGATGCTGGGCAATCTGGGCAGCGCGGTACCCAGTTTTGTGATGGGCCCGGTGTTGATCATCATTT
>JAYRUL010000170.1:0-4976 GCA_041919095.1 Rhodoferax sp. | reverse complement strand
TGGCGCACCTGGACAACGAAGGCTTGCGCCAGCTGCAATACTTGTGCTTTGAAGCCATTTCCAATGTGCTGCAGCACGCCCACGCCCATACCTTGACGGTACTGGGTACGCCGCTCGTGGCACCGACGTCCGGCGGGATTCTGGTCGTCATTGCTGACGACGGCGTAGGTTTTGATCCGCACATGGTGGAACAACGGGGCATGAAGGGCATGATGCAGCGCGCGCAGACCCTGGGTGCAGAACTGGTGTATGACAGCGCGCCCGGGCGCACCCGCATCGAAATCCGGCTGCCCCCACGTAACGCAGAGTTGCAGAAAGTCAGCGCGCCGTGACTTGTGCGTAGGCCCAGTCCAACCACGGCATCAACGCCTCCAGATCCTGCACCTGCACGGTCGCCCCGCACCAGATCCGCAAGCCTGCCGGTGCATCTTTGTAGGCACCGATATCGAACGCAACGCCTTCTCGCTCCAACAAGGCCACCATGGCACGCACTTGCGCGTCGCTGACTTGCAAACGCAGGCATACGCTGGTGCTGGAGCGCGTTGCAGGGTCGCGTGCCAGAAAATCAATCCAATCGCGCGCACCCACAAAGTCTTCCAGCACGCGCAAATTGGCCTGCGTTCGCGCAACAGTGGCCTTGACACCGCCGATGCGGTCCACCCAGGCCAACGCATCCAGGTAATCGGCCACACACAGCATGGAAGGCGTGTTGATCGTGTCTCCGTGAAAAATGCCCTCGATCAGCTTGCCATGGGCGGTGAGCCGGAAGATCTTGGGCAGCGGCCACGGGGGCGTGTAGTTTTCTAGCCGTTCCACGGCACGCGGGCTCAGCACGAGCATGCCATGCGCACCCTCGCCACCGAGCACTTTTTGCCAGGAAAAGGTCACGACATCGAGCTTTTCCCAGGGGATATCCATCGCGAAAACGGCCGACGTGGCGTCGCAAATGGTCAGCCCCGCACGGTCGTCGGCAATCCAATCGCCATGAGGAACCTTGACGCCCGAGGTCGTGCCGTTCCAGGTAAACACCACGTCATGGTGGCAATCGACCTGGGAGAGGTCGGGAAGATTACCGTAGTCCGCATGAAACTGGCGTACCTGGGGCAACTTGAGCTGGTGGACGATATCGTGTACCCAGGTGGCACCGAACGTTTCCCACGACAGGACATCCACCGGGCGCGGCCCCAGCAAGGACCACAACGCCATTTCCACGGCACCCGTGTCTGAGGCCGGGACCACGCCGACGCGATAGCCCTGCGGCAGTCCCAGGATACGCGCCGTCTGCGAGCAGGCCTGGCCTAGCGCCTGCTTGCCAATGGCCGAGCGGTGGGATCGGCCCAGTGTTGCGAGGGAAAGCGCTGCGGGATCGTAGCCCGGACGCTTGGCGCAGGGACCGGAGGAAAAGTGTGGATTGTGGGGCTTGACCGTGGGCGCATTCATGCCCCAAGTATCGCATCGCTCATTCACCCGACGGGCGCAGCGGCGCGTGATGGCTCTGGCCTGCGTCCAGTTGGAGGAAGCGCTCTTCGATGAAATTCTTCTCGGCTTGGTTGCGGTTGAACGCGCCTTCGAGTTGGTCGATCTTGGTGAGCAGTTCGCGCTCGCGAGCCGCCAACGTATCGATCTGGGATTGCTGATCGGCAACCAGCTCACTTTGATCCACACCTTGCTGAACTGTGGTGAAGTCTTGCTGGTCGATCTGGTTGCGAATGTCCTCCATTTGCGCGGCTCCTTTGGCCGCCAGGCTTTCTGCACTTTGCGCGCGTTCGCGCGCCTGCTCCAATTGCGCTTGCAACGCGTCGCTACGTGCCATCAGGCTGTCCACCAATTCCTGGCGAACTCCCTTGGCGTCCGACAGCTCATCTCGCAAATCCCGGTTGGCATGCAAGGCTGCCTTGAGCTTGTAGTGCGTTTGGTCAATCTCGTCTTGCAGGGCGTGGTTCTTTTGCAAGGCTGCTTGCAGCTCCTCTTGCAGCCGCGCGCGCAGGGTCTCGGCATCTTGCTTGGTTGCCTCGGTCGGATCGGCATCAACGGCTTCCTGCACCCGCTGCTCCATGACTTGTTTGACGCGCTCCACCAAGGTCTTGATCTGAAAACTCAGACCGTCGACCGAGCGCGCTGCCGCGCTCTCGCGCGAACCCAAGGCATCGTTGTTGCGCTCCATTTCAAGGAAAGTCTTCTTCGCCAGAACCTTGACATGGGTACCTGCTTCGACCACATGCGACGCAGCTTTCTGAAGGTGAATCTGGCCTTGTTCGGTTGCCTCCAGGATCCGAATCAGCAGGTAGATCGCACCCACCATGAATGCCATATTGCAAAAGAACAGGAATCCCAGTGCCAGGTTGAGCCAGTTCATGGAGCGACCACAAAGAATGCCAGCCTACCCTCGCCGTAACCGGGGATGGCAATGCGAAAGTCCGATCGCAACCCGGTTTGTGCCATGACTTCGGCAAGCTTGGCGAAGGTATTCTTGACCACGCTGGCCTTGGCCAGGGTGACACTGGCCGGTTCCCCGACCACGGTTTGCGTCAGGCATTGCCCCACCAAGCCTAGAAAGTCATTGGCACGCGCCAGCATGTTCTCACCTGGCTGTCCGCTGGCCATGGCTGCGCGCACTTCGGGTGGTGCCATGCGGGCGCCGCCTCCGCCAATCATGCAAACGGCATTCGCATCCAGCACGCCAATGCCATATACACCCTTGCGCCCAGTTGCCACATACAGGCCCAGCAGGTTGGTAGGAGTCAGCTTTTCCAAGGTCATGCGTTCATGGGCAATGAGGCGAAACGGGATCTTCCCCAAGTGGGCCAGCAGTTGTTGCTGCAGGGCCTGCGCGATGACCGGACCGTCGGCCGTCGGGGGCTGTGCCGGTTGCGGGGATACCGCCTTCTGCGGAGCCACCAGATCCTTGACCGCAGCCGTGACTACCGCCACCAACTCTGCATCATCAAACGGTTTGGGCAAGATAAACATGGCCCCGCTGCTGATGGCCTGATCCAGCAGAGCGGGTGTCTTCTCCGTGGTGACAAACCCCACCCGCACCTTGCTGTGCCCCATTTGGCGCATGGCCTGCAACAATTCCAAGCCGGAAACTTTGGGCATGTGCCAGTCCGTTACCACCAAGTCGGGCACGTAGCTTTCCATCATGTCCAGCGCCTGTTCGCCATCGAGCGCAGTGCGTACTTCCAGCGGCTCATAACCGCATTTCAGAATCGCCCGGCGTACGATGGCCTGGATGGCCCGGCTGTCATCCACGACCAGGAACTTGAGCGGCTGTTGAAGGGCAATGGGGTCGGTTTTCATGCGGCAGGTTGGGAAGCAGAAGGACCGTTGGGACTATCGTAAAGCACAACATACAGCGAGTGTTGCGAAAAAGAAGCCTGAAATACCGCCCGGGCCTTGCTGGTAGCGGCGATGTGGTCAAACTGCTGAGGATTTGCCAAGGTCGGCAACCCCGGTCCAACGGGAGCGTCATCGTCGAACTGGGAGGCGACACAATCACACAGTACGTTGCACACCTCGGCACAGGCGTCTTTTAGATCACCTTCCTGGACGGCGGTTTCGGGCACACCGAACATGTGGGTTGCCACCAACAGGGCATCGGCCTGGGCGATCAACACACCTACGCCCCCGCGCCGCTGGCGATTGGAGGTCAATGGAATGAAGAAATTGAAATCGGTGAACTTCAGGCCGTCAGTCTCTCGCCCGCGGTAGTGGAACGGTCTTATCTGCCCGCTCAGAAAATGCCAGGCCCGTTCAAGCTTGGCACGGACCGGTGCGAGGGGTTCACCCGCGTCGATCTGGTCCATGGTGTGCCATGTCAATGCAGCAATGCTGCCAAAACGGAACGCGCCACACGGTCGCACGCGCCGAACTGAAACCCTACCTTGAATCCCTTGCCGGCCGCCAAGACGGCGTAGACACAAACGGCGGGGCAACTGAACACCTGACGCTTGCCTTTGTGAAAAACATCCACCTCCAAGGTGCAAGTGGTTTTGGCGCGTAGCGGATCGTCCATCAGGACGCAAACTCCGCCTTGCGAGATATCCACCATGCGCCCCGACAGGGTCGGCGCCCCCGCCAGTCGCACCGAGGCGCGGCCATTGAGCTTGATGCGTTCGTCGCGCCGCGCATTGAGATGGAAAGTGCCCTCTGCATTCGAAGTTCCCATTTGCCCCGGCACAAAGGCCGGCAGGCTCTGCCCCTCGCGCGCCAGTTGTTCGCGGTAGGCGCGCGCCGCTGCGCTGCCACCCTCGCTGCTGACAACGGGTTCACCCGTCGTTGACTCTCCCATGGGACGGTCCTCCTGCACGGCTTAGGCTTCTCTGCCACAATCCAAACCACTATACGCCACCTCGGCAGCGACCGTATGGCGGGCTATTTGAGCCCCTTCCCTCGGTTCAACCAATCCATGCGTGCACGCGCGTTTTCGTCTTATCTTTACTCCGTTCAGGATGCCGCTCGGCACATCCTGCCACTGTCATGGCCGGTGCTGATCGGCCAGCTGGCCGTGCTGGGGTTTTCCACCGCCGATACGGTACTGGTCGCACGATTCGCCGCCAACGACCTGGCCGCCCTGTCCATCGGCATGGCGGCCTACATTACCGTCTTTATCGGCTTCATGGGCGTCGTGCTCGCCCTGAGCCCTTTGGTGGGACAGTTGTTTGGTGCGGGCAACCTCAAGGCTGCTGGTCGCCAGGCCTACCAGGCCATCTGGCTAGCCCTGGGCCTGTCGGTGCTGGGTAGCACCTTGCTGTTGTTTCCTGCACCGTTCCTGGCCTTGGCCAATGCCGGCCCCGAAGTGGCTGACAAGGTGCAGGGCTATCTCACGGCATTGGCGTTTTCGCTGCCCGCCGCCTTGCTGTTTACGGTGTACCGCGCGTTCAACACCGCGGTGTCCCGCCCCAAGGCAGTCATGGCCCTGCAGGTCGGCGGGCTGGCATTGAAGATTCCGCTGAGCATGGCCTTCATCTATGGAT
>JAYRUL010000169.1:0-5027 GCA_041919095.1 Rhodoferax sp. | reverse complement strand
GCCCCATCATGGTGTGGACCGCGAGCACGGCAACATCGCCCTGCCAGGTCAGACTGGTGGCTTTGGGCCCCACTTGCATTCCGTCCAAATAGGCGGCCATGGCGTCGGCGCGTTGGGGCGACGCCGTGAGCTGCACATGGGAAAACGGCCCTTGCGCCCACACACCATTGAACGCTTTGGCGAAGGCTGCCTTGTCGTGCCCTTCTTGAACCAACGCCTGCAGGCGTTGGTGCATGGCCCGGTAGTCCTCGGTTTGCGCCAACCGGGGATCGAACAGGTTCGCCCGCAATGCGGCGTCGATCGCTTGCACCACTTCGACCGCCTGCTCGCGCGACAAGGTGCCCGCTTGTTGTGCCACGGCCCAGGGCGGCAGCAACAGCGACAGCAACAGAGTCCACAAGGGCAGGTATTTCTTCATAGAGGCAGCTTCTCGATCGGTAAGAAGTGCCGATGCTACGGTGCGCAGCACGCCCGGCGCACCAGTATGGGACGAAAGGCCGTAGGTGTGGTGCGAAACCCCGCGCAGGCTGGGCGCAAGGACACCCGCTATTGCACCAGGTCCACCCGATAGCCGAGGCCGCGCACGGTCGACACTACGACTTCGTGCACCTGGGCGGCCAGCAACGCATGGCGTAACCGCAAGATCGCCATGTCCAGCGCCCGCGTAGGGTGCGCTCCGCCGCGCCCCCACTTTTCAGTCGCTTGCATGAGCTTGGCCCGGCTGACCGGCAGTGGGTAGAACACCAGCAGCACCCGCAACAAGGCCAGCGAATCGCGCCCCAGCGTGATCTCCTGGTGGTGGTAGGTGCAACGATCCAAACTGCTGCCCAACATCAGCGGCCCCACTTGTACCGTGCTGGCGGCGTCGGCCGCAGCCAATTGGCTGGCCGTTTGCCATGCTTTTTGAAGCAGGGCCAGGCTGAGCCGCCGTTCGATGGACTGGGGCCAGGTCTCGTCAAACCCATGCGCCAAGGCATGTTCGGCTTCCAGGGAACCAAAAGCCGGCCCCACCAGAACCAGCCGCCGCGCCCCCAAGGTGCGGCAGGTTTGCGCCAGGCCAATCCACGCCGCATCCGCGTAGCCCGCGTGCACCAGTACCAATACGGGCATCTGGGTCGGGTGCGCGCCAACGTCGCTCCACACATCCGGCCCCATGCGCGCAGCGACACCCAGGGAGCGGCAGTCCATGGCCGACGCGGCACAGGCGCTTCGGTCGGCACCGAACAAGGCAATGTCGCCGCGATGCCCCCCGTTTACGGTGGTGGCCGGTTGGTCCATGCGATGGCGGACCAGTACCGGATCAAAAGATCCGTGTAGCCCCTCACGCAGGCCCCCGTTGCTGGGCGTTAAATCCATGTCGTACCCTTCGGATGTGGCGGGTTTGGCGGGCTCTGCATCCATTCTGAAATGCCCACCCTTTCAACAGAAAATTGTGCACGGTCGAACCTCCGTCGTAAACGCTTTGCACCACGAAGCAGCGGCGTTTCGTCACTCAGTAGTTACAAGGTACAGCGCAGATAGCTCGGTTGGTGCCGCTCCGTGCATGCACGGCGGCAGACCAGGCCTGCACAAAAAAAGCAGCCTCCTTGTCATCGATTGCGACACCCCTCAAAAAGCGACGCCGCTCATCCCAAAGAACACCCTGTTCATCACACACCCGCCCAGAGTGTTGCGTCCACCATCAAACGCGCTGTGACGGTTTCCTGCCTTGTCATACATTGAAAAAACGGGCTTGCTGGGGTGCGGGTGCGGCGGTTTATGACGGCCGCCATGCTGCGCCCCAAGGCTCGCAATTCATGTAGAAAAACAGGAGCCACTTTATGAAATATCGCGCGCACAAGCCGCCTTGTGCTTTCAAGAAAAACGTGCTGAGCCGGGCCACCGCCATCGCATTGGGCAGTGTTGTCCTGGGCAGCAGCTTCCTGGCACCAGCCTATGCCCAATCGAACGCGGTGGGCAATGTCTTTGGTCGGACCACGCCCGGTGCCACGGTGGTGATCGAGAACACCGGTAGCGGTGCCAAGCGCACAGTCACTGCCGACAGCTCGGGGCGGTTTCAAGCCACGGCCTTGCAGCCGGGCAGCTACAAGGTTCAGTTGCTGAAGAACGGAACGGTGGCCGAAACGGTGCCGATTGAGGTGCTGCTCGGGCAGGGCGCGGAGGTGAAGTTTGGCAGCGGCGCACTGGCCTCGGTGCAGGTAACGGGCCGGCGTCAAACCATTGACGTGTCCAGTTCCAACAGCAACACGACCTTTACCGCCAAGCAGCTCGACGCCTTGCCTGTGGCCAAGGATATCGGCGCAATCGTGCAACTGGCGCCCAACACCACACGCGGCGATCCGCGCTACCCGGATGGGGCCGCCAGCATGGGCGGCGCATCGGTGAGCGAAAACGCTTACTACATCAACGGTTTTCCGGTCACCAATCCGCTCAACCAGATGGGCAGCTCCCAATTGCCGTTCGGCGCCATCGCGCAGGCGCAGGTGTACACCGGCGGTTTCGGCGCAGAGTTCGGTCGCTCCAACGGGGGCGTGGTCAACATCGTGACCAAGAGCGGCACCAACCGCTGGGAAGCCAGTGTGTCCGCGTCGATTGAGCCGCAGTCGCTGCGGGCCACCAAGCAAGACCTGTACTACGCCCAGACCGGTGACCCCGCCAACGCTGCCACCGATGGCAAGCTGTTCCGCCGCCGTTCGGACGACACCACCGACGTGCGCCGCGTGACCGCGTCCATTGGCGGCCCCATCGTCCCGGACAAGCTGTTTATGTTTGTCGCGGCAGAGACCATTCATTCCACACTCGCTGGCGTGAACCCGCTGCAGAACTCCGACTCCAACGCATCGTCCATCGCCAACTGGGGATGGTCGGATCGGGATGACAAGACCACGCGCTACCTGGGCAAGTTTGACTGGAACCTCACCGACGATCACCGCCTGGAGCTGACCCTGATCGGTGACCAATCGACCCGCTCGGAACGCCTGTCCGGCTACAACTACACCACGGGTGCCCGCAACGGCCAGGTGCTGTGGGAGTCGCAGTACAAGAACTCCCTGGGCACCACACCCGTGGGCATGAACGACCAGATTTTGAAGTACACCGGCAACTTCACCGATGACCTGACGCTGTCGGCCATGGTCGGGCGCTCGCAAATCGATCGCCAGGACAGCCATTCTTCGCCTACGGGCGCGGGCACCTTCACCCGGGGTGCCACGGTCCTCACGCCTACCGCGCGCGCGCCGGGCATTAACTATTCTTCGCCCCAGGCACTGGCGGGCCAAAACCTGGAGGCCGATGCGGGCAAGGACGAAGTGGACTCCAAACGCCTGGACCTGGAATGGCGGGTCGGCAAGCACACCTTGCGTGCCGGTATCGACACCAACCGGCTGTCGTCAGTGGGCGTGGGGCGCTACGCCGCGGGTGGCGGCAACCTGAGCTACCGCTTTACCCCCAACCCCACCACCTTCAAGCCCCAGCAGTCCGATGTGCTGACGGTTGCACAAGGCGGCGGACTGGGAACCCAAGGCTTCTATGGACGTGAGCGCATTTTTGACAGCCGCTCCACCGCGTTTTCGGACCAGTCGGCCTACTACGTGGAAGACCGGTTCCAGGTGACCAAAGACCTGTTGCTGAGCTTGGGGCTGCGCAGCGAATCGTTCCAGAACAAGAACGACAAGGGCGAGGTGTACCTGGAGCAGAACAACGTGGTGGTGCCACGCTTTGGCGCGGCATGGGACGTCAACGGCGATGCATCGCTCAAGCTGTTCGGCAGCGCGGGCCGCTACAACGTGCAGTTGCCCACGTCGCTGGCAGCGCGCGGCGCAACGCCCTCCACGTTGACGAGCCAGTTCTTCACCTACACCGGAGTGGACGTTAACGGCCAGCCCATCGGCCGGGTCAACCTGGGCACGCCGTATTCCTCCAACGGGGAATTCGGTCAACCCAAGGTTGCGGCACTGCTGTCGGCTACCGACCTCAAGCCCAACCAGCAAGACGAGCTCATCATCGGATTTGAAAAGGCCTTCTCGCAAGACCTGAACTTTGGGGCCAAATTTACCTACCGACGCCAAGTCTCGATGATTGACGATTACTGCGATCTGCAACCGTTCGTGGACTATGCGGCGCGCAACGGCATCACGATCGGTCCCCGTTATGCGGACTTTGGTGGCATGGCTTCCACACCGGGTTGCGTGTACTTCAACCCGGGGCGCGACAACACGTTCCGGGTCGACTACATGGGCAATGGCAACCCGGCGGATTTCCGCTCGGTTACGCTGAGCGCCGCCGACATGGGGTTTGGCTCCAACATGGTCGGCAAGCCCGGCCCAGCCGAGCGCACCTATGCCGCGATCGACCTGTTTGCCGAACACCCGCTGCGCAATGGTTGGTACGGCAAGATCCACTACACCTACTCCCGCAACGAGGGCAACGCCGAAGGGCAAACCAATTCCGACACCGGGCAACTGGATATCGGTGAAACCGCCGCCTGGGATTTTGGCCCGCTGTCGCAATACGCCCACGGCCTCCTGCCCAACGACCGCACGCACCAGATCAAGGCCTACGGCTTTGTGGAGCTCAATCCCGAATGGACGATGGGCGTCAATGTCTTGCTGGCATCGGGGCGACCGATTAGTTGCATCGGCCAACTCCCGGACCAGGCCCAAGACACTTTGGGCTACGGCTCGGCCTTCCACTACTGTGACGGAAAGCCTTCGCCGCGCGGCACCTCGGGCAACCTGCCCTGGGATAAGCGCATGGACCTGAACTTCACCTACAAGCCCCAAGCTGTGAAGGGCCTGTCGCTGCGGTGGGATGTGTTCAACGTGTTCAACGCCCAAACTGCCCAGATCGTGGAGGAAGACCGCGAAGCCGATGGCTACCACGAGCCGGTGAGTTCGCTCTACGGGCGTGTACGCAGCTACACGCCACCGCGCTCGATGAAACTGTCCGCCGAGTACGTCTATCGCTTCTAAGCGCTGGGGCTGTACCCCTGCGCCCGCCCATACGAAAAGCGGGTGCAGGGGTTTTCA
>JAYRUL010000168.1:0-5055 GCA_041919095.1 Rhodoferax sp. | reverse complement strand
CCTGGTGGAAGAAATGGCTGCCGCCGCCAGCAGTCTGAAGAATCAGGCGGACGACCTACTCGAGGCCGTGGGCGTATTCAAGCTGCCCAGTGACGCGTCGTCGGCGCCACGGGCCTTGTCGCTGCGCTAATTAGGCGATCAAGCCTTTCGCGGCCAGGCTTGCGCCAAGGCAAAGACCGAGTTCGGCACGCCCGGGCGCACCAGCGGCCGGTGCACCTTGGTGCGAACGCCCTTGCTGATGGGTTTGCGTTCTTGCACGACGAACCCTTTGGCCTTTTGCTGCAGGGCCAAACTGTGCAGGGTGACCGTTTGCAGATAGGCCATCACCGTGTGGTGCAGGTCATTCCACAAGTCTTGCGTCATCGCCTGGGCGCTGGCCGAGGTGTCGCCGTCCTGCCCGTCTGCGGGCATTGAGCCATCTTCGATAGCTCCAATGATGTCCGCCACGGTGATGGACTGTGCACTGCGTGCCAACGTGTAGCCACCACCGGGGCCACGCGTGCTCTCGACCAGGCCATGTTGGCGCAAGCGTGCAAACATCATCTCCAGGTAGGACATGGAGATACGGTGGCGCAATGCCAGATCTTGCAAGGGGACAGGCGCGCTGGATTCCCGCAAAGCCATGTCAATCAGGGCGGTAATGGCAAATCGGCCACGGGTACTCAATCGCATAGTAAAAACCTCCTGCTCACGTGAAAGTGTGTGCGTAGGGAGACTGTAGATTTTTCGATGTTTCGTGTAAATTCGATTTTGTAACTTTTTTAATTCGGTTTTTTCGAAATATTTCACCTCCAGCATGAACTTCAAGCATTTGTATTACTTTTGGGTCACCGCCAAGGCTGGTGGCGTGGTGCGTGCGGGCGAGCAATTGCATACAACCCCCCAAACGCTGTCGGGCCAGATCAAGCTGCTGGAAGACCGTATTGGGCGCAAGTTGTTTCGCAAAAGTGGGCGATCGTTGGAACTCACCGAAGACGGGCATTTGGTGCTCGGCTACGCCGATCAGATCTTTGCGCTGGGGGCGGAGTTGGAATCTGCCGTGCAGGGCGCCCATGGCGGACGCCGGTTACTGGATTTTCGGGTGGGCGTGGCCGATTCGGTGGCCAAATCCATGGCCTATCGGTTGCTGGAGCCGGCATTGGCGATTGCCGAGCCCGTGCGACTTGTCTGCAGCGAGGGGAAGTTTTCAGACCTGCTGGCCCAGCTCGCCCTGAATCGGTTGGATCTGGTGTTGGCCGAAGAACCGATGTCGCGGCGTCTGAGCGTAAAAGCGTTCAACCATACGCTGGGCCGCACTGCGATGGCCTTCTTTTGCGCACCCGCCTTGCGCAACACGCTCAAGGGGGATTTCCCGTCCTGTCTGAACGACTTTCCGATGCTGATTCCGGGTGCGCAGGCGTCGGTGCGTCAGCAATTGGAAGGCTGGTTCAGCCGGCACCAGTTGCATCCGCGCATTATTGGTGAGTTCGATGATGCGGCTCTTATGAGCGCCTTTGGTCGCGAAGGTCGCGGTGTTTTCCTGGCACCGGCGGTCATGGAGCATGACACGATCGAACAATACGGCGTCGAACTGATCGGCCGCACAGACGAATTGATGGATGAGTTTTTTGCCGTATCGGTCGAGCGCCGCATCACCCACCCCTGCGTGGTGGCCATTACCGGCGCGGCGCGGGGGCATTTGTTTGGCTGTTAGTACAGCCAGCGCAATCCGATCTCCACGGTGGAGTCGTCTTGTTGGGGGGAGAGTGTTTGCCCCTGCTCCGAAGTCAGCGCTTCGACGCGACTGGCTGCGTAACCTACGGAGACCGATGCCCGGGGGTGAAACGCATAGCTGAGGGTGCCGTTCCATTGATTTTGGTTTTGCCCAATTACGGAGCTGCTGCGACCAACGGCCAGGTCCAGATTCCAATCGGAGCCCAGTGACCAGCCCGCTCCCAGGGTCAGCCCCCAATCGGTCAGGTTGCCCAACTTGCTTGCCAGAGTAAAGCGACGCACCTTGCGACTGATCAAGGCGCGCGCCAGATCTTGAGGATCGCGCGAGTAGGTGTACCACTCAGCGCTTCCATACAGGTCAAAGTCGGGTGTTACGCCCTGGAGCAACTCGATCGAGGTTCGCCGTTGCTGGGGGATACGCGCAGACAGGGCGGACGCGCCGGAATGCAAACTGTAGTCGCTGATGTCGTGTCCCAGTTCGAGGCGTGTCGATCGCTTGCCCTGCCATAGGCGGTGCAGGTTCCAGGCCAAAGCGATGCCGCGGGTGTTGACGTTCACCAAATCATCGTTTGCTGTCGCCAGCTTCGCTGTGACCGACATCCAATCGGACATCCTCCACTTGGCGCTGGCACCTACCTGGGTGGACGTTTCTTGGCCATCGGTCAGGCTTTGCACACCATCGAGCCCCAGGGCCAAAGGCAAGGCGGCAAATTCGACATTGGCGGTCACCGCATTGGCGGTATACCCAGCGTTGCCACTGCTGCGCGCGTAGGAAAAGTCTGCACTCAGACCGGAGCCGCCTGCGCTACGGGAGGGTGTTTGCGCCCAGGCGGGTAGGCTCACCAAAACTGCGCTGACAAGGCAGGCGCCAGCAGTGGCCCTCCAGGCGGGGCGTAGGAAAAGATCAGCAAAGGTGCAATGAAAAGACATGGCAACGGGGTTGTTGGAAGGTGGTTATTTCAATCGGATGAACGCCGCGGCGGCTTGCGCAACAAACGCTTCTTGGCAGCTGCGCGCGCTTCGGAATCCATGCTTTCCAGTTTGGCGCGCAGAGCCGAGCGAGTTTGCTCGGGCAGCGTGGCCGCCTTTTCTATCAACTGCTGTTTCAAACGTTCCTTGCGCTCCTGGATACGGTCTTCCATGAGGAGCCTGCGCTGCGCCAGAAAGTCCGGCCTCTCGGTCAGCCGACGCAATGCCGATCCCTCCCCCTTGGAGGCAAAACCATGCTCACCTGCTTCAAGGTGGATCTCTTTGTCGCCACTGCGTACCAGGGTTGCACCTTCCAAGACCGAATCGTACGTGCCGGCTTCGTCACGGCCGTGCGACACCTCGAGGACCGTGGTCTCATGGTCAGTCCCTCGAATCCCAATGGTTGCCGTGGGTGTGGTGATGCGGTAGCCCTTGGGGTTGATCTTGCCGATCCAACCACTGATGGAGCGCAGCGCACCGCGTACCAGTGACATGGCTATTTGCCCGGTGCTGTCGGCCTCGGGCTTGTATTGCAGCATTTGAAAGCTGGTGTTGGCGCGCAAGGCCAGCAAGCCCCCGTCCTGGGTTGCAATATGGACCTCGCTGTTGGATTGGGTTTGCACAGTCTGCCCCACCGTGAGCTGCTGGCCTGTCTGGACCGATAGGTTTTGTCCCTCTGGACCCACAATGTGCACGTTACCGTGCACCGACTCGACGGTGCCGAATACTTGCGCATGTGTCACACCTGCGGTTGCAGCAATTAGGAAAAGCAAGTTTCGAGCCAATAATCCAAAATTCATTGCGCTATGGCTCCGGTGGTCAGTGGTGGAGGGAATCGGCGAGAGACGGCCAGTATGCGATGTCCCGCACAAATGGAAAACCATGCAATGATGCTTCATAACAACAGTTTGTTACGAAATGAGTACAGACAGGGTTCACCCGACTGCAATCTTTGTTTACACAACATTAAAGTGTGGGGTCGTTTATCTCACAACGGAGTTACATGTCTATGAGCAAAAATACGCCGCAGTCGCGCCAATGGAAGCGAAACGCCATTGCTGTCGCCGCTGGCCTGCTACTGGCTGCAAGCGCGGTACATGCGCAGCAAAGTGCAGGTTCCATCAACGTTCGTGCCGCCAAGGGCGCGACGGTCACCATCGAAAACAAGAGCATCGGCGTTACGCGTACGGTGACTGCTAATGCGGACGGCACGGCCCAAGTCTCCCAACTGCCCTCCGGTACCTACACGGTAACCGTAACCAATTCCAGTGGCGGTAAAGAAACCCGCACGGTTGAGGTTTTGGCAGGCCAAGGCGCTGACGCCTACTTTGGCTCGTTGGAGCGTGTGGTCGTTACCGCAGCAGCAACCCGTTCGCTGGACGTGAAGTCCACCGAATCCAACCAAACCCTGACCAAGGCCACCATTGACCGCATTCCCGTGGTCAAGGACGTGACTGCTGTGACCCTGCTGGCTCCCGGCGCGGTTGAAGGCGACGGCCGTATCGGTCAAACCGGCTCACGCGGCGGTAACGTGCCTTCGCTGGGCGGCGCATCTCCTGCGGAAAACGCGTATTACATCAACGGCTTCAACGTTACGAACATCGTGAACGGTGTTGCGTTCAACCAGGTTCCGTTTGAAGCCATTGCCGAACACCAGGTTAAGACCGGTGGCTACGGTGCTGAGTTTGGTCGCTCCCTGGGTGGCGTGATCAGCGTGAACACCAAGCGTGGTACCAACGAGTGGCACGGTGGTGTCAGCGCAAGCTGGTCGCCGCAGGCCTGGAAGGGTTCCTCGGTCTACTCCGAAAAGAATGCAACCACCGGTGCGTGGGAGCTGAAAGACCGTCCGGGCGGCAGCGCTAGCTCCAAGCTCAACGTCTGGGGTGGTGGTCCGCTGATTCAGGACGAACTGTTCTTCTTCGGTATCGTAGAAGGCAATAACAAGACCAACGAAGGTTTTGGCGTTGACCGTCAAACCCAAGGCTCCACGCCGTCTCCTCAGTATTTGGTCAAGTTTGACTGGAACGTCAACAAGAACAACCTGATCGAGTTCACCGCATTCAGCGACAAAACCACCGACTACATCGACACCTGGAAGTCGCCCAACAAGTATGGAACGGCGCGCGGTGAATATGTTGGTTCCGAAGCGTATACCTATGGCGGTGAAAACCAGGTCCTGAAGTGGACCAGCTGGATCAATGACGACCTGAACGTGTCGGCCATGTTTGGTCGTGGTGCCTACTCCCGTTCGTCGGATATTTCCACTGCGAACTGCCCGTTTGTGCGTGACGACCGTGTATCTCCCCGCATTTCCTACGGCTGCTGGACGGCGACCTCCATTGCCGACCCCACCGCCAACGACAAGCGCGAAGC
>JAYRUL010000167.1:0-5071 GCA_041919095.1 Rhodoferax sp. | reverse complement strand
GGTGGCGGCCGGGGGCGGCAGGGCCTGGGCAGACAGCCACAGCACCTCGTGCCCGCCGAGCGGCACCCACGACAGCACCTGGCCGCCATGCTCCGCCACCACGGCCTGGCCCTGGGGAGCGCGCAGGAGCCAGCAGGGGCGGTTGGCGAACGTGATGGAGGTGATGCTGGGTACGTTAGGCATGGCAAGGGATCGGTAGGGCAGAGGCGTTAGCGCAGACCTTGGGCAAAGGCACGGGAGAAAGCGAGGGCATCCAGATGATTCATGCTGCTGCAAATGGACGAAACAGCGGTAGCGCCGCCGGAGCAAGGCGCGTCGCGGTCCAGTGACCAAAAATGCAGGCCTCCCAGGCCCATTTGCTGGGCCTGGCGCGCCACGCGTTCGGCATCTTCCAAAGTGAACACATTCTCCACCACGTCATTGACGCCAATCATGGCCGTGAGTTCGATTTGCGCCAGCGGTACGCCGTGCACGGCATGCAGGTTGCGTGCGGCCTGCAGCGCTGAGGCACCCATATCGCAGCGGCCCTCCTGCACGACGCAGACGCTGGCGCTGGCTTTCCCGTAGTCCATGACCATCAAGTTGATGAAAAAGGACTGCAGCTTTTCCGCACGAATCGCTCCCAGTACCTGCAGCCCCAGCGCATTCAGGCTGGCGCGGCTGGCGTCGCTGGCGGCAAAGGTGGGCAGCGTAAAGCTCCAGCGCAGCTGCGGGTGGCGCTTCTGTGCGGCTTTGACGCGCGCCACCAGCTGCTGGATGTTCTCCAGCGTCTGCGTGTGCTCGATGTCAAAGTCAAAGCCCAGCAGGTAGGGGCTTCGGTAGCGTTGGATGAAGCGCTCCATGCCGTCGTCAGTGCTGCAGGTGAAGAGATTGCCTTCGCCGCCGGTGGAGATGATGTAGGGCAGCGCGGCCCGCGCGAATGCGCGCACGTTGGCATCGGCCACGGCCTGGGCATCGAGGTCCATACTGGCTTGGTGCGTTAACCCCTGTGCTGCGCCACCATGGTTGTCCGCCCGCCAGACGTCCTTCGCCTTCCAACGTTCTTCTCCGCACTCGCCTGAAGCAAAGGCCAAGGTGATTGCATGGGCTCCCACTAGGAACGTGTCGCGTGGTGCGTCAGCTAAATGCACGGGACTGTTGCTGACCCATGTGGTTGCAACAGGCCGTGCGGAGTCCACACCGGTGTTCAGATGCTTGTACGGGCCGTAGACCAACGTGTGCTGGGCGGCAAGGGGTTGTGCCAATACGGGTAGGGCCGTGGCCAGCAGGGCCAGCCGGGCCAGCCGGGCAAAGTGCCGTCGCGCGGACAGCAATACAGGAGCCAGGTTCATAGCGGGATTCCAACATAAAAAAAGGGCAGGAAAGTTGCTTTCCTGCCCTTGAAAATGACTGCGTTCGCCCCCGATTCAGGCAGCCCCCATCGATTACGGGTGTTCTGTGGGATCAGAACTTGATCTTCAGGCCGGCGTACACGGTCTTGCCGTTCTTGTACACGCCAGCGATCTGGGTTTCGTCATCCTTGTACACGGTCAAGAGCGGGTCGAGCAGGTTCTGGGCTTCCAGGCTGAACTGCACGTGCTTGTTGATGGTGTAGTTGAACGAAGCATTGAGCGAGCCGTTGGCGCTTTGGAAGTAGTCGGCGCCGCCGCGGTTGCCCAGCTTGTACTTGGTACGGTAGCTGTAGGCCAGACGTGCGCTGATGGTGTCATCCTCGTAGTAGAAGCCCAGGTTGTAGGCGTTCTTGGAGGTGCCGTACAGCGTGCAGTCTTCGGTCGCCTTGCCATTGCAGGTGCCAGTGGCCAGGGTCTGGGTCTGCTTGCCATTGGCCACCGTGTAGTTGGCCATCACGCCAAAGCCGTGTCCCAGCGCGGCCTGGAAGGCCAGGTCCATGCCCGACAGCGTGCCACTGGTGTTGACCGGCGAGGAGATGTCGTAGTTGGCAATGGCACCGCCCTTGGAGGCGTCGGCGTAGGGCAGGATCTGGTGGGCGTAGGCAATGGCACCGTCCAGGTTGCTGTGGAACAGGCCGACCGACACGGCCGACTTCGGCGCAAAGTACCACTCCAGGCTGGCGTCGACGTTGTCGGCGCGGGTGGGCTTGAGGTAGGGGTTGCTGCCCACGCCGTTGTGCTGGGTGTCGCGCAGGTCGTTGCCAGCGAGCATGCCGAAGTCCGGACGCGACATGCCGCGGTTCAGGGCAAAGCGGCCAATCAGGTCCTTGGACAGCTCGGCGCGCAGGTTCAGGCTGGGCAGCACGTCGTCGTAGCTGGACTCGTAGGTGGGCTTGCCACCGGGCAGGTAGGCGGCGATGTTCATCTTGGTGTTGACGAAACGCACGCCCACATTGCCGGTCACCTTGTTGGAGAGCTGCAGGTTGGCCATCACGTAGGCCGCGGCCGTGTCTTCCTTGATGTCAAAGTTCTGCTGCACCTGGGGCGTGGTGAACGTGGCGTATTGCGCCACCCAGGAGGCCACATAGTCGTTGCTGATCTTGAACGGGGTGAAGCCCGGCGTGGGGTTGACCGGCAGGTTGCCATACCAGTCGGCGGGGTAGTTGCCGATGGCACTCTCGGGGATCTGGGCCTCGTTGTCGGCGCCCTTGCCCAGGGTCATGCCCAGGCGGTCCAGCGTGCGTTGGTGGCTGGCGCTGCGCACGCCAAATTGCACCGACGGAACCATCTCACTGTCGAACTTGTATTCGCCGTCGATCTGGCCATAGGATTCCTTGTCGGTGGAACTGGTGCGACCGCCCCAGCCACCAATGCCGCCGCCGCCGCGCACGAACTTGTCGCCCCCGGGTACGTTCAGCACGAAGATGCCATCGGACGTGAGCGTGTAGCCCGCACCCTGGTTCCAGGCGCTCAGCACTTCAAAGCCCACATCGGTGGTGGCACCGGTTCCCTTGGTGGTACCGAGCTTGCCTTTCAGGGTCAGGTCGTCGTTGACGATCCACTTGGCGTCCAGGTTGGTGAACTTGGAGGTCATCTGGGCGTCGGGGCGTGCGGCCACGTCTTCCACCACCGACCAGGCACCGGCGCTGTTGGCGCCAAAGGCATCCTTGCCGTAGAACACCGAACTGATGGTGTTGCCGTTGACCACGGCGGGCGTGGTCGGCTTGACGGCATTGCCGTTCCAGCCCGGACCGTACACCGCGTTGATGGTGTCGGCCATGTAGTTGGTGTTGTAGTTCTTGGCGTCCACCGTAGAGTCAAAGTTCGACAGGTTCAGGGTGACGTTCTTGGTGGGCTTCCACTCCGCTTCGATGTAGGAACCGCTGCGCTTGCGCGTTTGTTCAAACATAACCGCACCGCTGAGCAGGCTGATGTTCTTGCCGGCCAGGGAGGCCTCGGGATAGTTCGCCCCCGTCTTGTCCCACCACACGCCTTCGGAACCCGAGCGCAGCAGCTTGCGGGTCTGGGAAAACACCTGGCCCAGGATGCCGAACGTGTTGTCGTCGTTTTTCCAGTTCAGCATGGCCGTGACGGCCGGGTCGGTGGACTTGGCGTTGGTGGAGTAGGCAGCTTCCAGGGTGGCAGCACCCGAGAACCTTTCCTTGAATGACAGCGGGGTGCGGGTCTGGATGTCCACGGTACCGGCGGCACCGCCTTCGATCAGGTTGGCCTGCGAGGAACGGTTCACCACGATGGTGCCGACCAGGTCCGACGGCAGCAAGGTGTAGGACACGCTGCGGCCACCGTTGGCGATGTTGGGACCATACCAGTCACCGCTGGACACGGTGTGGCCATTGAGCGTGGTCAGCGTCATTTGCGAAGACAGGCCGCGCAATTGCACATGCTCGTTTTCGCCAAAAGAGCCTTCGGCGGAACCCGCGCTGGTGGTGGTGACGCCGGGCACGTGGGCCAGCGAGTCGGCCACATTCTTGTCGGGCATCTTGCCGATGTCTTCGGCCGTGATGACCTCGACCATGGATTCGGCGTTGCGCTTCTTGTCCATGGACTGCTGCAACGAGGCGCGAATACCCGTTACCTTGACTGTGTCCAGGGACGTTTCAGCAGGCTTGCCAACAGTTTGCGCATGGGCAGCTGCCATGCTCAGCAGGGTCATCGCCACGGCGGCGGCGATTGGGGTGCGGTGGAGTTTCATGTCTTCCTTTTCTTCAAGTCAAAGTTGCGCCACTAGGTAATACCACATCAAATCGAATAGATGCCACTATGCTACCAATTCTGGGTTTATGCAAGACCAATCGTCTGGAAGTGGCCTAGGAGAAACCCTAGTTGTGGCATTTTGGTAGGCCGGTGGTCAGCCCGCCGGGACTCAAAAATCGCAGGGACTGGCCAGCGCCGGTGTGGCCGCTGGCACGGTATCGACATACGCGGTGCCGGTGCTGCGCAGCGCTTGCACCTGCTGCTGCACCGCATCGGCGCTGAGCAGGCGACCCTGCACATGCAACACCCAGTCCACCTCCATCGTGTAGCGGCGCGGTTGGTCTGATACCGGTAGCAGACCACCCGGCGAAAACCAGTGGTTGAAGTTGAGTGCCATCGGAACCACCGGGTAGTTGCGACCACCGTGCTCGGCCAGCGTGACGCCGTCCAGTATGTGGCGGGTGCGCCCGCCCTGGACCTGCACGACCAGCGTGTGCCAGCCATCCATGGCGCGAAACTCCTGGTGCGCCTGGTTGTAGGCCGTCCAAGGCTCCAGGCGCGCGGTTTGCCAGGTGATGCCGTACAGGCGGGTGCGCGCATCGCCCCAGCCACCGTTGGGCAGGTATTCCCAGTCCACTTCGCTGAACTCGGGGTCAAAGTCAAACCGCAGCGGACTGACCAGGTAGAACGCTTGCACCACCACGTCGCCGTCCGTACCTTGCACCGGCGCGTCGCTGAAACGCACCCGCGCGGCAGTGGTGCCTTCGAAGTACTTGCGTTGGTGGCAGACCTGGGCCTGCACCGTGTGTTCGGCACGGCCATCGGTACGGGCGGTCAACCGCAGCCAGCGCTTGGCGGGTGGGGCGGCGGATTCGGTGGTGGGGACCAGGCTCACGCTGTCCGGTCCCCACTGGGCACCGGCAATGCCGGGGTGGCCGCTGGCGCTGCGTACGGTCCAGCCATGG
>JAYRUL010000166.1:0-5075 GCA_041919095.1 Rhodoferax sp. | reverse complement strand
ACCAGGCCTTCGTGCACAAGGTGCAGGCCGCCGAGGCCCAGCTAGGCAGCAGCACGCGCCTGGCCGAGGCGGTGGCGCGCTACCTGTTCAAGCTCATGGCCTACAAGGACGAGTACGAAGTGGCCCGACTGCACACCGACCCGGCCTTCACGCAAAAGCTGGCCGACATGTTCGAGGGCGACTATCGCGTGGTGCACCACATGGCGCCGCCCCTGACCGCCCAGCGCAACGACAAGGGCGAGCTGGTCAAGAAGCCCTACGGCCCGTGGATGCGCACGGCCTTCACCTGGCTGGCACGCCTGAAGGGCCTGCGTGGCGGCGCGCTAGACATTTTCGGCAAGACCGAGGAGCGGCGCACCGAGCGTGCGCTGATCACCGAATACCGCGCCTGCATCGAGGAGCTGCTGGCGGGTCTGAACGCCAGCAATCTGGCGCTGGCGGTGCAGATCGCCCGCATTCCCGAAGACATCCGCGGTTATGGCCACGTGAAGGAGCGGCACCTGAAGGCAGCGCGTCCCAAGTGGGACGGCCTGATGGCCCAGTGGCGCGGCGGCCAGCCGCCGCGCCATGCAGCTTGATTTTGCTATTGACAAGTGAGCTTCAAGCGCTTGCGCATCAATCGTAATCGGCCATCTTAATCAGCACTTGACGCCAGGAATGCATGCGTCAGAAGGCGCCGAGGCGGGCCACTCTGCGCAACGCTGTTTCCGCAAAAAATCAATCAACGCCGGGCTCGCCCCACGCACCCGGCGTCAATGTGTTCCACACGGCGGGCGAGTGCTTCTCCAGGGCACTCATCGTGCCATCCACGTCCTCTTGCGAATTCGACGCGGAAAGCACGCGCATGTGGATGTACAGCTCATGGGTGAAATCGCCCAGCCGCTTGGGCCTAGTCATACCCGTGCCACGGGACAGCGGCAGCAACTTGCGCACTGCCGCCCATTGCGGAGCACTCAATTGCTTGCGCCCGTGTGCAGCGTGCATCACATAGCCCGCAGAGACGAACTCCCACATCAGCGCCCGGTCTTCAAGCGTTCCGGCCTTCACTTCGGATGCCATCGCGCACCAGCCGGCTTCGGTGCCCTGGAGCGCGGCTACCGTCTGCTGATAGGGCGCAGCGATCCTGGTCATCTCGGCGCTCCACTGGCCGTTGCAGCCCGTGCTGACTGAAGAGGGCCGCTGCGCCCATGCTCCGCCGCTGATGCCACAGGCCAAGCCCAAAGCCAGGGCAGTAAGCCGGGGCGCCGTTGACGAAGGGCGACAGGGATTTGGATTGAAGTTCATCGTGAAAAATGCCAAGACACATACATGACCAAGACCATGGGGCCGAGCAGGGCCAACATGGTCACCAGCCCCGCCATCACATGGACACGAAACATCTGGCGAATCAGCGACAAGCCGCAGGCCAGTATCACCCAGACGCCTGCGCCATACAAAAACATGTGCCAGTAGTCCTTGTGGCGAAAACTTGTCTCGATCCACTTGTGCAAGGTCTTCGCCCACTCTACCCCCAATGCCTGCACGAAGAAGCCTGCCACCTGCCCGCTGAAAGAAGGGTTCACCGCATAGCGGGGAAACTTTTGTATGAACTCCTCCAAGACGGCAAATGCCAACAAGGGCGGCATTGCCAACAGCAGTAGCAATATGGCAAGTCCGACAAGCCCGCCCAAGCCGTCGTCGCCAGACCGCCCCGACGATGAAGTCCCCTGCGGTGCAGAAGGGGCTGAGGCAGGCGCCGCATAAGCACCGCTGCGCGCAGCCTGTTGCTTGCGCCACTCATCCCAATCCCGGTCGTGGCGCTCATTGCCTGCGAGCCGTTGCTGCTCTTGCGCATGCGATTCCCGAGCTTGCGCCTCCTTGCGCGCCCAGGCCTGTGCATTTTCGCGCTGCTCCTGTTGTTTGCGCTCATAGGCGGCGTTGTCATCCCGCCGCCGTTGTTCGTCGCGGCGTTGTTCTTCCAAGCGGCGCTGTTCATCACGTCGGCGGTCATCGTCGTTGGAGTACATGGCTTGGTACCCTTGTCTTCAATCAATGTCTGGGGGCTATCGCGATGCCGCCAGCGCCTGCAGTTCCTTGGCAGAAACTTTCCATCGCGTGCGCGGCTCGACCCACCCCGATGCGCAGGGGTATTGCGCATTGGGGCTCAGCCCCTGCTGTATGAGCCAGTCCGCCAGCGGCTGGTCGCCTGAGATGTAGGCATAGGCGAGCAAATCCATGGTGGGACATGAATCCAGGAACATGTAGGCCCCTGCCTTGGCTGCGCTCGCACCATCGAGATTCAGCAGTTTTTCGGCCCGGGCATTCAGCCTCTTGATGCTCCTGAGAGTGGGTAAATCGTCGGTGAGCACCGAAGCAATGCTGGCCACAGGCACTGGCTCGCGGATGTCGAATTCGTGGGCCATGTACAACCGGATCAGGTCGATTCGATCATCGCGCTTTTGGTTCAGGCCCCGCAACAAAGTGCCAACATCCCGAGGCAGTCTTTTGCCTGCTTCAACGTGCTTTTTCAAGAACGGATAGTCCCCCTCCATCAACGCCTCAAGGGGGTCTTTCGTCAGCGCGGCTTCCATGTTCCCCATCGAGGCGTGGATGGAATCCACCTTGGTATCCACGCCATCGAGCACGGCTTGGATGCGCCGCGCGTCTTCTTTGAGGCCCAGCAGCAGCAACTGCACGTTGCGCAGATTGGGCGCAGCGCTGGCAATCAGGCCGCCGCTGTCGGCGCGCGCCTTGGACGCCTGCCCAAGGACCAGCGCAATGGCCGCAATGATGCCGATGACCTGCCAGGCAGGGGACTTCCACAGCGGGCCTGGCGGTGCGCGCAGCCGGCCCAGCAGTCGCACATACCAGGCACCGCCCGCCACGCCAGGGCGCTGGGCGCGCACTTCCAGCACCATGGCCAGCAGCACCATGGCTGCAAGAACATAACTGAGCCAAGCGAGATAGGGCGCCTGCGGTGCCAGGAAGTCCAGCACCGCAGCCACGGTGATGGCCATGGCGATCACCGAGTTGAAGGGAATGACGTGCTCGCGAACGAAATCGTAGATACGCATATGGGCGCGAGGGAGAAAGAACAAAGAAAGCGCCGGGCCGGTGGAAACGACCGGCGCGACGTAGGGAGTGCCTAATTACTGTGAGGCCATCCAGCCCTTTTCGCCCTTTTGCATGTAGAACTGGTCTGTGGTGGGCGAGCCCGGCAGCGCGTCGCCCTTCTTGCCGCCCTGCCAATCTTTTTTGGCAACCGCAGAGGTCTGCGTTTGAACCAGCCAGCGACCATCGTCCTGCTTGGTCTTGTTCACGATCTTGACCTGGATATCGAAGTCCTCTTTCAGATTGACGCCCAGCGGGGCCATGGCTTGCGCCATTTGGGCGATGCCCTGATCGGCAATGGCTTGCACGTCGGCATCAGAGGGGCCACTCGAGCACGCAGCCAGCGTGAGGCACAGGGCTGCGGTGGCAAGGGCTTTGGAGAATGTTGCGGTAACTTGCATGGAATAAGTCTCAAGGTTGTCTGTTGTGACGTAAATATGGTGGGGCGGCGTTCAGGCAGGTTTGTTATTGCTCAACGCCAGCCAACCCACCACAGTGCGGTAAATCGACCAGATGAAAATGCCGGCAGGAACGAGCCAGATGCAACCGGCAATGAATACGACGATGACCCCGAGGAAGTTGCCCATCCAGACTGCAATGGCTGCGCCCACCATGCCGGCAATAGAGGCCAACACCGATCCCCCAAAGATGCCGATGAACGAATACCAGAACGTCTTTTTTTGCGATTGAAAATGGCTCTCCAGCCAGGTGCCGGCGACCTCGGCTTTTTTCACATAGTTCATGATGATCGCCACCAGGGCGGTCAAACCCCCGGTGAGCAATCCGCCGGCGTAGAGCGCGTAGATGATGGTGGTCAGCCTTTTGGCCGACTGCTCTCTGTCCGAAACGTTCAGTGTTGCATCCATGAAAACCCTCCTTCTCTGAGTTGGCGATTCAAAGGCACGCCGTGAAGCCTGTGGAAACGGAAATGGCTGCGCCCGCGCCGGTGGTGTGAAACCGGGCAGGCGATGTACAGGGACTATGGGTGAAGGCTGCGCTGCGCAGGCGCAAGCCATTTGCTACCGCCTTTGGGCAGTGCAGAGGTGCCGGATGAACTAAGCCGTCTGCCGGACTTGGAGGCCGCCGACTGCAAAGTCGGGGGGGCGGGGCATCTTGCCCCAAGAGACAATTCAAGCCCACGGGTGTGAACTGCGCCGAGCGTTGGGCAATGAGATGCAGTACATGCCTGCAACGGTGCTGCAGTGGCTTTCTCAGCGCAGTCATTGCGTTCCCCCTCTGTTTTTTTGAGCGACTCTGGCCGCCGTTGGAACGAAATGTAACCCAGTTTGCAGAAGGTAAGTCGTGAACTATTTGGCAGTGCGGATGAGAAAAACAGGAGTGCTAAATGGCCCACCCATACACAGACGATCTGAACCTTACCCTGGCGGTGGCGGTGGCGATTGTTCGCATCCCCGAAGATATCCGCGGCTACGGCTATGCGAAGGAGCGCCACCTGGCCACGGCCTCCCGCCAGGCGGCCTAAGGGGCCGTTCGCTGTCGCACCTCCTGTAAAAGCCCGCACAAGTGCGGTACTTTGCTATTAATAGTGTAGCTATTGGGGCATGTATCACTGGCGCATCAGCCAGTTTTTACCCATATTCCGCTTTGGAGACCCTAGTGGGCTCGCCAAGTGGCAAACACCCGCTGCATGCTTGGGTCTGCCCCCTTGGGCGGCGCCCAAAGCGCCGCATACAATGGCCTGTTCTGCCCCCGGTGGGCGCTTTGGCGCTTGGTGTGGGCGGGTTGTGTGAATTTTGACCATCCGTTGTGGAGTCCAGTCCGTGTTTATTTCTTCCGCTTTCGCCCAAACCGCACCTGCCGCAGCCGCTGGCGGCGGTGACATCATGTCCTCCCTGACCGGCATGCTGCCGCTGGTGCTGATGTTCGTGGTGCTGTATTTCGTCATGATCCGCCCCCAGATGAAGCGCCAAAAGGAGCACCGCGCCATGATCGATGCGCTGGCCAAGGGTGACGAGGTCGTGATT
>JAYRUL010000165.1:0-5098 GCA_041919095.1 Rhodoferax sp. | reverse complement strand
TACCTGCCCGACTACACCGTGTGCCGTGCCCAGCGCGTGGAGGCGGCCCTGGGCTGTGTGGTGTGTCTGGCGCGCTGGATGACGCAGGGACGTTTTCAGGCGCAGGCGGTGTGTTTTGCCCATGCGGTGCGCGCGGGGGAAGCGGCCTATGCGCAAGCGCTGGGCTGCCCGGTGCGCTTCAACCAGGCGGCCAATGGGGTTGCCTTTGCGCGCACCGAGCTGAGCCTGGGTCTGGTGCAGGTGGGGCGCGAGCTGCATGCCCATCTGCGCCAGCTGGCCAATGACACGCTGGCCGCGCTGGCGCAGGACAGCGTGTCGGCGCGGGTACAGCAGCTCATCCGCCAGCACCCGCGCTGGGGCAAGGAGCGCATTGGCGACGAGCTGGGCATGAGCGGACGCCACCTCAACCGCAAGTTGGCGACCGAAGGCATTTCCTTCAAGAGCCTGCGCGAAGCCCTGCTGTTCGACATGGCCCAGCAGCGCCTGCAACAGGGGCAGGGTGCCCAAGTCGTCGCGCTGGAATTGGGGTTCTCGGACGAAAACGCGTTTGCACGGGCCTTTCGGCGCTGGAGCGGGCAGACACCGGCGCAGTTTGCGCGGGGCGCAGGTGGTGCCTGACCGATCCGGGGCTTAGTCGCTCGCGTAACCGTAGGTACGCTGAGATTTCCCGATAATCGGGGCATGTTGTTCCTGCTTTCGCCAGCCAAATCGCTGGATTACGAGTCCCCCCTCCCGTTTGATCCCCCGCTGGCGCACTCCATGCCGCAATTTGGGGCGCAGTCCAAGGCCTTGATCGAGGTGCTGCGCCAAGCCACCCCCGCGCAGATTGCCTCGCTGATGGATTTGAGCGACAAGCTGGCCACGCTCAACGTGGCCCGCTACCAGGCCTGGTCGAGCCGGGCCACGCGGAAAAACGCACGCCAGGCCGCGCTGGCCTTCGATGGCGATGTGTATGGCGGGCTGGATGCCCGCAGCCTGGATGCCGATGCGTTGGACTGGGCCCAGCAGCACCTGTGCATCCTCAGTGGCTTGTACGGCGTGCTGCGCCCGCTGGACCTGATGCAGCCCTACCGGCTCGAAATGGGCACACGCCTGGCCAACCCAGAAGGCAAGGATTTGTACGCTTTCTGGGGCAGCCACATCGCCCACTACCTGAATCGCCAGCTGCGCAGCGACCGCAGCCCGGTGGTGGTGAACCTGGCCTCACAAGAGTATTTCAAGGCGGTAGACCGCAAGGCGCTGAAGGCACCCGTCGTGGAGTGTGTGTTCGAAGAGGGCAAGGGAGGTGCCTTCAAGGTGGTGAGCTTTTTTGCCAAGCGCGCCCGGGGCTTGATGGCGCGCTTTGCCATTGCGCAGCGGCTGGTGCAGCCCGAGCAGCTCCAGGCCTTCGACGCCGAGGGCTATGCCTACTGCGCTGCGGTTTCTACGCCGCATCGGCTGGTCTTTCGCCGCACCGCGACCGCTTGATCCGTTCTTCTCGGTCTTGTTGAAAATAGGTATAAAAACGGGCTCTAGCCCTTATAAGATAAGCGTAAGAAGCTATGAAAATAATAGCAAATAACATTGCCATCGAAGTCGAGGACACGGCCGAAATCAACCCCCTGGACGGCGATGCCTACACCCGACCGGCAGTGCTGCTGGTGATGGGCTTGGGGATGCAGTTGGTGGCCTGGCCACCGGAGTTTGTTGACACTTTGGTGGATGCCGGATTTCGCGTGATCCGCATGGACAACCGCGACATCGGCCTGAGCCAGCACTTGGATCACCTGGGTGTGCCCAACCTGCTGTGGGCGGGATTGCGCTACAAGTTGGGCTGGCCGGTGCCCGCGCCGTACACGCTGCGCGATATGGCGACTGATGCCTGGGGCGTGCTGGATGCCTTGCATATTGAGCGCGCACACGTGGTGGGCGTGAGCATGGGCGGCATGATTGCCCAACGCATGGCGCTTGCTGCACCGGCGCGCATGTTGAGCCTGACCAGCATCATGAGTTCCAGCGGTGCGCGTGGCCTGCCCCAAGCGCGCCCGGAAGTGACCCGTGCGCTACTGGCGCGCCCGGCCAGCAGCGCACCCGAAGCGGTCCTGGCGCACTATTTGCGGTTGTTTCAGCTTATTGGCAGTCCGGACTTCCCAACGCCCGAAGAAACCCTGCGCGAGCGGGTGCTGCTGGGCTTGCAGCGCAGCTACCACCCGGTTGGCACATTGCGCCAGATGCTGGCGGTGCTGGCGGACCGGGATCGCGCCACCGAACTCGCGCGCATTGCCTGCCCGACCCTGGTGGTCCATGGCAAAGCTGATCCGTTGGTGCCTTGTGCGCATGGCGAAGACACCGCCCAGCGCATTGCAGGGGCCCGCTGGATGGGTATCGAAGGCATGGGGCACGACTTGCCCCCGCAACCGGTCGCGCAGATACTGGATGCGCTGGTACCGCATTTGCAAAGCGCCAATCCTCCACCGCCCTACCTGGCTCCATGAACCCACCCGAACACTCCCCACTGGGCCGCTCCAGTACCTATGCCGACCAGTACGATCCCACGCTGCTGTTTCCCATCGCCCGTGCGCCCAAGCGCGCTGAAATCGGTATCGTGGGTGCGCCCCTGTTCCTGGGCGCGGACCTGTGGACCGCGTTCGAGCTCAGTTGGCTGAACCCGCGTGGCAAACCCCAGGTGGCGATTGCGCACATCACCATTCCGTGCGAAACACCCAACCTCATCGAGAGCAAATCGTTCAAGCTGTACCTCAATAGCTTCAATGGCACGCGCATGGTCGACACCAGCACCGTGCGCGAGCGCTTGCGCGCCGACCTGACCGAAGCCGTCTGGCGTGGCGCTGCCGCCCCGGGCTCCAGCGTGGGCGTGCGCGTGCTCGAGCCCGACCTGTTTGACCAGGAACCGGTACACGAACTCGATGGCCTGAGCCTGGACCGCCTGGATGTGGAATGCACGCAGTACACGCCCGCGCCCGAGTTGCTGAAGATCACCCCCAACGAACAGCCGGTGAGCGAGGTGCTGACCAGCAACCTGCTCAAGAGCAACTGCCTGGTCACCGGCCAGCCCGACTGGGGCAGCGTGCGCATCAGCTACACCGGCGACGCCATCGACCAGGAAGGCCTGCTGCGCTACCTGGTCAGCTTTCGCAACCACAACGAATTCCACGAGCAGTGCGTGGAGCGCATCTTCATGGACATCTGGACGCGCTGCAAACCCATCAAACTGGCGGTCTACGCCCGCTACACCCGCCGTGGAGGCCTGGACATCAACCCCTTTCGCACCAGCCATCCGCAAGGCCTGCCGGCGAACGTGCGCACGGCGCGGCAGTAGGGGGGGGTGCCTTGCAGGCGGCTTTCCTAACGCACCCCCTATCCCCCCCGCCCCTTTCCACCCTCGCCAGGGTGGAAAGGGGAGCCTCCATGTGGCCGCGTCTTCAAACGAGGGATAGTTGCTGGCGGTAGGGTGCGCGGGCGGTCTCATGGGCTGTGCGCTGCCGTCCCCAACCAGCACTGCTCTTTGCTCTTTCCTTGGTTTAGAAACGCGGCCACATGAGGCTGTTGGGCACCCTCTCGCCCGGCGGGGCGAGAGGGCGGGGGGGAGAGTGGGGGAGTAAGAAAGCCACCTGCAAGGCAAAAAAAACTCCCCACCACCCGACAACTTCTGCGCTTGCCGCATCGCCCTGAAAGTCGGGCGGATCGGCCCCGCAGTTGCTGCAAGGAATTCAGCGCGCGTAGGCCTCCAGCCCGACCACGCCCACTTTCACCAACCCTTGGCGTTGTGCCGAGGTCAGCACGGCGGCCACCGTGTCGTAGGGGGTCTGCGGGTCGGCACGGACATGGATTTCGGGTTGCTGGGGCGCCTGCGCGGCGGCTTGCAGGCGCGCTTCGAGCGCCGCGCGGTCGGCCACGGGCTCGCCATTCCAGGCGATCTGGCTGGCGCGGCTGATCTCCAGCTGCACCACCACCGGAACCGGGGCATCGGGCGGGGGCAAACCGCCGGGCAAGTCCATCTGGACCGCGTGCATTTGGATCGGCATGGTGATGATGAGCATCACCAGGAGCACCAACAGTACGTCGATGAGCGGCGTGGTGTTCATGCTGGGTTCGGCGTCTTCTTCGCCCGAATCGTCCACAAAATCAATGGCCATGGTGGACGCGCCTCACGGGGAGCTGGGGGGCTCGGTCAGGAATCCGATGCGTGCAATGCCGGCTGCCTGGCAGGCATAGACGACGCGGGCCACGGCCGCGTAGTCGGTCCGGGCGTCGGCGCGGATATGCACTTCGGGCTGCGGGCTCTGGGTTGCGATGCGGGCCAGGCGCTGGCGCAGGGCGTCGCTGTCGGGCAGGCGCGCATCCATCCAGTAGCTTGCACCGCGGGCGTCCACCGAAATGATGACGGTGTCGGGCAAGGCCTGGCGCTGCTGGTTGGCTTCGCGTGGCAGCTTCACCGCCACCGTGGCATTGAACACCGGAATCGTGATGAGAAAGATGATGAGCAGTACCAGCATCACGTCCACCAGGGGCGTGGTGTTGATCTCGGACAGCATGTCGTCGTCGCTGTCCGACGGCGCATGGGTGGCGTCCACCGTATCAAAGGCAATGGCCATGGCGTTGCGTCAGCCTTGGGACGAGGGGGCTGCGGCGTTGCGTTGGTTGCGTTCCACCTCCACCAGCAACAGCGTGTGCAAGTCCGACCCGAAGCCCTTGATGCCGTGCATGGCCAAGCGGTTGCGCCGCACCAGCCAGTTGTAGCCCAACACAGCGGGCACGGCAACGGCCAGACCCAGGGCCGTCATGATGAGGGCTTCGCCCACGGGGCCGGCCACTTTCTCGATGGATGCCTGCCCTGTGGAACCGATCGTGACCAGGGCATGGTAGATCCCCCAGACCGTACCGAAGAGCCCGACAAAGGGGGCGGTGGAGCCAACCGTGGCCAACACCGACATGCCCGCATGCATGCGCATTTGCAGGGTTGCGACACTGCGCATGATGTCTTGCGTGAGCCAGGTTCCGATGTCCACTTGCCCGGCCAGGCTTTCGTGCTTGCGCTGGGCGTCCACTGCCGTTTCCACCAAGAACTGAAAGACACTGCCCTTGTCGAGCGCAGCCG
>JAYRUL010000164.1:0-5099 GCA_041919095.1 Rhodoferax sp. | reverse complement strand
AACGCAGGGGTGCAGGCGAGGCTTCGTGACGCGCCGCCCAGGGACGCATGGCAAAGAGCAGCTTGGCATGCTCGGCCGCGGCCAGGTGCAGGCGACGCAAGGTATCGGCACGTGCCTGGGGCAACCACACCAGCACGGCGGCGACATCGGCACAGCGCAGGGCCTGCTCGGCTGCCCACAGGCGCTCGGTCGGCACATCCACCGCCACCCCCAGCAGACGCCGGGGTGCTAGGCCCCGGGCCATCAGTGCCGGAACAAAGGGTACGTGGGGGGTTCCCACCAGCACAATGGATTGGGCCGGGTTGCTGCGGGCCAGGGCGGGCAGTAGCAGACGCCATTCGCAGTGCACACCGGGGGGTTGGAGAAGTTCGGTCAGCGCCCCCACGGGCCAGCCATTGCCGGGGAGTTGGGCGTCCAGCACGGCATGCCCGCTGGCCAGCACCTGGGCTGGGGCATGGGCAAGCGCATCGGCCGACCAGAGACTGGCTCCGACCGCAGGGTCTGACAACAGGGGCAGGGCGCGGGGCATATAAACTGTTTTTTTATACAGTATATGCAAGATGCCGTACACTGTCACGATCCGGTCCCTCGCGAGTTCCCCACTTCGCCATGCGTCTTGTTTTGCAGTGTCTTCATCTCTGCGCCTGGGCGCTGGGAATGGTGCTGGCTTCTTGCGTGCATGCGGCTGGGTTGGATCTCCAGCGTCTGGACGACCAGGCACTGAACCTGGCAGCCTATGTGACGGTGCTGGACGATCCCTCGGGCCAGCTGGAACTGGCTGATGTACGCGCCCTGCCCCATGCCACCCGTTTTCAACGCGTGAAACAGCCCGAACGCCCCTTGGGCTTTGGCGTGACCGGGTCGGCGATGTGGCTCAAGCTGGATCTGCACAACACCGAGGCGCGCAGCCGCCAAACCCTGTTGGAAATTGCCTATGCGCGCCTGGCCGAGGTCGACTTCTACACCGTGCCGACCGACGGACAGGTAACGCACATCCGCAGCGGCTACACGTTACCGTTTGTTCAACGGCCGTACCGGCACCACTTTTTTGTGCTACCCCTGGAACTGCCTCTCCAATCGACCCTTGCCGTGTATATCCGCATCCAGACACCCAACACCATGAACGCACCCCTGCGTCTGTGGGACCGCGACGCGTTCGAGCACTATGAACGCACCGACTACGCGCAGCAGGCGGCCTACTTCGGCATGGTACTGGCCATGGTGCTTTTCAACCTGATGCTGGGCTTGAGCCTGCGTGATCTGAACTACCTGCTGTACGTGGGGTTTGTGGTGTCCATGGCTGTGACCATTGCCGCATTCAATGGGCTGGGCTACGAGTTTGCCTGGAGCAGTTATCCGATTTTGATGCCCGTGCTGAGCAAGCTGATGCCCAGCATTGCCATGCTCACCCTGCTGCTGTTTACACGACGCATGCTCAGCACCGCCACAACCATGCCGCGGCTGGACGTGGGGTTGCGCACCTGCGCCCTGTTCAATGCCGGCATGCCCGTTTTGCTGTTTGCTGCCTTTAACCAGACCGTCTGGGTGGCGTATTTGCTTATCACCCTGTCAACCATGTTGATCTTGCTGGCCGGTGTAAACGGCAGCTTGCAACGCCAGCGCAGCGCGTATTTCTTTTTGCTCGCGTTCTCCGTGCTGTGCGTGACCTTGATCGTCATGCAGTTGCGGCCTTTCGGCATCTTTCCGTCCTTGGCGTCAACCACGGCAGGTATCCAACTGGGTTCGGCCCTGGAGATGATCTTGTTGGCTTTTGCCCTGGCCGACCGTTACCACCTGCTGCGCCTGGAAAAGGAAAGAGCCCAGGCCCTGGCCCTGGCCGCCCAGCAACGAGAGGTTGCGGTACTGAAAGCGTCTGAACGCGAACTGGAAGCCCGCGTGCAGGCGCGCACCGCCGAGCTAACTGCCACCTTGCAGCACCTGGAACACACCCGGGACGATCTCATGCAGGCAGAAAAGTTGGCTTCACTCGGTGCCCTGGTAGCAGGTGTGGCCCACGAGCTCAACACCCCCATTGGTAACGCGCTGACCACGGCAACTGCACTGCAGGATCGCATGCGCAGCTTTGGCCTCAAGGTACAACGCGGTGAATTGCGCCGTTCGGAACTGGATGCCTGGGTGGCCGACAGCCAGGAAATGGCTGATTTGATTGGTCGAGCTTGCATGCGCGCAGGCGAACTGATCATCAGCTTCAAGCAGGTGGCGGTAGACCAGACGTCGGAACAACGGCGCACGTTCGATCTGCGCACCTTGGTAGAAGACAACGTCGATGCCTTGCGCCCGAGTTTTCGCCAGGTACCCTGGGTCATCACCACGGACATTCCGGCCAGCGCGCAATGCGACAGTTACCCGGGCCCGTTGGGGCAAATTATCGTCAACCTCGTCCAGAACGCTGGACTGCATGCCTTTGCGGGAAAAGAGAGTGGGTACCTGCATATCAGGGCTGAGGTACACCACGAAAAGGTGACGATGTACTTCCAGGACAATGGCACGGGCATGGATGCCGCCACCCAGATACGCGTATTTGAGCCGTTTTTCACCACCAGGCTGGGTCAAGGGGGGTCTGGCCTGGGACTTTCGATTTCGCGCAACATTGCAACACGCATGCTCGGTGGCTCCTTGCAGGTGCAGTCCGCACCGGGTGAAGGAACCTGCTTCACGCTGGAGTTTCCTTGCACGGCACCCTGGCCTGTTCCCGGTGGGGCCGTAGCGACCCGCTAAACCGACGCAGGTTCAGCAACCCGGGACACGGGACCTTGCACTTCGCGCAGTTCCACCATCTGGGCCTTGAGCGCAGCAGACAGGTCGCGCTCCAATACGGGCATGGCCTGTTCGGCGGGAACCAGAAGGCGTCCGAGGCCATAGGCGCGGTTACGCCCGTTCACCTTGCCCAGGTAGAGGGCCATATCGGCGATCAGAACGGCTTTCTCCCAGTTGCAGACCGACTCTGGCAGGCCTGAGAACGGCAGTGTCAGAAAGCCGCCGGTGGCGGTCACGGTCATGGGGGCGCCAGCGACCTCCATCGGAGTGGATCCAATGGCCTTGAGCAGGCGCTGCGCCAGGACTTGCAGATGTTCGATGCTGGCTTTGGGGGAGAAGATCAGGAATTCTTCGCCCCCCCAGCGCATCACCAGGTCGGACTCGCGCACGGTGGCGCGCAGGCGTTTGGCGATCTCCACCAGCACCGCATCGCCACCGGCGTGTCCCAGGGTGTCGTTGATGTGCTTGAAATGGTCGATGTCCAGAATCATGAGGCCATCGGGCTGGTTGTCGTCACGGCGGTCGCCCGCTTTGGGGGACGCGCGCTTTTGCATCAGGTCAAAGAAAGAGCGCCGGTTGTACAGGCCGGTGAGCGGATCGCGCAAGGCATGGAATTCGAGCTGTTGGTTGACTTCGCGCAGCTTGGCGTTGGTTTTGCGCACTCGCCGGTAGAGCTGGTAGACAAAACCGCCAGCCACAACGGTCAGCACGGCGGCCAGCAGGGTCACCATTTGCTGCAGGCGGCGATTGGCAATTTCGGCATCCTTCAGGCTGTTTTCACGTGCCAGCAGTTCAATCTGCTTTTGCCGTTGCACCGTGTCAAACTGCTCCTGCATGGAGGCCACGGTCTTTTCACGGTCCGCCCGAAAGAGTTGTGCACTGAGCACCTGCTGCTCCCGAATGGTGGTGACGGCTTCGCGGTACAGCCCGGCTTGCTCATACATATGGCTGAGTTCGCCCAGAATGCCTTCTTCGTCGGCTTTTGCTCCAGCCTGCCGTGCACCTGCCAAGGCCGTACGCACTTCGGCGGCACCTTGTGCAATCTTGCCCTGGCCCATCAAGGCAAAGCCCAGGTTGCTGCGGGCAACCACATAGCCGCCGTGCTCGCCTGATTTTTCGTACTTTGCCATGGCCAAGCGGGCGTAGGCTTCGGCTTGCGGATAGTTCTTGGCAATGAGGTAGGTGTCGCCCAGGTTGTTCAGTGCGGTCGCCTCCAAGCCGATTACACCTGCCTCCTTAGCAATGGAAAGGGCTTTCTGGTAGGCATCGACCGACCCCTTGGCGCGTCCCATGCTGGCCAGGACGGCCCCCTGGTTGAGGTACAGGGTTCCTTTGACCTTGGTTAGTCCGGCCTGATCAGCCAGGGGTATTGCCTCTTCGAGGACTTGCAAAGCCTTTTCCCAATTGGCCATGCCCATGTAGACCAGCGCGCGCATGTTCAGGGAACGCACATGCGAAGCTTGCGCGTGGTAGGGACGCAGCTTGCCGTATTGCTGGGCTTTGAAAGCGTTTTCCAGGCTGGCCTCAAATTGCCCCAAGGTTTGTTGTACGCTGGCCAGGGAAATGTAGAAATGCCACAGCACTTCTTCGTTCGCCGTACCAACAGCACGACTCTCCAGTGCCTGCAGTTGCACCAGGGCGGCGTTGGCTTGTCCCGCCATGAAGCGCAAATAGGCGCTATCGAGATCGGCCAGGATTTCGCCTACCGGGTCTTTGGCCAGGCGTGCCATGTCCTGCAGGGTGGCAATGGAGTCCTTCGCGGCATCAAGCTGCGCGGCATCGATCTGCATGCCGATCAACGCATGCCAATACCGGCGTTGGTGGGTGTAGGGAACCGAGGGCTCCAATTGCTTGCGCAGCGCCTGCATGGCCTGCAGAGCGGCCGGAATATCGGTTTCGGACAAAGTCACCAAGGCTTCGGTGCGCTCGTTCACGCTGCCTTGTGCGAACGCAGCTTGACACGCGCACAGCAGTGCCAGCAGCATCAGCAGAATGTGGCGACACAACCTAGGCATGCGAGACAGTATGGCCGATTTCGGGCCAACGGTGGCGAATAAAAAGCCATGCCACCAGTCCAATGCCCAACATGGCAAGCGACGCGAGGGCCAAGCTTACCGTCGAATGCATCACGAACGGTGCAACGACGCCGGCGACCAAACCATTGGCCGTGGAACCGATGAACATTTGCAGACTGGACGCCATGCCACGCCGTTCGGGATGCAGGTCCAGTACCAACAAGGTCACGACCGGCACCATTAGCGCCCATCCAAAGGAGAAAATCCCCAGCGGCAACATGGCCCAACTGGGATGTGCCGCAAGGA
>JAYRUL010000163.1:0-5111 GCA_041919095.1 Rhodoferax sp. | reverse complement strand
CCCTTCTCGGCCAGCAGCTTGGCGGTGCCGCCGGTGGACAGGAGTTTGACGCCCTGGGCGTGCAGTTGTTGCGCGAGTTCGACGATGCCGGATTTGTCCGAGACGGAAAGCAGTGCTTGCATGGTGGGAAGTGGGACGAAGTGAAGAAAGGGGTGGTGAGGCGCGCGGCGCTCAATCAATGAGCTTGTGTTCCAGCAACTTCTTGCGCAGGGTATTGCGGTTCAGGCCCAGCCACTGGGCGGCCTTCGATTGGTTGTGGTCGGCCTGGGCCATGACCACTTCGAGCAGGGGTTTTTCCACCGCCCGCACCAGCATGTCGTGCATGTTGCCGGGCTCGGTGCCACGCAGGTCGCGGAAATAGCCCTCCAGGCTGGTGCGGACGCAATCTTCGATCAAATGCTGGCTCATGCCGCGCACTCCAGGTTCATGGTGTCGGTTCCTTGTTCGTTCGCAAGCGCAGGGGCCGGCATGCGGTCCATCTGGCCTTGCAGCGCGTCAAAATAATCCTGCACCGCCACCAGTTGGGCAGCACAGTTGTCCAATGTGTTCATGTGGGCACGAAACGCCGCACCGCCCGGCAGGCTGCGCACATACCAGCCAATGTGCTTGCGCGCCGAGCGCACGCCAATGTGCGCACCGTACAGGCTGTAGTGGTCGTGCAGGTGCTCGATGAGCAAACGGCTGACCTCGGCCACCAAGGGTGGCGCCAGCTGCTCGCCCGTGGCCAGGAAGTGCGCGATTTCCCGAAAAATCCACGGCCGCCCCTGCGCCGCGCGACCAATCATCACGGCGTCCGCCTTGGTGGCCTGCAGCACGGCACGCGCTTTCTGGGGCGACGTGATGTCGCCATTGGCCACCACCGGTATGCGCACGGCGGCCTTCACGGCGGCCATGGTGGCGTATTCAGCCGCGCCCTGGTAGCCCTGCTCGCGCGTGCGGCCATGCACGGCCAACATCTGCACGCCCACGCCTTCAAACGCCTGGGCCAGCGCCACGGCATTGCGGTGGTCGGCACGCCAGCCGGTGCGCATCTTGAGCGTGACCGGTACGCCCAGTGGGGCGCAAGCCTGCACCACCGCATCCGCAATGGCCACCGCCAGCGGCTCGTTTTGCATCAGCGCCGAACCCGCCCACTTGTTGCACACCTTGCGCGCCGGGCAGCCCATGTTGATGTCGATGACCTGTGCGCCGCGCTCGGCATTGAAGCGCGCGGCCTCGGCCATCAGCGCGGGATCGGTCCCGGCAATCTGCACGGCAATGGGACCGGGCTCACCGGCATGGTTGGCGCGGCGCTGCGTCTTGACCGAATCTTGCAGGTCGGGCCGCGAGGTCAGCATCTCGCTCACCGCATACCCCGCGCCCAGGCGCTTGCACAGCTGGCGAAACGGACGGTCCGTCACACCCGCCATGGGTGCCACCATGAGGGCGTTGGCCAATGCATAAGGACCGATGTGCATGGTTCGGTGGCGGATCAAGGGGTGTGAGAATGGCTGCGTGGCAGCAGGCGGGGAACGCATTCTAGCTGCCCAAAATTTCAGCAATTGAAATCGTGTCGCTTGGGGTTTTGACCACCCCCCTACACTGCGCGCATGCCCGATTGGATGTCGCCCCTTCTCAACCTCTTGGCACTGCCGCAGTACAGCCTGAGCACGGTGTTTCTGGTGAGCCTGCTGTCGGCCACGCTGCTGCCCCTGGGCTCCGAGCCCGTGGTGTTTGGCCTGGTGCAGCTCAACCCGGACGCCTTCTGGAGCGTGATCGCCGTGGCCACCCTGGGCAACACCATCGGCGGGGGTGTGAGCTGGTGGATGGGCCTGGGCGCGCACCGCGCCGTCGATCGTGTCCGCCACTCCCCCACCCACCTGCGCGCACTGGACTGGCTGCAGCGCCTGGGCCCCAAGGCTTGCCTGCTGTCGTGGCTTCCCGTCGTGGGCGACCCCCTGTGCGCCGTGGCCGGCTGGCTCAAACTCCCCTTCTGGCCCTGCCTGGCCTACATGGCCATCGGCAAGTTCGCACGCTATGTGACGATGACGGCGGTGCTGATGGGGGTGGTGAAGTTGTGGTGATTGGCATTGCTGGCGCCGGATGTGGCCTGCATCGAATAGGGCTCAACATCAAAAGTAGCGGGCGTACACTGGTGCCGAAGTCAGCAAATATCACCTAGAAAGCAAGCCCCATGGCAAAACCCAATTACCAGTACGAAAAACGCCAGCGCGAGCAGCAGAAAAAGCAGAAGAAAGTGGAAAAGGCGCAGCGCAAATCGCAAACGCTGCCCACAGAGCAGTCTCCCCAAGTCCCGCAAGCGCTGGGTGAACCGACCCCAGAGTGATTGAACCTCTGGACCCATGCAGCACGGGTGTGTTGCATGCTTTGCCGCTCGCAGGCCCTGGCACCAGGGGCTGCCGAGTCGATCGATCACTACACAAGGAGCCCATCATGCCCAAAGGCGAACAACGCAGCAACAAAATGGCCAAGAAGCCCAAGAAGGACACCGGTCCGCTCAAGGAATCTTCTGCGCCTTCCTCCCGCCCAGTCGCACCCACAACGTCGGTGCTGCCCAAAGGCAAGCTGAAGAACAAATAGCATCCTGGGCGCGAGCGATCACTTCGTTGATCGGTCGATGTGCAGCGCTAATAGTCGGCAAGTAGAGCCGATTTCGGAAGATGCTTGAATGCGTACCGGACCGGCTTTGCTTGAAATGGCTGACGCCCAGCTTCCTTCAAACGCATACGGGTCGGGCAGATGCTTGGACTGAATCGATACACGAGTCGTGTTTCCATCAGAGGGGTTTGTGGCCGGCATGATGCGTTCCAGCGTCCCAAAAAGTTCCACGGCTTCTTGGAGTCTGGCCGCCGCGTCGTCAGCAGGCACTTTGAACCACGTGACCAACTCCTTGCTGTTCCCGGCAGATAGCATCTGCGCCACGCGCACCGCGCAGGATTCGCCTGCCCAACTGGTAGAGCATAGGGATAGCAAGACGACCCACGACAGAAACACGCGCATACGGATGACTCCTTCAAAGTTTTTTTGATTGTGCGTCAACTGCGAGCTTGAAAGCAGAGGTTTTCGGCACTTGCTTTCGCCCCTGCATGGCCTGGGGCATGGGTTTGCGCCGATTCGCTGGCCGCGGGGTTGATGAGGCGCGAGCCCCCTGCCCCACGCCCGGACAGCACTATGCCAGACTCGAATCCGCTACAACTTTAGTAGCTGCTTACGCAATATCCACGCCGTCTAGAGGCCAAAAAGACTCAAAAAATGGGACATTACACGTTGAACAGAAAGTTCATCACATCCCCATCCTTGACCACGTAGTCCTTGCCTTCGGCGCGCATCTTGCCCGCGTCCTTCGCGCCTTGCTCGCCCTTGCAGGCGATGAAGTCGTCAAACGCAATGGTCTGGGCGCGGATGAAGCCGCGTTCGAAGTCGCCGTGGATCACGCCCGCCGCTTTGGGCGCGGTGTCGCCGATGTGGATGGTCCAGGCGCGCACTTCCTTCACACCCGCAGTGAAATAGGTCTGCAAGCCCAGCAGCTTGAAGCCCGCGCGGATCAGACGGTTCAGGCCCGGCTCGTCCTGGCCCAGTTCCTTGAGGAATTCCAGGCGGTCGGCGTCGTCCATTTCGGCCAGTTCGGCCTCGATCTTGGCGCAGATGGCCACCACGGGGGCGTTCTGGGTGGCGGCGTATTCCTGCAGGCGCGCCAGCAGCGGGTTGTTGTCAAAGCCGTCCTCGGCGACGTTGCCGACGAACATGGCGCGCTTGGCGGTGATCAGGCACAGCGGCTTCATCAGCACCTGCTCCTCGTCACTCAGTTCCAGCGTGCGCACGGGCTGGCCCTGGTCCAGCGCGGCCTGGATCTTGGGCAGCAGGGCCATCATCTTGGCGGCTTCCTTGTCGTTGCCGCTCTTGGCCTGCTTGCTGTAGCGCTGCACGGCTTTGTCCACCGTGCCCAGGTCGGCCAGGCACAGCTCGGTCTGGATGACCTCAATGTCGGCAATGGGGTCCACCTTGCCCGCCACGTGGATCACGTTGGGGTCTTCAAAGCAGCGCACCACGTTGACGATGGCGTCAGTCTCGCGGATATGCGCCAAAAATTGGTTGCCCAGACCTTCCCCCTTTGATGCACCGGCCACCAGACCGGCAATGTCCACAAATTCGACAATGGCGGGCACGATGCGCTCGGGCGTGATGATCTGGGCCAGCTGCTGCAGGCGCGGATCGGGCACTTCCACCACGCCCACATTGGGCTCGATGGTGCAAAACGGGTAATTTTCAGCGGCAATGCCCGCCTTGGTCAGCGCATTGAACAGGGTGGATTTACCGACGTTGGGCAGGCCTACAATGCCACACTTCAAACTCATAAAAACCTCTACAAACAGGGGAGACAAGTGTATGCCATGGTTCTTGGCGCGCCTGGCCGTGGTGCTGGTATGGCTGGTTGGCCTGCCCGCACTGGGTGCCCCCCGCGCGGCTGACGAAGCGGTTTTGCTCGACGATGCCAGACCCGCACTCACGGTGCAGGGCGAGGTGTTGGCGGGCGTGGACGAAGGCGCGCATGCCACGGTCGACATGGTGGCCAGCGGCAATTTCAAGCTCGCTACTCTGCCAGCCAACCACCATTTCGCGCTGACCAAGTTTGATGCCGTGTGGATCAAGCTGCGGGTGCTGCGCCCGCCGTCGTCCCAGCAATCCTGGCGGCTGAGCATCCCCCTTCCCTATCTGGATGGCGCCACCCTGTACCAGCGCGATGCCAACGGCCATTGGGTCGTGCAGCAAGCGGGCGACACGCTGACGCTGGCCGATTGGAGCGTGCCGGGCCTGCACCCGGACTTTGGCGTGCAGTTGTCGGGCAGCAAGCCGCAGGAGTTGTACCTGCAGGTTCGCAATTTTCAGCCCGTCAGCGTCCCTCTGCGCCTGGCCACCGTCCCCGCGCGGCAGATGCAGCGCCTGGGTGAAACTCTGGCGTTGGGGCTGATTCTGGGGGCTTTGCTGTGCCTGTCGGCCTTGTCGGTGCTGCGCCTGGTAGAACACCGCAACCGCGTAGACGGCTGGGCGGCGTTGTATGGCGGCTTGCTGGTGTGCGTGGTGGCGCAACTCAACGGGATCATGAATCTGGT
>JAYRUL010000162.1:0-5175 GCA_041919095.1 Rhodoferax sp. | reverse complement strand
CGCGCGCCAACGCAATGGCAATGGCCGGTGCACAGTAGGCCAGCGACTTGCCCACGCCCGTGCCCGCCTGGATGACGGCAATGGCGCGCTGTGGCTCGCCCGCCTCCTCGTCCACCTTGCCCAACTGCGCTTGGCTGAAGGTGCGCGCCACCTGCTCGGCCATGGCCCGCTGCCCCGCCCGGCCCCGAAATCCCTCGGTGCCCTGCACCACCGCATCAAACGCCTGCAGGCCTGCTTGGGCCCATTCTGTGGAAGACATAGGGGTGGGAGTGTGGCACAGGCTGTGCGTGCAAAAACTATTGAATAAAAAAGGCTACTATCGCTTTCAGAATATGCGCTGGTAGCTATGAAATATATAGCAAAATTGCTCAAATCGCTGACTTGCGACCCCCGCAACGCGGTGGGGTAAGCTGGGCACAAATCACTCCAACGGTGCGGGGGGGCTTGTTGTGTCAGAACCTTTGGCCCATTCAGGCGGGCATTTGCTGGTAGATCACTTGCGGGCGGTTGCAGCGCTGGCTGCGGAGTTTTCCCAGCCTTTTGATGCCGCCGACCCCGCGCAGCGCTGGGCCTATCTGGCAGGCCTGTGGCACGACCTGGGCAAATACCGTCCGGGGTTTCAAAAGTACGTGCGGCTGGCAGACAACCCCGACGCGCACATCGAGGGCAAAGTCATTGGGCGCGAAAAGACCCATTCAGCGGCGGGCGCACTGTGGGCCATGCAGCGGCTGGAGCAAACCCATGGCGCCCCCGGCAAGCTGGCTGCCCGAGTGCTGGCGTACCTGATTGCGGGTCACCACTCTGGCTTGGCCGATTGGAACGACGGCCTTGAGCAGCGCTTGGCGGATCCAGACAGCCTGAAAGAGCTTCAGGAATCGCTGGGCGCAAATCCATCCGATGAGGTGTTGAAGCCAGACGGCTTCACACCCGATCTGCGGCGCATCCCAGGCGGCGCCGACGGCTTTGCCTTGTGGGTGCGTATGCTGTTCTCGTGCCTGGTCGATTCCGACTTTCTGGACACCGAGGCGCACTTTGACGCTGGCAAACCCGCCCGCCGTGAAGGCTTCCCCACCCTGGCGCAAATGCGCGATGCGTTTAACGCCCACATGGCCGCGCTGCCTGTGGCTCCTACCCCCGTCAACAAGCTGCGCGCCGACATCCTGCGCCAGTGCCGTGCCCAGGCCGCACTGCCCCCAGGCTTCTTCTCGCTCACGGTGCCCACGGGTGGTGGCAAAACGCTCTCCAGCCTGGCCTTTGCTTTGGAGCACGCACAAGCCCACGGCAAGCGCCGCATCGTCTACGCCATCCCCTACACCAGCATCATCGAGCAGACGGCGGACGTTTTCCGTAACGTGTTCCAGGCCCTGGGCGACGAGGTGCTGATCGAACACCACAGCCAGGCCGACGCTGCCGAGAAAGACGAAACTGCTCGCAGTCGCCTGGCCTGCGAGAACTGGGACGCACCGCTGGTCGTCACCACCAACGTGCAGTTGTTCGAGTCGCTCTTTGCCGCCAAAACCTCGCGCTGCCGCAAGCTGCACAACCTGGTGGGCAGCATCATCGTGCTGGACGAGGCGCAGCAACTGCCCCCCGCGTTTTTGCAGCCCATTCTGGACGTGCTCAAGCTGCTGGTGGCGCACTACGGCGTCACCGTGGTGCTGTGCACCGCTACCCAGCCCGCGCTTAGCAGCACTGACTACTTTGACGCCAGCAAAAACCTGGATGGGCTATCAAACGTGCGCGAAATCATCGACAACCCCGATGCCCTGTTTGCCGCCTTGAAGCGTGTGCATGTAGAGCTGCCGCCCGACTGGACCACGCCCACCCCCTGGGCCGACATTGCTGCACAGCTCAGCGCCGAGGATTGCGTGCTGGCCATCGTCAATACGCGCAAGGCGGCGCGAGAGCTGCAGCGCCTCATGCCCGAAGGCACCCTGCACCTGTCGGCCCTGATGTGCGGCGCGCACCGCAAGGACGTTATTGCCCACATCAAAGAGCGTTTGAAAGCCAAGCGCGAAGGGCGTGACACGCGGCCCCTGCGCGTGGTCAGCACCCAGCTGGTCGAAGCCGGGGTGGACATTGACTTCCCCGTGGTCTATCGCGCCCTGGCGGGGCTGGATTCCATCGCCCAGGCCGCAGGCCGCTGCAACCGCGAAGGGCGCATGCAGGGCAAAGGGCGCGTGGTGGTGTTTGTGCCGCCAGAGCGGCCACCACTTGGGCATTTGCGCAAGGGTGCCGACGCATGCATTTCCACCTTGCACGGCCAAGCGCAAGACCCACAACATGACCCGTTAGCACGCGGTCTGTTTGCGCGCTACTTCACCGAGTTCTATCACTCCGTGGACCTGGACCAGCACCGCGTGGTGAACCTGCTTACCGTGCAACCACGGGACTTGGCAGTGAAGTTCCGCACGGCAGCCGATGCGTTCCGGCTGATCGACGACGCTGAATCTGCCACCGTGGTGGTGCGCTACGCAGCCCACCAAGAGCACATCGACAGCCTGCTCAACGCCTTGGCCACCGAAGGCCCGCAGCGCTGGCTGATGCGCAAACTGCAGCGCTACACCGTCACCATCCCGCAGCGTCTGGCCACGCCAATGCTGAACCAAGGCGACCTCACGCTGCCCGTGCCAGGGCTGTACGTGCTTGCAAATACTGATAATTTGTACAGTAACATCCTCGGCCTGGTCAGCGATGCGGACATCTACAACCCCAGCGGATTTGCCTTGTAAAGGAGCCTCATGTCCTCCCGGTTTTGCCTTGAAGTCGCAGGCCCCTTCGCCTGCTTCACCCGCCCCGAGATGAAGGTCGAACGCGTCTCGTATGACGTCATCACCCCCTCTGCTGCCCGCGCCGTGTTCGAGTCGATTTTGTGGAAGCCCGCCATCCGCTGGCGCGTGCAGCGCATTGAGGTGCTGCGGCCCATCCGATTCATCAACCTGCGGCGTAACGAGGTGAAGTCGAAGATTCAGATGCCCACGGTTCATCAAGCCATGGGTGCCGGTGCTGGAATCCTGGGGATCAATGTTGAAGATGATCGGGTACAGCGCGCAGGCTACTTTCTGCGCGACGTGGCCTACCGTCTGCATGCCGACCTGTCCCTCGCACCGGGCTGCACCGAGCCCTTGGTCAAGTACACCGAAATGTTCACCCGCCGCGCCAGCAAAGGCCAGTGCGTTAACCAGCCCTACCTGGGCTGCCGCGAGTTTGCGGCGGACTTTCGGCTGGTCACGGCAGCCTGCGCCCCCGCCACCCCCATCCCCGACACCCGCGAGCTGGGCTGGATGCTGCACGACCTGGACTTCTCCCGCCCCAGCGATCCGCAGCCGCGCTTTTTCAATGCGTGCATGGAGCAAGGCGTGATTGAAGTGCCACCGTTTGAGGAGGCACTGGGATGATTCTGCAAGCCCTGACCGACTACTACCGCCGCAAGTGCGACGACCCCGATCCGGCGCAGCGCCTGCCTGTGTTTGGGCTGGAGCAAAAGGAAATCCCTTTCATCCTGGAGATCAACGCTGAAGGTGAACTGCTGCAACTGCGCGACACCCGTGAGCTGCAGGGCAAGAAGAAGGTAGCGCGGGTTTTCCGGGTGCCCATGGGCATCAAGAAGACATCGGGCGTGGCCGCCAATTTGCTGTGGGACACGCTCGAATACGTGTTGGGCGTAGATACCAAAGGCAAGCCTGAGCGCGTGGCCGAGCAGCATGCGGCGTTCCGCGCCCGCATGGCTGCACTGCCTGAAGCAGCCCGCCAAGACGCCGGTATTCAAGCCGTGCTGCGGTTTCTGGACCGTGTGGATGTGCCTCAGCTTGAACGCCAGCCCGCTTGGGCCGACGCGCTGGAGAGCAACGCGGTGATGAGCTTTCGGCTGCAGGGCGATATGGACTTGGTGTGCCAACGGCCCGCCGTGGTGCACGCCGCGCTCAACGCCACCACCGATGACGATGCACCGCAGGCCATGTGCCTCGTCACGGGCGAACAAGCCCCGGTGGAGCGGCTGCACGCATCCATCAAAGGCGTGTGGGGCGCACAAACCTCTGGTGCCAACATCGTTTCCTTCAACGCCCGCGCCTTCGAGTCCTACGGCAAAACCGAGCGCCAGGGCGAAAACGCCCCGGTCAGCCGCGCCGCTGCCTTTGCCTACACCACGGCGCTCAACCACCTGCTGCGCAAAGACTCGCCCCAGCGCATGCAGGTGGGCGATGCCTCCACCGTGTTCTGGGCCGAGCGGCAAGACCCGTTTGAAACCATCTTTGGCGACATCTTTCAGGACAACCCCGATGCCAACACCGACAAGGTGGAGGCCCTGCTCAACGCCGTGCACAGTGGCCACTGGGGCCCCATGGACAAAGACCTGCGCTACCACGTGCTGGGCTTGGCACCCAATGCGGCGCGCATCAGCATCCGCTTTTATCACTGCGTCACGCTGGGCGAACTGGGCCAGCGCATTGCACAGCACTTTGACGACTTGGCGCTGGTGCGCGGGCCGAACGATGCGCGCTACCCCTCGCTGTTTCGCCTGCTCACCGCCGTGGCCCTGCAGAACAAGGCCGACAACATTCCGCCCAACCTGGGCGGGGCGGTGGTAGATGCCATCTTGGCAGGCCCCAACGTGCCTTACCCCAGCCTGTGGCTCAACGCCGCTGTGGGCCGCTGCCGGGCCGAGCAGACCGTCAACTACCTGCGCGCTGCCGCCATCAAGGCCTGCCTAAACCGCCAGCAGCGCCACGCCGCTTTGTCATCCATATCCCTTGCCCCCGAAAAGGAGTTTTTGCCCATGCTTGACCTCAGCAACACGAGCCCGGCCTACCGCCTGGGGCGGCTTTTTGCGGTGCTGGAAAAAATCCAGGAAGAGGCCAGCCCCGGCCTCAACGCCACCATCCGCGACCGCTACTACGGCGCTGCCTCCAGCACCCCCGTGGCCGTGTTCACCACCTTGCTGCGCTTGAAGAACGCCCACCTCAAAAAGCTCTCAGGGGGCCGCGTTGCCTCGTTCGAGAAGCTGCTGGGCGAAGTGCTGGGGCCGGTGACGGACTTCCCTAAGCATTTGCCCCTGCCCGACCAAGGCCGCTTTGCCCTGGGCTACTACCACCAGCGGCAAGACTTCTTCACCAAGAAAACCGACGACTCCACAACCAACGCCTCTACCCACACCGCATCTTTGGAAGGAACCAC
>JAYRUL010000161.1:0-5181 GCA_041919095.1 Rhodoferax sp. | reverse complement strand
CAGGCCATTGAAATCATGAGCAACCTGGCAGGCATTGAGTCCGCCCTGGGGCGCTATGCCCAGGCCGTCCCGCTGGACGAAGCGGTCTACGCCAGCCTGGCCAAACGTCTGGGGCCGAACGCGCCGGACACCCTGCTCAGCATGGTGGTGCTGGCGCATGACTATGCCGAAACCGGCCGCGATGCCGACGCCGTACGCGTGGCCGAACGGGCGGCCCCCTTGCTCAAACGACAGTGGGGTGGCGACCATTTGGAAACCCTGCGCAACCAGCGCACCCTGGCCAAGGCGTACGGCCGCCTGGGCAACACGCCAGCGGCCCTGGCCTTGGGCCAAGCTGCGCTGGATCAACTGCGCCAGAAAGTAGGGCCCGAGCACCCCGAAAGCGCCCTGGCTGCTGTCGTGGTGGCCGACACCTACGACGCCCTGGGGCGCAGCGCCCAGGCCCGCAACCTGCGCGAAGCGGCGCTGGGCACGCTGGAGCGCAGCCTGGGCCGCCAACATCCCAAGACGCAAGAAATCTTGCAGGTTCTGGCCCGACGCCCGCTTGGCGCAGGGTCCTAGGTCGCCGCCGCGCCGCTTACAAGGAACGCCTCGAAGGCGTCTATGGGTAGCGGCTTGCCGTACAAGTAGCCCTGAAAACCCTGGCAGCCCAAGGCCGTCAACAGCTCATGCTGCGCATGGGTTTCCACGCCCTCGGCGCTGACCCCGATTCCCAGGCTGTCAGCCAGAGCCATGATGCTGCGGGTCACGGCGGTGTCGTTGGGCTCGGTCAACAGCCCACGCACAAACGACTGGTCAATGCGCAGCTCTTCCAGCGACAAGCGCTTGAGGTGCGACAGCGACGAATACCCCGTACCCAAATCGGCCAGCGTGCAACCCACGCCCTGGTCGATCAGCAAGTTGGTCTTGGCAATAATGTCTTCCACGTTCACCAGCAGCAGGTTTTCATTGATTTCCAGCTTCAGCCGTTCGGGGTTGGCCTGCGTCGCTTGCAGCGTATGCAGCACGGTCTGCACAAAATCGGGCAGGCGAAACTGCTGCGCACTGATTTTCACGGCCACGGTCAGCGCTGCGGTCGCGGGCTGGCGACCCCAAAGGGCGAGTTGCTGGCAGGCCCGCTCCAGCACCCAGTGTCCAATGGGAGCGATCAGTCCGGTTTCCTCGGCCAAGGGAATGAACGAGGCGGGCGACACCCAGCCCCTTTGTGGGCAGTTCCAGCGCACATAGGCGACCGCGCCGGTGACCCGGTGCTGCGCATCAAACTGAGGCTGGTAGTGCAGCTCAAACGCCTGGTGGTGCACTGCATGGCGCAAATCGCTCTCCAGCTGCAGGCGCGCCTCCAGCACCGCTTGCAGCTGGGGATCGTAGAACTGCACAGAGTTGCGCCCCGAAGCCTTGGCCCGGTACATGGCCATGTCTGCACAGCGCAACAAATCATCCAGGCCCACGCGGGTCTGGCCAAACAGCGTCACCCCAATGCTGGGCGAGTTGGTCTGCTCGGAGCCATCCAGCAGATACGGCCGGTTCAAGGAATCGAGCAACTTGTAGGCCACGGCCTCTGCCTGCATCCCGGCGTCTTCGGCATCCTTGCCCAGGCCCTCAATCACCAGCAAGAACTCGTCACCACCCAACCGCGCCACCAGATCGCCTTCACGCACGCCCGACTTCAAGCGCTGCGCCACCTGCTTGAGCAGTTCGTCGCCCACCGCGTGGCCCTTGGTGTCGTTGACCAGCTTGAAATTGTCCAGATCCAGGTACAGCAGCGCGCCATGGTTGCCGGTGCGCACACTGTTGGCCACGGCCAGCTTGATGCGCTCTTCCAGCAGCCGGCGGTTGGGCAACCCGGTCAGGGCGTCGTAAAACGCCAGCTGCTGGATTTCTTGCTCGGTTCGCTTGCGCTCGGAAATATCGGTCATCGAGCACACACAGCCCCAGGCTACCCCGTTTGCGTCCTGCTGGCGCTGGGCTTGCACCTGCACCCACACCACCTGCGCGTCCGGACGCTGGATGCGGTATTCCATGGTGAAACCTTCACCCTGCTCCAGCAAACGCTCCCACTGCTCCACAACCGCCGCCCGATCGTCCGGATGCACCGCATGGCGCCAACCCGTTCCCGCCACCGAATGCGAACAGGCCCGCGTCTGGGCGCACTGGGCGCTGGTCTGAAAATGGCACCCCGACTGCGCCAGCTCCGCGCCGATGCACTGACCGGTGATCTCACAATACTTGGGGTTGACAAACGTGCAGTTACCCTGCGTATCGGTGGTGAAGATGCCCACCGGCAGGAATTCGGTGACCGAGCGCAACAAATCCATGTCAGGGGCGGCCTGCATGGAGTTTCCGATTCTTGATGAAGTTAGATGGATGCATCTCCACGCCCCCTTAATGCTGTATTTGATGCGTGAACGCTCCTCTTAGCGGGATTTGCGTACAGATGTGCATTCTATGATGGCCTAGGTTGCCTAGCGGTGTCAGCCAGCTGGCTGTGACTTGCTTACCACATTTCAGGCCACTGCTCGGACGAACCGTGAACAATTGCACATACGGATATTCCCCAGTGCCGTTTTTTGCTGCGACAATCCAGGGGTCACCGGGGGCTGGCGTCCTTACGTCGGTCAAACTTTTGGCTCTAACAGGGAATTGCGATGAAATACAACTATCTATCTGTGTGTGTGGCGGTCGCCCTTCAAGGCATGGCTTTCGCCGCATCCGCACAAACGCAGGCACAAGCTCAAGCCCAGACACCGGCGTCCGGCGTTCAGCCTGCAGCAGAAGACAGCGGCTACAGCCTCAAGATTCCAACCGCCCCCGCTTCGACCGTCACCGACAAGGGCTACGAACTGCGCAGCACCTCTATTTCCGGCAGTTCCGGTGCGAGCCCCATTATCCTGACCGCACCAGTTGGCAGCGCGGCCGCATACAAAACCGAAAGTGGCGTGTATTTTTACCCCTCGTTGTTCGTAGGCATGGGGTACAACGACAACGTGACCAGTGCCGCGACCAATGCCATCAGCTCCAGCATGACCTACTTGGCACCGCAGCTCATCGGCGAACTCAAGCACAAGGGCGACCGATTCACCGCATTGGCTTCCGTCAACAACGTCACCTACGGCAACAGCTCCCCGGACAACACGACCAATTCCGAATTGCGTGTTGCGGGCGATCATTTCTTTACAGCCCGTGCGCGTGGCGCGTGGGCCTTTGGCCAGGTACGCAGCACGGACCCGCGCGGTTCCAACAATCGCCCCATTTCCTCGGAACCCGATCGCTGGACCAGCAACAACGCGGATGGCCGCTTTATCTACGGCGCGCCCGAAGCCAAGGGCCGGGTCGAGTTTGACGTTGGCGTCGCCAACAAGACCTACGACAACAACCGCGCCCTCACAGCCGTGTCAGATGTCAACACCACGACCTACGCCGCCCGTATGTTCTACCGGCTGGGCAGCCGTTCCCTGGCATTGGGTGAATTCCGCAATGCGCAAAACAGCTATCCCTCGGCTCTCTCATCAGACAGCAACACCGAGCGCCGCTACTACGTGGGCCTGACTTGGGACGCCACCGCTGCCACCACCGGTATCGTCAAGGTCGGTCGCATGACCAAAGACTTTGATATTGCTGGCCGTGAAGCCTACGCAGGCGAAAGCTGGGAGGCTTCCGTTCGCTGGATGCCGCTCACCTACACGACTGTCGATTTGCAAACCAGCCGCGCCACTGCGGACTCCACCGGTTTCGGTTCCTACAACCTCTTGACCAACACCAATCTGGCCTGGAACCACCAGTGGACCCGCTCCCTCACGTCGCGTGCGGCGTTTGGTGTGCTCAAGACCGACTTCGGTGGCACCACACGGTCTGACAGTGCTACCAACTACTCGCTCACGGTCGAGTACGCGGTCATGCGCTGGCTCAAGCTTGGCGTTGACTGGGCGGGTACCGACAACTCGTCCAATGTGCCCGCTGCCGCCTTCAAGCGCAACGTGACTATGTTCACAGTCAACGCCTCGCTGTAACAAGCCCGACCGCTGCAGCGGTCTGGTGCGTGCACTGTAACGAAAAGTAAGTCATGACCCGTTGTGCTCCCCGATCTCAAGCCCTGGCGCGCCCACAAGGCGCTTTTGCCGTTTGGATGGCATTTGTGCTCTTTGCCCTTTTGTTGGGTAGTAGCCTGGTCCGTGCCCAGACCCCCGCGCCGGTGCGCGATGCCTCCAGCATCTCGGCCTACAAGCTAGCTGCGGGTGACGTCATCACCATTCGCGTATTTGGTGAAGACGACCTCAGCCGCGAAAAAATCCGCTTGTCCGATGCAGGAACCATTCCCTATCCTGTTTTAGGCGAGGTGCGGGCGCTGGGGCTCACCATCGGTGAAATCGAGAAATCCATTACCGCTGGTCTGGCAGGGCGCTACCTGGTTAACCCCCGGGTATCCATCACGATTGAAGAATACCGCCCGTTCTATATCAATGGCATGGTTGAAAAGCCGGGTGGCTACCCGTTTCAACCTGGCCTGACGGTCCTCAAGGCCAGCTCGTTGGCCGGGGGCTTCAAAGAGCGCGCCTCGTTCTCCAAAATCACCATCATCCGCGAGGGTGACCCCAACAGCCGCCCACAAAAGGCGGAACTCAATACCCCGGTCAACCCGGGTGACACCATCTTCGTCGAAGAATCCTTCTTCTGACGCAGCCTCACGGTACTTGCCATGTCCGACGAAAAAACCAAGGCGCAGGGTCCTGCGCAGCATCTGTTTTTGCACGACCCCGAATCGCAGGAACCCCGGCTGGACTTTGTCGAGTACTGGCGCACCCTGCGTAAATACAAGTGGGCCATCTTTGCGTTTGCCCTGGTGGTCACCTTGTTGGCGGCTGTTGTGGCCTTTGTCATGGTGCCGGTTTACGAGGCCAAGGCCACGGTACTGATTGAAACCAACAAGCAAAAAGTCGTCAGCATTGAAGACGTCTATTCCGGCGTTGCGGCCAGCCGCGAGTACTTTCAGACCCAGGTCGAAATCATCAAGTCGCGCGAGGTGGCGCTCAAGACCATCACCAAACTGCGGCTCTTTGATCTGCCCGGTTACGACCCGCGTGCTCCCAAGAAAGGCATTGCTGCTTTCAAGGAACAAATCGGCTTCACCACCGAAAAAGAACCCAAGGAATGGACCGACCAGACTCTGGCCGAAGCGGTTTTGCC
>JAYRUL010000160.1:0-5185 GCA_041919095.1 Rhodoferax sp. | reverse complement strand
GCGAACAAGCCGGGTTCCTGTTTCCCTTGAGCCTGGGCTCGGAAGGCAGTTGCACCATTGGCGGCAACCTGGGTTCCAACGCCGGGGGTACCCAGGTGGTGCGCTACGGCAACACGCGCGAGCTGTGTCTGGGGCTGGAGGTGGTCACCGCGCAAGGCGAAATCTGGGACGGACTGAGCGGCCTGCGCAAGGACAACACCGGCTACGACCTGCGCCACCTGTTCATCGGCTCCGAAGGCACGCTGGGTGTCATTACGGCCGCCACGCTCAAGATCTACCCCACCCCCAAGGCCCAGCTCACCGCCTTTGCCGCCCTGCCTTCGCTGGAAGCGGCTGTGCAACTGCTGGGCCTGGCGCACGAACACCTGGGCGCGGGCCTGACCGGTTTTGAGGTGATGGGCCAGTTTGCCTTGAGCCTGGTTGACAAGCACTTCCCGCAGATCAAAGTACCGTTTCAGCACTTGGAAGACGCACCTGCCGCAGCGCCGGGCCGCCCCAAGCAAGGCGCGGCCCCCTCGGGGGGCAGCGAACCCAACGCAGTGGGGAGCGTGGGGGCCACATACTTTGTTGTCTTGGAAAACTCCGACCAGGAATCCGTTGCCCACGCCCGCGAGCGCTTCGAACACCTGCTGGAAGCCGCGCTGGAGGCCGGCTGCGTACGGGACGCCGTGGTGGCCGAAAGCATCGCCCAGGCGCGTGCGCTGTGGCACATCCGCGAGAGCATTCCACTGGCGCAGGCCCAAGAGGGCCTGAACATCAAGCACGACATCTCGATTGCCGTCTCGCGCATTCCCGCTTTCGTGCGCGAAACCGATGCCCTGCTGCAAGCCGCCTACCCGGGTGTGCGCCTGGTCAACTACGGCCACCTGGGCGACGGCAACCTGCACTACAACGTGCAAGCCCCGTTGGGCTCCGATGCCGAGGCCTTCCTGCGCGATGAAGAACCCGGCGTCAACGCCATCGTCTACGGCCAGGTCGACGCCTACCGTGGCTCTATCAGCGCCGAGCACGGTATTGGCAGCCTGAAGCGCGACAAGCTGGCGCAGCACAAGTCGCCCGTGGCACTGGGGCTGATGCACACCATCAAGCAGGCGTTGGACCCGGCGGGGTTGATGAATCCCGGAAAAATGTTGTAAGTGTCTGTCAAAACGCGGCAAACTTTAAGCCCGATCAAGGTTTGTGTCCGGTCCACTTGCCAATAATGCTGGTTCGGTGTGCCGGGCGCGCCAACCGCCCTTCTTTTTGGAGCTGAATGACGTGTCTGTACCCAATGCTGACGTGGTGATCGACGCCCGTGCCATGGAGCCCCCTGAACCCTTTGTGACGACCATGGACGCCTTGGACACGCTGCCGGACGGACAGCGCTTGCTGGTCATGCTCAACCGGGAGCCCCATCCGCTCTACCGCGCATTGGCTAAGCAGGGCTACCTGCACGAAACCACGGTGACCGACGACTGGACATTCAACGTCCTGATCTGGCGCAAATAGAAGCGTGGCTCCATGCTCCCCCCTGGCTCCCTGGACGACGGCCCCCCACTCAGTGCGCCCCTGCGCTTCTTTGTGACGGCCGCGTGCTTTGGCATCGGGGCCGGGGTGTTGCTGGCCTGGACCGGACCCGCCTTGTTTCAGTCGCGCTGGACACCGCAGGCACTGGCGTTCACGCACTTCATTACCGTTGGCTTCATGATGCAGGTGATTTTGGGGGCCTTGCAGCAACTGCTGCCGGTTCTGGCCGGCGCGCCCCTGGCCCATCCCCTGCGGGTTGCCAGCATTGTGCATACCGCCATCACGGTGGGGGCGATCTTGCTCATCAGTGCGTTCTTGTCAAACTACGCCCCATTGTTTGGTCTGGCAGTCGTCTGGATGGCTTGTGGGGTATTGACGTTTGTGGCGGTAGCCATCCAGGCCTTGCGCCGCGTACCCGAGCGTGGCCCGGTCGTGCGCGCCCTGATGTTTGGCATGGTTGGGCTGGCCATCACCGTGAGTATTGGACTCACCAATGCGCTGGCGCGGGGCTGGCCCATCGGCATATCGCACGGGCAATGGGCCAACGTGCACCTGGGTTGGGGTTTTGTCGCCTGGGGCTGCGCCGTCTTGGCGGCCATGAATGCCGTGGCCATGCCCATGTTTCAACACGCGCCCGCCTACCCCCTGTGGTTTGTACGCATCTTTGCTGGAACCGCCGTTTCCGTCGTTGCCGCATGGACCTTGAGTGAATTGGTTGGCCTTGCAGCGGTTTCCAGCGTGCTTGCGGTAGGTGTAGTCATGGTCGCCGCTACCTTCGCGATTTTGACCCTGCACCTGCAGCTTCGCACCCAACGCACCGCCTTGGACGCGGTGCAACGGCTGTGGCGCCTGGGTATGATCTGCGCGTTGGTGGCTTGCGGGCTTTGGGTCGCGAGTCGCTGGACGCCCGCGCTGGCGCAGTGGGATACCTGGCCACTGCTTTTCGGCGCGCTGTTGCTGGTGGGGGGCTTTATGTCTGTCATCCTGGGCATGCTCTACAAGATCGTGCCTTTCTTGGTCTGGATGCACATGCAGGCCCTGGGTCAACGCCGCCTGCCCACACCGCCCATGAAGTCGGTGGTGCCGGAGTTCCACGTTCTCGGGCAATCCCGGGCGCATATGGTCAGTGTCGTGCTGGTCTTGGCGGCTGCCATTTGGCCGGATTGGCTCGCGCACGCGGCAGGCCTGGCTTTGGCGTTTTCGAGTGGCTGGCTGTTGCGCAATCTGCTTGGCGCGATTCAGGTGTACCGCGCGCACCAGGCGCGCCTTGCAGCCTTGCCCGTCAGCCCTAGCCAGCAAGCTGCAGCAAACTGAGGCCCGCGCGCGAAGACGGGCAGGCACACTCTAGAATGCCGAGCCCGAACCCAACCCCGTGCCCGCCATGAACCGTCCCATCCGCAGCCAGTACGAAGATTTCATGCGCCAGGTGTTTACCACCGGCGTGAATAAGGCGGACCGAACCGGCACCGGCACACGCAGTGTCTTTGGCCACCAGATGCGCTTCGACCTGAACGAAGGCTTTCCGCTTATCACCACCAAGAAGGTGTTCCTGAAGGCCATCATCGTCGAATTGCTGTGGTTTCTGCGCGGCGACAGCAACGTGAAGTGGCTGCAAGAACGCGGCTGCACTATCTGGGATGAATGGGCGCGCCCCGACGGTGATCTGGGCCCGGTTTACGGCGTGCAATGGCGCAGCTGGCCTACGCCCGACGGCGGCCATATCGACCAGATCGCTGAGGTCATCCAGACCCTCAAGACCAACCCCGATTCGCGGCGCATCATCGTCAGCGCCTGGAACGTGGCCGAACTGAACCAGATGGCCCTGATGCCCTGCCATGCGTTCTTCCAGTTCTACGTAGCTCCCGCCACCAAACCCGGTGGCAAAGGCAAATTGAGTTGCCAGCTGTACCAGCGCAGCGCCGACATCTTCCTGGGAGTACCGTTCAACATTGCCAGCTATGCACTGCTGACCCATATGGTGGCGCAGCAGTGCGATCTGGACGTGGGCGACTTCATCTGGACCGGCGGCGACTGCCACATCTACACCAACCACTTCGAGCAGGTGCAGACCCAACTGGCGCGTGCCCCCTTTGCCTACCCCACCCTGAACATCCTGCGTAAACCGGACTCCCTGTTCGACTACCAGTACGAAGACTTTGAAGTCGTTGGCTACGAATGCCACCCCGCCATCAAGGCACCGGTGGCGGTGTAGGTAGTTTGAAAACCCGCACAGCGCAGCGGGTTGCGCGGAAATGCATCTAATGCCATGATTGAAACTGAGTTCAACCAAGCTTGAAGGTGCGCCGTGCATTCTCGGAAGAATGAATGGAAGAGTGACGGACTTCGAGGCAACCCGATGGGTTGAAACATGACGGGCGCTCAACTCGTCCTTCCACGGCGAACCGTACTTTGGGCGTTGGCCAGCGCATGGCCTTTGGCGCAAGCACAGGCCAGCGAAATTCGCATCAGCAATGGCGACTGGGCACCGTTTATGTCGCCCAACCTGCCCCACTACGGCTTTGTATCGCGCATGGTGACCGAGGCGTTTCGACTGGAGGGGGTCACCGTCCAATACGAGTTCTTCCCGTGGGCGCGGGCCTACCTGGTGGCCAAACAGGGCACTTTTGATGCATCAATCAGCTGGTATTGGAACGCCGAACGTGCCCAAGATTTTTTGTTCAGCGAACCCATCTTTGTTGAAACACAGGTGTTGTTCCATCTCCGCGAACGCCCTGTTCCCTGGAAGCGCTTGCCAGAGCTTCAAGGCAAGCGAATTGGTGCCACTTTGGGCTACACCTACGGGGAGGAATTCCAAAAACTGGAATCCCAAAAACTGCTGCTTGTCGAGCGGACGGGCTCGGATGAACAAAACCTGCGCAAGTTGCTGGCCGATCGGCTCGATGCCGTGGTCATCTCCAAGGCAGTCGGTGAAAGACTCGTGAGATCGCTTGGCGATGCGGGGTCCGCTCGCATCGCCATCAACGATCAACCTATTAACAGCGGTCCCTTGCACCTGATTTTTCCCAAGGCAAATCTCCAGAGTGCCCAGTGGCTGAACCCGTTCAACCGCGGCTTGGCTAGGTTGAAGGCCTCGGGTGTAGCCGAACGCATGAGTCGGATGGACTGACACGAATTGCGGCACGCCACCAATGGGACGGCATCAGCGACAATCTGCGACCCATGCAACTCCCGCGACTCCACCTTATCTACGCCCGCGCTGCCAATGGCGTCATCGGCAAGGACGGCACCTTGCCCTGGCACTTGCCGGAGGACTTGGCGCATTTCAAGCGCACCACCTTGGGTTGCCCGGTCATCATGGGCCGCAAGACCTGGGATTCGCTTCCCGGGCGTTTCAAACCCTTGCCTGGACGCACCAACATCGTCATCACCCGCCAACCGAACTGGCAAGAAAACGGCTGCAAGACAGCATCCAACTTGCGTGAGGCGCTACTGATTTGCGAGCACATTGCAGATGTCTGGGTGATCGGAGGTGCCCAGATCTATACCTTGGCAGAACCGCTCGCAACCAGCGCGTTGGTCACCGAGATCGAGCAGGACTTTGAAGGCGACGCCATGGCCCCCACACTCGGTACCAACTGGCACGAAGTGGCACGCGAACGCCATGTGGCAGCCAATGGACTGGCGTTCAGTTTTGTGACCTACCACCGCGCCGACAACC
>JAYRUL010000159.1:0-5196 GCA_041919095.1 Rhodoferax sp. | reverse complement strand
TGTGGGCCTTCAAGCCCACGCGCGAAGGCAATACCGTGGTGCTGGCGCAGCGTACCCCCAGCCGCCCCAATCGAAACCTGCTCCAGCAACGCGCGGACACCATCCAGCGCCAGTGGGGCCTACCGGCAGCCAAGTGGCTGCGCGTCTTCAAACCGGTGCAACCATGAACACTATGACTTCTTTGCCTCCGACCCAACGCAAAGCGGACCACCAAGGCCCACTGGATTGGCGTCGCATCGTCGAATGGTTGCATGCCGATGGCATCATTTCCGAAGAGCAGGCCAATCGCACCATTGCGCGCTGTTCGGCCGCCGAAAGCGTGCAGCACCCACTGGTACGTCTGGCCAGTGTGTCGATCCGGCGCGAGTCGGACAACAAGGTGCTCGACATCGAAACCATCACCCAGTGGCTGGCCAACCGTGTAGGCATGGCCTACCTGCGCATCGACCCGCTCAAGGTGGACGTGGCCAAGGTGGCCGACGCCATGGGAGCGGTCTACGCCGAGCGCCACCGCGTGTTGCCGGTGAGCGTATCGGCCAGCGAAATCACGGTGGCCACGTCCGACCCGTTTGTGGTGGACTGGGTGGCCGAAGTGGAACGCCAGAGCCGGCGCGGCGTACGCCGGGTACTGTCCAACCCGCAAGATATCCACCGTTTCACCGCCGAGTTCTATGCACTGGCCAAGTCGGTCAAGGCGGCCAACAAGAACGGGGTCAACAACACCTCCAGCTTCGAACAACTGGTGGAGCTGGGCAAGTCCAACAAGCAGCTCGACGCCAACGACCAAGGCGTGGTGCAGGTGGTGGACTGGCTGTGGCAATACGCCTTTGACCAACGCGCCAGTGACATCCACCTGGAGCCCCGGCGCGAACAGGGCGTGATCCGCTTTCGCATCGACGGTGTGCTGCACCAGGTTTACCAGATGCCCATGGGCGTGCTCAACGCCATGACCGCGCGCATCAAACTGTTGGGGCGCATGGACGTGATCGAAAAACGCCGCCCGCTCGATGGCCGCATCAAGACCCGCAATCCCCAGGGTGACGAGATCGAGATGCGGATATCCACGCTGCCCACCGCCTTTGGCGAAAAGATGGTGATGCGCATCTTCGACCCCGATACCACCGTGAAAGACCTGGATGCGCTGGGCTTCTCCGCCCACGACGGCGCGCGCTGGGAGGCGCTGGTCAAGCGCCCGCACGGCATCATCTTGGTGACCGGCCCCACCGGTTCGGGCAAGACGACCACCCTGTATTCCACCCTGAAGCGCATTGCCACCGAAGAGGTCAATGTGAGCACGGTGGAAGACCCCATCGAAATGATCGAGCCCGCCTTCAACCAGACCCAGGTGCAGCCGCAACTGGACCTGGGCTTTGCTGCGGGCCTGCGCGCACTGATGCGCCAGGACCCGGACATCATCATGGTGGGCGAAATTCGCGACCTCGAAACCGCCGAAATGGCCGTGCAGGCCGCGCTGACCGGGCACCTGGTCTTCAGTACCCTGCACACCAATGACGCCCCTTCGGCCATTACCCGCCTGATGGAACTGGGTGTGCCGCCGTACCTGATCAACGCCACCTTGCTCGGCGTGCTGGCGCAGCGCCTGGTGCGCACGCTGTGCAAGCACTGCCGGGTGCGCGACGACGACAGCAGCCGCGATGTGCTGGCCGAAATGATCAAACCCTGGCAATTTAGCGGCGGCTACAAGCCGTTCAAGCCGGTTGGCTGCGTGGAATGCCGCATGACGGGCTTTTTGGGGCGCATGGGCTTGTACGAGATGCTGGTGGTCACCGAGGCATTCAAGGAAAAGGTGACCAGCGACCATAGTATCGAGAGCTTGCGCCGCCAGGCCATTGCCGATGGCATGCGCCCCTTGCGCCTGGCCGGCGGGCTGCGCGTGGCCGAGGGCGTAACCGTGATGGAAGAGGTGCTGGTCGCGACGCCGCCGTTGGTGTAGGATTTCCCCGACCATGGCCGATCGGCAAAAACTGGGGCGCTACGACATCATTCGCGTGCTGGGCAAAGGCGCGATGGGCGTGGTGTATGCCGGTGTCGATCCCAATCTGGAACGCCAGGTCGCCATCAAGACCATTCGGCTCCAGACCCTGTCTGCTGAAGCGGCAGCCGAGTTCGAAGGGCGTTTCCGCACCGAAGCGCGCTCGGCAGCCCGGCTGCACCACCCCAACATCGTCAGCGTATTTGATTCCGGGCAGGATGCAGACACCACGTTCCTGGTGATGGAGCTGATTGAAGGCCAAGACCTCAAGCACCATCTGGAAGCCGGGGCCCGCTTTTCCGTGCGCACCGCCTTGCTCATGGTGCATGACTTGTTGCTGGCGCTGGAGCATGCGCACCAGCAGAAAGTGGTGCACCGCGACGTCAAGCCCGCCAACATCCTGATCGAGGCCAATGGGCGGGTGAAGCTGACCGATTTTGGCGTGGCCCGCATCCAAGACCCCGAGGAAAGTGGGCACACCCAGGTGGGCGGATCGGTGGGTACCCCGCGCTACATGGCACCCGAACAAGCCAAGGGTCTGCGCGGGGATGCCCGCTCCGACCTGTTTTCAGCGGCAGTGGTGCTGTACGAGCTGCTCACCGGCGATCCGCCGTTTCGGGGCGAAAACTCGTTTGTCATCATCCACCAGATCAACAGCTTTGATCCCCCGCCACCCAGCAGCATCATCCCCGAGCTGCCCGCGGCGCTCGACGGTGTGCTGCAAAAGGGTCTGGCCAAAGACCCGGCGCACCGGTTTGCAACGGCGCGCGAATTTGCGCTGGCCTTGCGCGCGGTCGTCAAGGCCATGCCCACTACCGATGGCGATACCCATGTGCGCACGCGCTTGCGCGGCGAGGGCGATTCGTTTCAAGACGGCTCCAGTACCAGTATCTTCGGTCCGGACGATGCCCTGGCCAGCACCAGCCCGACTCGACCCCATGACGAGGCCGACACCGAAACCCTGGTGCAACCCGCGGTGGATGCACAGCCCCCCGCGCCATCCACGCCAACTGCAAGCACGCGCACGGTGCCGGTGTGGGTGCTTTGGGTGGCCGGTGCCGCTGCTTTGGCGGCAGTGGGATGGGGTGCGACGCAGCTGCGTGCTCCTGGAGCAGGGGTGGCGGGTGGGCCGCAGCAGGCGCAGCCGACCCAGCCGGTAGAAGAAATCATCGTGCCTTCGCGGCCCAGCGCCACGCGAGCCAGCCAGCCCGATGCGACGGGGGCTGCGGTTGCGCCTGCGTCGCAGGTGACCGCGCTCCCGGCCCGATCGGCAGCCACGCCACCGCTGGCAGCGTCGGCACCCGTGCGCGCACAGCGGCCCGTGCGTGCTGCCTCGGCACCGGTGCTGACTACCACCGAACCCCCTGTGGCCGAACCGGCAGCGCCGCCCGCACGCCCGCGCAACCCGGAGGCCGCGCGCCGACCGGCCAACGTGGCCGGGCCCAGCGCCTCCGGCGAAGTGTGTGCCGATCGCAATTTCCTGCTGCGCATCCCCTGTGTGGCGCGCCAGTGCAATACCGAACGCTACCGCCACAGCGCGGAATGCATCGAATTCCGCGAAATGGAGCGCCAGCGCGAGGAAAGCCGCGAGTTCCGGCGCTGATGGGCTTTGTGGCACACTGCCCCGCAGAGTTTGCGAGCGGCGCCCCTAGCGTCAGAGGCACGAGCCAGCCGCCGGCACCTGTGCAATCGCAACGCAATCCCGCCTTTGTAGAAGACCGATCCCATGCACCAGCATCCCCAGCGCCTGGCGCTGCACAACGAAATCCATGCCCGCCCACCCGAGGCCCAACACGCCCCGCTGGCGCTGACGCACACCGTCATGTGGTGCGATGCGGCCCAGCGCGCGGCCAGCTGGAACCACATCGCCAGCTTGGCGCGCGACCACCATCTGCCCCCGCCCGATGCCGCCTGCACCCACGTGCGCATGGACTTGGGGCTGTACCGGGTGCGCTGGGAGCTGCACACCGAATTCGTCAGCTGGACCTTTTCGCGCGCCATGCCTGCCGAAGGTTTTGGCGAGCGCGAACCCGACACCGCCAGCGCCGCCGTACCCCAAAGCTGGCTGGCGGACTTGCCCGGCCAATGCCTGGCCAACCTGCACCTGTGGGTGCTGCCCAACCAGGCGTTTGGCTCGGGCTCGCTGGTCACGCATGTGCTCAACGAGGACACCCTGGTGGCCTCCACCGTGGCTGACGGCTATGCCGAGGTCTACACCGACTTTGCCGTGCATGGCGACGGTGCCTCGCGCATGGTGCTGCTGGCCGGTGGCATGGCACCGAGGCGACTGGGGCGCCTGGTGCAAAACCTGCTCGAAATTGAAACCTACCGCATGGCAGCACTGCTCGGCCTGCCCGCTGCGCGGGAGGCCGCTGCCGTGCTGGCCAGCGCCGAGCGTGAGCTGGCCGAACTGGCCGGTGCCATTCGCAGCGCCACCCGCGAAAGCGAACCCGACCTGCTCGACCGCCTCACGCGCCTGGCCGGTCAGGTGGAAAGCCAGCACGCCGCCACGCATTCGCGCTTTTCGGCCAGCGCCGCCTACTTTGAGCTGGTGGACAAACGCATAGGCGACATTGCCGAATCGCGCCTGGCAGGCATGCAGACCATTGGCGAATTCATGGACCGCCGCCTGACCCCCGCGCGCAGCACCTGCGCCTGGGCCGCGCGCAGGCAAGACGCGCTGTCGCAACGGGTATCGCGCATGAGCAACCTGCTGCGCACGCGGGTGGAGATTGAACAGCAGCAAAGCAGCCAGGCCCTGCTGGCCACCATGAACAGCCGCCAGGATCTGCAGCTCAAGATGCAGTCCACGGTGGAGGGCCTGTCGGTGGCGGCCATCAGCTACTACATCGTGGGGCTGGTGAGCTACCTGGCCAAGGGCGCGCAGTATGCGGGCTGGCCGCTGAGCGCCGAAATGACATCCGCCATTGCCATTCCGTTCGTGGTGGGTGGCGTGTGGTGGTCACTGCGGCAGCTGCACCATAGGATTTTCCAATTTGATTGATTGGATCAATCAAAACACAAAACCCAATAGGACACATAAACTTCCTCCTGTTCGCTGTAGAACTTAACCACGAGGAAACCACCATGTCCCTGATCAACACCCAAGTCCAACCCTTCAAGACCACCGCGTTCGTCAACCGCAACGGCAAGGGCGAATTCATCGACGTGACCGACGCCACGCTCAAAGGCAAGTGGTCCGT
>JAYRUL010000158.1:0-5204 GCA_041919095.1 Rhodoferax sp. | reverse complement strand
TGGCGGAGTGGACGGGGCTCGAACCCGCGACCCCCGGCGTGACAGGCCGGTATTCTAACCAACTGAACTACCACTCCTGGTAGATAGCGTTCGCTTGCATCTTACAACGCAAGCCAAGTGCTACAACTTGGCGACCCTACGGGGATTCGAACCCCGGTACTCACCGTGAAAGGGTGATGTCCTAGGCCTCTAGACGATAGGGTCAAAACCGTGGACTTATTCAAACCGAATAACCATCTCGAAAGCTTGGTGGAGGTAAGCGGGATCGAACCGCTGACCTCTTGCATGCCATGCAAGCGCTCTCCCAGCTGAGCTATACCCCCGAAACTCTCCGTAACGCGATTGCTCTTTGTTACTTTGTTCTCAACTTCCGAGCCTCAGATTATAAACCAGTTTTTTAGACCTTCGCAAGCCGGGCCAAGACTTTTTCGCGGCCACACAGCTCCAGCACCGCATCCAACGAAGGCGTCTGCGCCGTGCCCATGACCAGCACGCGCACCGGCATGGCCAACTGCGGCATCTTCAGACCCTGGCTGGCCAGCACCTCTTTGATGACCTGCGCAATGCTGGCTTTGTCCCAGGCGCACGCGGCCAGCTTTTCGGCTAACTGGGACAGCGCGGGGCGCACCGCATCGGTCACGTGCTGGGCGCGCTCGGCTTCGTTGGGTGAAACCTCGGCATAGAACCGTTCCGCCCACTGGGCTAATGCAACCGTCGTCTCGCACCGGTCTTTGAGCAGCGCGCAAAGCTGGGGCAAATGATTCTGCAACTGGTCTTCAGGCACGGCGACGCCCAGGCGTGCGAGTTGCTGCGCCGTCAAGGCCGCTAGGCGATTGTTGTCCGCCTGCTTGATGTACTGGGCATTGACCCACAACAGTTTGGCCGGGTCCCACTGTGCGGGACTCCTGTTGAGGTGCGTGCCATCGAACCAGTTCACCAACTGCTCGCGGGTGAACAACTCATCATCGCCATGGCTCCAGCCCAGGCGCGCCAGGTAGTTGAGCATGGCCTCGGGCAGGTAGCCGCCTTCTTCGTAGGCGGTCACGCTCACGGCACCACGGCGCTTGGACAGTTTTTGGCCATCGTCGCCCAGAATTACTGGGCAGTGGCCGAACTGCGGCAGCGGCGCGCCCAGCGCGCGGAAGATGTTGATCTGCCAGGGCGTGTTGTTGATGTGTTCGTCGCCGCGAAACACATGGGTAATGCCCATATCCCAATCGTCCACCACCACCGCAAAGTTGTAGGTGGGAATGCCATCGGTGCGGGCGATGATGAGGTCGTCGATCTCGCGGTTGCTGATGGTGATGGGGCCCTTGACCAAGTCTTCCCAGGTCACGTCGCCGTCCGCGGGATTGCAAAAGCGAATCACGGGTTTCACGCCATCGGGCACCGCAGGCAGTGTCTTGCCGGGTGCGGGACGCCAGCGACCGTCGTACAGGGCCTTTTCGCCACGCGCCTTTTTGGCCTCGCGCACGGCATCCAGTTCCTCGGGGGTGCTGTAGCAATAGTAGGCTTTGCCTTCGGCAATGAGTTGGTTCAACACCTGCTGGTAACGGTCCAGGCGCTGCATCTGGTAGATCGGGCCTTCGTCATAGTCCAGGCCCAGCCAACGCATGGACTGCAGGATTTGGTCCACCGAGTCCTGGGTGGAGCGCGCCACATCGGTGTCCTCGATGCGCAGCACAAACTCGCCGCCAAAGTGGCGGGCGTAGGCCCAGGAATACAGTGCAGTGCGGGCCGTGCCCAGGTGCAGGAAACCGGTGGGGGAAGGCGCAATGCGCGTACGAATCTTGCTCATGTTTACAGCGTGTTCAGACCACGTGCCAGGTCGGCCGTGATGTCATCCAGATGTTCCAGGCCGACCGCCACACGAATCAGGCCCTGGCCAATGCCAGCCGCCTGCCGTTGGGCTTCGGACAACTTGCCATGCGAGGTGCTGGCCGGGTGCGTGCACAAGGTCTTGGTATCACCCAAGTTGGTACACAAAGAAATGACTTGCATGGCGTCCAGCACGTGAAAGGCCCGCGCGCGTGCCTGTTCGGGCGAAGACGCCTTCAGATCAAACGAAAGCACGGCACCGCCGATTCCATTCATCTGGCGCATGGCCAATGCATGTTGGGGATGGCTGGCCAGACCCGGGTAGTACACCCGCGCCACGGCCTCGTGCTGCTCCAACCAATGCGCCAGGTGCAGCGTTTGCGCGCTTTGCGCCTTCATGCGCAGCTCCAAGGTCTCCAGCCCCTTGAGGACGATCCACGCATTGAAGGGCGCCAGCACCATGCCCGAGTTTTTCTGCACCGGCAGGAATTTCTCGCGCACCATGGCCGCGCTGGCACACAGAGCGCCCGCCATGACGCGGCCCTGGCCATCCAGGTATTTCGTGCCCGAGTGCATGACGATGTCCGCACCCAGGCGCAGCGGTTGCTGCAGCACCGGGGTGGCAAAGCAGTTGTCCACGGCCAGCAGCGCGCCCGCCTGGTGTGCCATGTCCGCCAAGGCGGCGATATCGCACAGTTCGGTCAAAGGATTGGTGGGGGTCTCGGCAAACAGCAGCCGGGTATTGGGGCGCACAGCAGCCTGCCACGCCGCCAAATCGGCTTGCGCAACGATGCTGGACTCCACGCCAAACCGGGCAAATTCGGTGCCGATGAGCTTGATGGTGGAACCAAACATCGACTGCGAGAACACGACATGGTCGCCCGCCTTGAGCAGGCTGAAACACATCAGCATGATGGCGGCCATGCCACTGGCGGTGGCCATGCAGGCTTCGGCGCCTTCCATGGACGCCAGGCGCTGCTCGAACGCGGTCACCGTGGGATTGCCACTGCGGCCGTAGGTGTAACCCTCTTCCTCACCGCCAAAACGCGCGGCAGAGGCCGCCGCATCGGGCTGCACAAACCCTGTAGACAGGTACAGGGCTTCCGAGTTTTCGCCGTACTGGCTGCGCTCCACCGCCACACGCACCGCCAAGGTGCTGGGGTGCAGACCGGGGGGCAGGGGATATTTGCTCATGGCCGCTGCCCTACTCGCTCGCGTTGGGCAAGGCCAGGCGCGACGTGTCTTCGGCGTCTTCGGAGCCGCCCACGCGCGCAGCGTTGAGTGCCGCAATGTCGTCGGTGGTGATGTCACCGGTTACGTACACGCCGTCGAAGCACGATGCATCGAAACCGTTCAACGAAGGATTGAGTTTTCCAATGGCAGTCTTCATCGGTTCGACGTCCTGGTAGATCAGCGCGTCGCAACCGATGATGGCGCGGATTTCTTCAACCGTGCGGTTGTACGCCACCAGTTCATGGCTGGTGGGCATGTCGATGCCATATACGTTGGGGTAGCGCACCGGCGGCGCGGCGCTCGCCAGGTAGACCTTGCGGGCACCGGCGTCGCGCGCCATCTGCACGATTTCCTTGGAGGTGGTGCCGCGCACGATGGAGTCGTCCACCAGCAACACGTTACGGCCCTTGAATTCGCTGGCGATCACGTTGAGCTTCTGGCGCACACTCTTCTTGCGCACCGACTGGCCTGGCATGATGAAAGTACGTCCCACGTAGCGGTTCTTCACGAAACCTTCGCGGTAAGGCTTGCCGATGAGCTGCGCCAGTTGCTGCGCGCTGGGGCGGGACGACTCGGGGATGGGAATGACCGCGTCGATCTGGTCTGGCGGCACGGTGGAGATAACCCGCTTGGCCAGGGTCTCGCCCATGTTCAGACGCGCCTGGTAGACCGAAATACCGTCCATGACCGAATCCGGGCGAGCCAGGTACACATACTCAAAGATGCAGGGTTTGAGCTGCGGATGCGCCGCACACTGCTGGGCATGGACTTGCCCATGAAGATCGATAAACACGGCTTCACCCGGGGCGATATTGCGCTCCAGCGCAATACCGGTACCTTCCAGGGTAACCGATTCACTGGCCAGCATGCGCGTGCCGTCGGCCCCTCGGCCCAGGCACAGCGGGCGAATGCCGAACGGGTCGCGAAACGCGAGCACTCCGTGCCCGGCAATCAAGGCGATCACTGCATACGACCCCCTGATCCGTTCGTGCACATGACGCACTGCCTCAAAGAGATGCTGAGGCTGCAGCACGGAAACGCCACGCGTGGCCTTGTCCACTTCATGCGCCAGCACGTTGAGCAGGACTTCGGAATCGCTCTCGGTGTTGATATGGCGATGGTCTGCGGTGAACAGCTCTTGCTTGAGGAATTTGGCGTTGGTCAGGTTGCCGTTGTGCACCAGCACGATGCCAAAGGGGGCGTTCACGTAAAACGGCTGCGCCTCTTCTTCGCTAAACGCATTGCCTGCCGTGGGGTAGCGCACCTGGCCCAGCCCGCAATTGCCCAGCAGACCACGCATATTGCGGGTGCGGAACACGTCCTTCACCATGCCCTTGGCCTTGTGCATGAAGAACTTGCGGTCTTGTTGGGTCACGATGCCCGCAGCATCCTGACCGCGGTGCTGCAACAGCAGCAAGGCGTCGTAAATCAGTTGGTTAACCGGTGCACTGCTGACGACACCGACAATTCCGCACATAGTTTGCTTTCTGTCTAAGGTAAATACTTGCCGAATTCCTGGGGCAGCACCGGCTTGAGCCCATGCAAGGAAACCGTGGCGACCTGGGCACCGGTTGATTCTTGCCACCAATCGTGCGTGCGCCAAGGCGTCATGCCCACCAAGACACCGACCACCAGCACCACAACCACCCCGCGCGCCAACCCAAACGCAGCGCCCAGCACCCGGTCCACCGGTCGCAAGCCGATGGCAGCCACCAGCTTACGCACCACAAACGCGATCAACCCACCGGCAAACAACGCTGCAACAAACACCAGCATAAACCCGGCACCGTAGCGCACCACTTCGCTGGCTCCCGCAATGGGCAGCCACAGACCCACCTCTGGTGCAAACCATTGCGCCAACACAAATGCAGCAATCCAGTTCAGCAAGGACAAAACTTCATAGACCAGACCGCGCCAGGCTCCCACCACCAGGGAAATGACCAGGATGGCCAGAAATATCCAGTCCAGAGTCACCATGGCGCGGGCGGCTTCAGAGTTCCAGGATGGACGCCGACAATTCCAGCTTCTTGATGCGTTCAACCGTTTTGTCGGCTTGTGCCTTCGAATCAAACGGACCCACCCGTACGCGAATGCGCTTGCCCTCTTTGGGCTGCACGACTTGCGTGTAGGTCTTAATGCCCGCACGCTCCAGT